>JBALWM010000032.1:0-14503 GCA_036960905.1 Porticoccus sp.
ATCACTCTGAACCAGATGAATGGCATCCTCCCCATCAATATTGATACCACAGGACCGATCACGCATCTGATGGAGCACATTAGCAAGCGCATGATACCGAGGTTCATCCGTCATTGCGCTTTCACCAAAATCATCTCTGCGCAGGGTGGGCAGAATACCAATGGGCAATACAGACCCACCCTCCTTCTCAGTTAAAATCTGAAGTTGGAGCAATGCATCAAGCATTTGCTGTTCCAGGGTGGAAAAAGGTGCGCCAGTGGCTTTCACTGGGCTGAGATTGTACTCAAGGTTGTAGCGATTCAATTCCAGGGTCAGCTGAGAATCATCAAACTGCTTTTGGATAGCTACATTTTTTGGAAGAGGTAGCCCCTGGCGATCTAGGAGATAAAGTTCTAATTCAGCACCGATACTGGCTTCGCCACAGCCAAATCCAGGCCTTTCAAGAAGTAACTCAAGTGCATTCAAACACCGATGTAGTTTATGACCAAATGCATTAAAGTCACGTTGGCTAAAGCTGGTCTTGTTAATCGCCCGTCCCATCCCGCTCCTTTTTTTAAGGGGGAATTCACCCAATGTAAAACAGCTTGGTCAAGTTACATTACAGTTTAGTTCATGATTCATATTTAGCTAAAAATAGCTATCCCACACGGTGTTTCTTATTGTTCACACTCAGCTGAACACAGCGACCCGCTGACCACTGAGGGGTGCAGACTCTCCAGTGTCTTAGAACGCCCGGATGTGGTCACAATCCTGGCGTGGGTTCGTTTTAGCTGTCGAGGCTCCAACACACCACAGGAGTGCGCAATCATCCCAACATCATAGGTCATATTAAAAATATAATTAGCCACCCGCTCTGACTTTAACGCAGGATTCAAGCCACGCTGCAGCTTCGGGTCATGTGTCGTCACACCGGTAGGACAAGTATTTTTGTTGCACTGCATCGCCTGAATACAGCCCAAGGAAAACATAAACCCACGAGCACTAGTCACAAAATCTGCACCCGTACACAGTGCCCAAGCCACGCCGGAAGGAATGATCATTTTTCCAGAGGCAATCACTTTTATTCTATCGCGCAATCCATAGCCACGGAGAACATCTACCACCTCTGGCAAGCTCTCACCAATCGGCAGTCCCATAAAATCAAGTAATGGTTTGGGCGCTGCACCAGATCCTCCTTCAGCCCCATCTATGGTAATAAAGTCCGGGGCTGACTCTATTCCTCGTTCCAGAACTAAATGAAACAAATCTTCTAACCAATCAGTGTCACCAATCACACTTTTAAACCCAACCGGCTTCCCGGTAATGTCACGCACCTTGGCAATCATATTCAACAGGCTTTCGGCATCCACAATCTCCGCGTGGCGATTAGGGCTTATGGCATCTTCACCTACTTCAATGGCACGGATAGTGGCAATTTCTTCTGTCACCTTGGCAGCGGGTAAAATCCCGCCCTTACCAGGTTTGGCTCCCTGGCTTAATTTGATTTCAAACATTTTGACTTCAGGGTGTGCGGCGACCTTGCGCAAACGTTCCTCGCTAATATTCCCTTTTTCATCACAAACACCGAACTTGGCGGTGCCAATTTGAAAAACAATGTCGCACCCTCCCTCAAGGTGATAGGAAGACAACCCACCTTCGCCGGTATTTAACCAGCAACCTGACTTTGCTGCGCCCCGGGATAGCGCTTGAACAGCAGGCTTCGATAATGCGCCATAACTCATTCCCGATATATTAAGCAGAGATGCCGTTGTATATGGGTGTTCGCAATATGGACCAATTGTTATTGGGCTAGGGGCCACAGCATCTTCACCCCGTGTAGGATAGGCACAATTTACAAAATAGATGGAGCCTGCAGGTCGTAAGTCACGTGTTGAACCAAAGGCCAGAGTGCGATCAATATCTTTGGCTGCCCTGTATACCCAGGAGCGTTCCGAGCGATTAAAAGGCAATTCCTCTCGATCCATAGCAAAAAAGTACTGCCGGAAAAATTCACCCATATGTTCGAACATATAGCGGAAACGACCTATCACGGGGTAATTTCGACGAACAGCCTGTCGAGTTTGGGTCACGTCAAGAATATAGAGAACGATCACCAAAACAATCATCAACCCAAGCAAGACAACAAGTAATGCCGCAAAGAAGTTGAGAATGGTGTACACCCAGCTGGAGGCTATTATTTCCATCATGTATTCCTTCGTTCTCTCTGAGATACCAACAAAAATATAACTTCGGGTCAGACGATAACTATCATATTGCGTCGATACAACGTATCACTCTATTGACCTAAGCAGTAGTGTATCTGAATAAAACTCGTCATAATTGCGCCTTAGTTCTATTGTTCCAAAGAGTATGCCAAAGAAGATCCTACGACGGTGGTTACCTGACCCCCATAAAATTGTTGAAAGCCGTGCAATTCGGTGGATGGGCCCTTTAATAAGGGATCCAAACCTGTTTCACCTTAACAGGAACTCCATCTCTGCCTCCTTCTTTATCGGTCTGTTTTGCGCCTTCCTGCCCATTCCTGGGCAAACTGTTGTCGCTGCCATGCTGGCCCTCTTGTTCCGAACCAATCTGCCAGTAGCTATGGCTCTGATTTGGGTCAGTAACCCACTCACCTTCCCCCCAATATTTTTATTCAGCTACCGGGTTGGTATCTGGCTACTCGGTCAGGACGTTACACCAATCAGTATTGAGCTAAGCTGGGATTGGGCCGTTGCCCAAGGTAGCACTATTTGGCTCCCCTTATTAACAGGAAGTTTATTCTGCGGTCTGGTCAGTGGTGCTATAGGCTATGTCGTCATCCACCGCCTGTGGCGCTGGAAAGTGATCAAAAATTGGGAGGCACGCAACAAGGCACGTGAGAAAAAATCTACAGAGGAAAACTAAACCGTTTCCCTTACCTCTCTTATTCTATTCATAACGCAACACTTCAGCGGGTCGAGTTCGAGCTGCACGCAACGCAGGGTATAGCGTCGCAAGAAAGTTTAATCCCAGTGCCACGATGACAATCGACAACACATCACTCCACACCAGTTTTGATGGTAAAAAATCTATGGGATACACATCCGAGTTAAGAAAATTAAACCCCAGCAAAGATTCAATACTGCTCACGATGGCGGAGGCCTGCCATGCACAACTGACACCAATAATGGCACCCAATAGTGACCCCACAGCACCAATAAGGAACCCCTGAGTCAGAAAAACAGCAACAACTTCGCTATTGGTCGCACCTTGTGTCTTAAGAATAGCAATGGAAGAACGCTTATCAATAACGGTCATCATCAACATCGAAATAACGTTAAAGACGGCAATGCCAATAATCAAAAAAACCAGCAGGGAAACCATATTTCGAGACATTCTGATGGCCTGATAAAGGTTTCCATGGGTTTGAATCCAATCTGAAAACCGATAACCCGGTGCTAATACTCGAAGGAGCTCAAACCCTGTTTCGCGCACCTGGAAAATATCGTTCAACTTGACCTGTATTCCCTGGGGCCGACCACCGGTACCAGCCAAAACCCCGACCCTCTCGAGTTGGGCCAAGGCGAGGCTCTGATCAAGGGTAGTATGTGTTTCAAAAACCCCTGCTACGGTAAATGCGCTAATTGTTGGTGCAATTTGACGGCTTTCCTGCCCCCCAACACGGGGCACCAGCAATGTGACTCGATCACCCACCTCAACCATTAACTTCTCAGCCACACCTTTTGCCAACAGCAGTGTCTTTTCATTTACCTGAAAAGTGGCCAATAACTCTGGGGCTACAAACTGACCAATAAACTCATCACTGAGTGCTCCATCAACCCCCAACACTTCCACAGGTGCTGTCTTTCCACGACTGGTCAGCATCCCTTCAACTTGATTGAACGGCATTGTGGCACGCACATTTTCCTGAGCCTCCAGTACCTCCATAAGAGCGGGGATATCTTCAACCCCTCCATCCTTGAACAACCTGATATGTGGCACCGCACCAAGAATTCGGGCTTCCATCTCATGATCAAAACCATTCATTACTGACATCACGACGATCAACAACGCCACCCCAAGCACCAGCCCGAGAATCGCCAACAAAGAAATAAAGGAAACCAACCGATTCCTGCTACCCGAAGTGAAGTTTCTCAGGCCAACATAAATTGAGAAAGGCCTGAACACTAAGACCGTCCACTCTTAGTATCAGGCGCCGTAGATTCTACTGTTCTTGTCACATCGACCAGTGCACCATTTTCAAGTGACAGAATACTGTCCATTTGGGAGGCCACATGAGAATCGTGTGTGACAACCACAAAACTAATACCCAGCTCCCCATTCAACTTCAGTAACAGAGCTAGTACTTTTTCCGCTGTGGCTGGGTCAAGATTTCCGGTGGGCTCATCCATGAGCACACAAGCGGGCTGGGTAACCAATGCTCTTGCGATAGCCACTCTCTGGCGCTCCCCACCAGAGAGCTCAGCTGGTTTATGGTCACAGCGGTGACCCAAGCCTACCTGAGTAAGAACTTCATTAGCCCGAGCTCGGGATTCTGATACAGAGACTTTTCCAATCAATAATGGCATAGCTACATTTTCAAGAGCACTAAACTCACCCAACAAATGGTGAAACTGGTAGACAAAGCCCAGGTGTTTATTACGAAGACGAGCTCGTCCAGATTCCTTGATTGGAGCCAAATCAGTCCCCATTACCTCCACTGAACCACTTGAAGGATCATCCAAACCTCCCAACAAATTCAACAAGGTAGTTTTACCCGAACCTGAAGCACCGATAATGGCCACTCGCTCACCGGAGTGAATGCTAAGAGAAATATCGCGAATAACCGCTATCTGATCATCGCCCTGAATATAGTGTTTTGATAACCCTCGACATTGCAACACACACTCCCTGTCAGTGGTCATAACGCAAAGCCTCCGCAGGTAATACCTGACCAGCACGCCTCGCGGGATATAACGTAGCAAGCACACTCAATACTAAACCGAGACAACAGATCGTTATCACATCCTGCCACATCAGTTTTGATGGCAACTGACTGATAAAATATACATTTGGATCAAACACCTGAAAACCCACAAATAACTCCAACCAGCTGACAATATCACCCATAAATATTGCCAGCAGACAACCCAGAGTCGCGCCGACAATTACGCCAAGAAAACCAATCACACTACCTTGAACAACAAAAATACCCGATACGGTATTTTCACTAGCACCAAGGGTACGCAATACGGCAATATCTCGACGCTTGTCAGCAACCATCAATACCAAGCTGGCAACAATATTAAATGCCGCTACAGCAACAATGGCTGCCAGCAGCACGCCTACAACTTTCTTTTCCATTTTTATCGCCTGAAACAGATTGCTCATCTCTGACATCCAGGTTTTCACTACCAAACCGTCACCCACGTTTTGCTCAAGCATCTCAGCAACAACATCTACCGAAAATGGATCTGTGAGTCGCAGCTTCACACCCGTCACTTTATTAGCCAGACGGAAAAGTTTCTGTGCATCCTGATAGTGAATAAATGCCAAGCCATTATCCACCTGGGCACCCACTTGAAAAACGCCCATCACACGAAAACGTTTGTAGCGCGGAAAGATACCTGCAGGTGTCACATTGAGTTCAGGCGTCGATAGAATAACTGAATCGCCATTGATCACGCCAAGGGACCGCGCCAGTAGATTTCCCAGTACAATGCCATATTCACCTGGTTGCAAATAGGCCGTTTGTCCAGCCACCATATACTGACTAATAGGGCTGACCTCATTGTCCAACGCCGGATCAATACCCTGTATCAACACCCCTTGACTAAGCCCCGATGATGACAACAGGCCGTAGCCTTCAACAAAGGGGGCATAGGCTTCCACATGCTCTACATTAAGAGTTTGAAGACCCAACTTGCGCCAATCAGTAATACCTTCTTCACTCACCACGCTGGCATGTGGTACTACATTAAGAATTCTTTTTTTGATCTCTTGATCAAAACCATTCATCACGGACAAAACGATAATTAACGCCATGATGCCCAATGCCATTGCAATAAAGGACAGCAGCGAAACAAAAGACACAAAACCGTTGCGTCTCTTGCTGCGGATGTAACGTAATCCGATAAAAAAGGGTAGGTTGGCATTCATTGCAGTGCATTAAAACGGAATCGCACAGAGCAGACAAGCGGGCATTTATGTGATTGACTACCTGTTTATGAGTCATCCTGTTATTT
This sequence comes from Porticoccus sp., assembly GCA_036960905.1. Lineage (GTDB taxonomy): Bacteria > Pseudomonadota > Gammaproteobacteria > Pseudomonadales > Porticoccaceae > Porticoccus. Next base: position 6,207 of record JBALWM010000032.1, read on the forward strand.
TGCAGTTGCACTTATTATGTTCTGACTTGCTATAATCAGAGTACATACTGCGCATGACAGTTAATAAGGGATATCAATCATGAACAAGTTTTTACTACCCTTCAGCATTTTTTGCTGTTTATCGATGCCACTAACTGCCGAAGTTATCACTGTTCCTGTTGGCCAGCAGGCAGCTGAGAAAAAGGGCGTAGAGCGCCCAACTAAAGGCATAACAAAAGACCAAGTACAGAAACGTTATGGGGATCCTCAGGAATGGAATGATCCAGTGGGAGATCCACCCATCTCTTCGTGGGAATATCCCGACTTCATCGTTTTTTTTGAGTACGACCATGTACTTCACTCTGTTCTAAAATGTAATGATAAAGAGTAAAGCCTCTATAGGCCTCTAAGCGACATAAAAAAGCCAGCGTGCTGTTGGCATTCTGGCTTTTTTGTAACTATAGGGAGCTAAGCTGGAAGCTTGGATATTCTATACGACCAGTTTTCTTGATTCCCTATTCAATCTGTTAATGCCATTAATTGCAGCAAGGCGGTATGCCTCAGCCATCGTTGGATAATTAAAGGTTGTACGAATAAAGTATTCGATCGTATTGGCTTTGCCTGTCTGGTTCATGATCGCCTGACCAATATGAATGATCTCTGCAGCTTCTGCACCAAAGCAATGGACCCCAAGAATTTCCAGTGTCTCCTGATGAAATAGAATCTTCAGAACACCCACCTCTTCGCCAGAAATTTGAGCCCTGGCAATATTCTTAAAATAGGCCCGACCAATTTCATAGGGCACCTGTTGCTCTGTGAGTTCGGATTCGGTCTTTCCCACATAACTAATTTCAGGAATTGTGTAGATGCCAGTTGCTACATCATCCACATGATAAATCTTGGATAAACCACACATATGTGCTGCAGCAGATCGCCCTTGGTCATAGGCAGCACCAGCCAACGCAGGCCAACCAACAACATCTCCAGCAGCATAGATATTTTCTACTGAGGTTTGATAATGATCATTGATGGTAACCTGTCCGCGACTATCGACATCCAACCCTATCTCTTCAAGCCCCATGTTACTGGTATTACCACTGCGACCATTGCAGAAAAGAAGAGCCTCTGCATGAATTCGCTTACCCGACTTCAGCTCCATAGTTATGCCATTATCACGGGTTTCAATACGAGCATATTCTTCCTTGTGACGTACGGTCACGTTTAAATCTCGAAGGTGATAACTAAGGGCATCAGAAATTTCGTCATCAAGAAATGATAACAACCCTTCCCGAGTATTCACTAGGTCAACTCTGGTATCCAAGCCAGCAAAAATTGAAGCATATTCACAGCCAATAACACCGGCACCATAGATAATAATATTACGAGGGGTTCGGTCTAAATTAAGAATCGAATCACTGTCAAAAATCCATGGATGATCAAAATTCACATCTTCTGGGTGGTAAGGGCTGGAACCCGTGGCAATCAAGAAAAAGCGTGCCTCCATTTGGTCGTAGGTGCCATCAGGTTTAGTCAATTTTAAATGGTTAGAATCGACAAAACAGGCTCGCCCCACATGGAATTTAATCCTGTTTCTTGCATATTCACGAGTGCGCCCTTCAACTTGCTTATGAATCACTTGGGCGGCAGACTCCATGACTTCTGAAAAAGAGCACCAGCGGGGTTCACCCATCGTACGGAACATCGGCATGGTGTTGAACTGAACCATCCGGCGTACAGAATGACGTAGAGCCTTAGAAGGAATTGTTCCAAGATGGGTACAATTACCACCGACCATTTTTCGCTCGTCGACAATCGCTACTGACCAACCCTGCTTCACCGCTGACATCGCGGCACCCTCACCAGCAGGACCACTACCGATGATCACTAAGTCGTACTTGAAATTAGCCATCGATTTTACTCCGCATGCACTTGTGCAATTGCACAAGGTATCTAAATTGCGCCTATTGTGAACACCCTGATCCAGGATACAACGCCACTTTGGGGTTATTTTTCAAAACTGACGCTGTATATCCCAAGACCAGATAGATTCTATCGCACTAGATTAAGTTAGTATTTTGACGCCACATCGGAGCTCTGGAGTAACAACTCTTCATACGCCTGATAAGCCTGACTGGCCGTAGTCGTGGCTACAGAGGCAGCCATCGCTCTCTTTTGCTGGGCACCAAGCGCATTAAAATCACCGGGCTTAGCCTTGACCAAAGAAATAAGAACAAGATCACCATTGGCAACAATCAGGTTGTCTATCACTGGAGTCTGATCAGGTATCTGCATAGAAAAGACGTGCTGGTGAATATTTTTATCCAGATTACCGCCAATTCGTTTAGTATCAAGACTCACCTGCCACTCCAGATTCTCTGCCTTGGCGACGTCTTCAATGGTTTCTCCCGCACTAACGCGCTGCTGTAACTCTGCGCCACGAACGAGTAGTTGCTCTCTGGCATTTTGTTCTTTTATCACCAACGCAATCTGCGGCTTAACTTCTTCAAGTAGCTTGAGACGAGGAGCAATGCGTTCACGAAGTGCTAACACTAGAAGATGGTTCTCAGATAACTCCAACACCTCACTGGCATAGCCCTCCTCTAGCACCGTATCGCTAAAGGCTGCATTAATCACCTGTGAATTTGCTACAACGCCCACTCCACCCGCACGCCCAAAGGGCGTAGACACTTTCAAATCCAGAGCTGCCTGATCAGCAGTATCCTGTAATGAGCTGGCATTATAGGAAAGGTCTTTGAGTGTTTCGATTCGCTCAGGCATCAGCTCCTGAGCTAATTGAAGCTCCAATTCAGCACGAATTGATGGTTCAAGCACATCACGACTTGGCACATCTGCAACTTTTTCTGCAATAAATTTGAGAATATGCACACCGGCATCACTCTCCACAACATCCGACAAATCGCCCACAGAAAGTTTATCCAAGGCTAATTCAAGCGCGTCAGGTAGATCACCTGTCTGTGTGAAACCGAGGTCGCCCCCTTGTTCTGCCGTAATGTAGTCTTCCGAAAACTCTTGAGCCAGCGCAGCAAAACCCCCTCCGCCTTTGAGCTTTTCCTGAATGGTTGCTATTTTGCTCATATGGCTTCCATCATCCTGTTTTTCCAACAGGATATGTGCCACATGTCGAGATTGCTTAGACGTGGCTTCTGCCACTCTGACTTGGTAGGCCTCTTCCACCATCTCATCATCAACAGAGACCTCACCCGCTAAGTCTGAGGGCTGTAATTCGATATATTCAACCACCAATTGTTCTTCTGTCATAAACTGATCGGAATGACTGGTGTAATACGTGTTGATGTCTTCTTCAGACACCACTGCTGAATCCAATAACGGTGCAACCGGGAGTGTCAGATAGTAGAAATCACGGGTCTGTTCGGTCATACCCGCCAACAAGGTTAGCTCTTGCTCTGTGGAAAAGCCGGTGACCGCCACACCCTGAAGGAATTGATTGAATAACAGCTCTGAGCTGAGGAGCTTACTATACGATGTAGGCGTAAAGCCCATTTGCCTTAAGGCAAAATTATAACGATCGGTATCGAACTTACCATCCGTTAGAAACTCAGGCACATCCAACAATATGTCGTATATTGTTCGCGAAGAAACACCCATACCCTGATCAATGGCAGTTTGCTCTACGACTTTCTTGCGAATCAGCTGCTGTATCACAGGTGCCCGCAATTGCTCATCAGTGAGTAGCGCCGGGTCAATATTTTTGTAACGGCTGAGAAATTGTTGTTTCTGATTTTCTACCGCTTGCTGAAGGCGAAACTCCGTAATGGTTTCACCATTAACATTGGCGGCCTCTTCAGTGGCACTGCCACTGATAAAAAGCGCATCTACACCAAATAATGCAAATGGAATAATGATGATGGCAATTAATACACCCTTGGCCACACCATTTAGGTTGTCACGAAAGTTCTGCAGCATAGAATTCTCTTGGCTTAGATAGAACTATTTAAAATTGTCATATAAAAAAAGGCGCATCGCAGATGCGCCTTTTTTTGTTTGAAAAGCTCAAACAAAAAGCACTGCCACTTAATTAACAGCGTCTTTTAATGCTTTACCTGCTTTAAAGCTGGGCACATTTGCAGCTTTAATCTGGATTTCAGCACCAGTTTGTGGATTACGGCCAGCACGTGCAGCTCGATGTTTTACTGAGAAGGTACCAAAACCAACCAAAGATACCTGATCACCATTACTCAGCGCATTGGCTACTGCATCAACAGCAGCATCAAGAGCACGCCCAGCAGAGGCTTTTGACAGGTCAGCAGCATCAGCAATAGCATCAACGAGTTCAGATTTATTCACATTAATCCCCTTTTATTATGTTTGATTAAGTCTATTCACCTGCAACACACAACTGAACAATACTTAACTACAGGCAGTGGTATATGCGATGACGAGAACTTTATACCAATCCCCAGAAACCCGGTCAAGCAGTTTAGTGAGTATTTATGCGGGTTGCAGCCTCACCGGTTGTTTTCTGGCTCTCTGTGTCGACCTGTTTATATTCATCATCGGACAATGGCTCTAGGTTTTTTTGCAATGCAATCTCCAAAACTTCATCAATCCAGCGTACCGGATGAATATCAAGATCTGCTTTAATATTCTCCGGTATCTCCTTGAGGTCCCGTTCATTTTCATGAGGAATAATCACGGTACGAATGCCGCCACGGTGGGCTGCCAGTAACTTTTCCTTCAACCCACCAATCTTTAATACCTGCCCCCGGAGAGTAATTTCTCCGGTCATTGCCACATCTGCACGCACGGGAATACCCGTCAGCACAGAAACAAAGGCTGTACACATGGCAATGCCCGCACTAGGACCATCTTTTGGTGTTGCGCCTTCTGGCACATGGATATGCAGATCAATAGTCTTCTGAAAATCACGATGAATACCTAGAACCTGAGCGCGACTTCTTACTACCGTCAATGCTGCTTGGATAGATTCCTGCATCACGTCACCCAGCGAACCAGTTTTCACTACTTGTCCCGTGCCCGGTACCGCTGAAGATTCAATGGTCAGTAATTCACCGCCCACTTGAGTCCAGGCAAGCCCTGTCACTTGGCCGACCTGGCTTTCTTTCTCTGCTCTGCCAAAGTCATGTTTACGAACACCCAACAAATCCTCAAGACTACTTGGTGTCACTTTATATAACTCCTGAGCGCCTTCCCGGACATGCTTTGTCACGACCTTACGGCAAATCTTGGCCAATTCACGCTCTAGGCCACGGACACCCGCTTCTCGAGTGTAGTAGCGAATAACATCCTGCATCGCCTCTGAATCAACATCCAGCTCATCGGCCTTAAGCCCATTCGCCTTCCGTTGTTTTGGCAGCAGATATTTAAGTGCAATGTTAACCTTTTCATCCTCGGTATAACCTGGGATACGGATCACTTCCAGCCTATCTAATAAAGGACCAGGGATATTCATCGAGTTAGCAGTACAGATAAACATAACCTCAGAAAGGTCATAATCAACTTCAAGATAGTGGTCGTTAAAACTATTATTTTGCTCAGGATCAAGCACTTCAAGCATCGCCGAAGCTGGGTCACCTCGGTGATCCATCCCCATCTTGTCAATTTCATCCAGTAAAAACAGTGGGTTTTTTACCTCAGCCTTGGCTAGCTTCTGAATCACCTTTCCAGGTAGCGAGCCAATATAGGTACGACGGTGACCACGAATTTCTGCTTCGTCACGCACACCACCCAAAGACATGCGAACATATTTGCGGCCCGTAGCCTTGGCGATAGATTCACCTAAAGAAGTTTTACCCACACCGGGTGGGCCAACCAAACAAAGCACCGGCCCTTTCAGTTTCTTTACGCGCTGCTGAACGGCAAGGAATTCCAGGATGCGCTCTTTGACCTCTTCAAGACCGTAGTGATCTTCATTCAACGTTTTCTCAGCACGAACCAAATCATGTTTAACTCTGGAGCGCTTCTTCCAAGGCACACCAACCATCCAGTCAATGTAACCGCGTAGCACTGAAGCCTCAGCAGACATCGGTGACATCATTTTCAGCTTATTTAGCTCAGATTTAGCTTTATCCAGAGCATACTTAGGCATACCAGCTTCATTGATCTTAGTCTCTAGCTGCTCAATATCATTGCCGCCCTCTTCCACCTCACCCAGTTCTTTTTGGATGGCCTTCATCTGTTCATTCAGGTAATACTCTTTCTGGCTTTTTTCCATTTGCTTTTTAACACGGCCGCGGATTCGCTGCTCTGCTTCAAAAAGCTCAATTTCAGACTCCATCAATGCCAGCAAGTGCTCTAATCTATTTCTTAGTACCGGGATTTCCAGAACTTCCTGCTTTTGTTCAACATTTAGGGGCATATGAGTCGCCAAGGTGTCTGCCAGACGACTTAAATCATCAATACCGGTGACTGTGCTGACAACTTCAGAGGGGATTTTCTTACTGAGATTTACATACTGCTCAAATTGAGTAAGCGCTGACCGCATCAGCGCATCAGCTTCTACTCCCGACAAGCTCTCACTGGGCAACACATCATAATTTCCCACAAAATAACCCGAGGAGTCATCAATGGCATTAATCGTAACCCGGTCGACGCCCTCCACAAGCACCTTAACTGTACCATCGGGCAGCTTCAGCATTTGTAATACTGTCGACAGGGTTCCCACTCTATATAGATCATCAGCTTCTGGGTCATCCTCAGCCGCTGACTTCTGAGCGACGAGCAGGATTTGTTTCTCCTCAGCCATAGCCTCTTCCAAAGCTAGAATTGACTTCTTCCTGCCGATAAATAATGGGATGACCATGTGAGGGTAAACCACTACATCGCGTAGCGGTAACATTGTTAACTCGTTGTGCTCTGTGTTCTCTCCCATTCTTAAACCTCGTATGGAGAATTTTAATACTTTAAGCTTACTGCAAATATGGGGTTGCGCCGGATAAAAACAAGTGACAGGCTAGATTATTCTTCTGGACATAAAAAAGGGCCCATTCGGGCCCTTTGATTTACAGGCTATCTATTATTCATCGCTGGCAGCTTTCTTCTTTTTCTCAACATTTTCGTAAACCATCATAGGCTCAGCTTCACCACGAATAACTGAGCTATCGATCACCACCTTCCCGACATTATCCATGGAGGGAATACTGTACATGGTTTCCAGTAGTACGTTTTCAATAATGGAACGGAGTCCACGAGCACCCGTTTTTCTTTCAAGAGCCTTTTCGGCAATGGCCTCCAGAGCATCTCGACGAATATCCAGCTCAACCCCCTCCATCTCAAACAGCATACCGTACTGTCTCACTAGAGAGTTTTTGGGCTCAACGAGAATATTAATTAATGCGTCCAGGTCCAGCTCTTCCAGAGTTGCGATAACGGGCAAACGCCCGACAAACTCAGGAATAAGCCCGTAACGCACTAAATCCTCTGGTTCAAGGTCAACTAATGTCTGACCAATATTCTTATCAGTTTCCTTGCTTTTCACTTCTGCGCTGAAACCAATACCGCCCTTGTCTGAGCGATCTTGAATCACTTTTTCCAACCCGGAAAAAGCACCACCACAAATAAACAGGATATTGGACGTATCCACCTGTAGAAACTCTTGTTGAGGATGTTTACGACCACCTTGAGGCGGTACAGAAGCAACCGTACCTTCAATCAGCTTCAATAGTGCTTGTTGCACACCTTCACCTGATACATCCCGGGTAATAGAAGGGTTGTCTGACTTACGGGATATTTTGTCGATCTCATCCAGATAGACAATCCCGCGCTGTGCCTTTTCCACATCGTAGTCGCACTTCTGCAACAGCTTCTGAATGATATTTTCTACGTCCTCACCGACATAGCCTGCTTCGGTGAGCGTTGTTGCATCGGCAATGGTAAAGGGTACATCCAACAACCGAGCCAGCGTCTCTGCCAACAGCGTTTTACCGCTACCCGTGGGTCCGACCAACAGAATATTGCTCTTACCCAGTTCAATTTCACCACCAATATCCGTACCGCTGCTTTGCAACCGCTTGTAATGATTGTAAACCGCGACAGATAGAATTTTTTTAGCACGCTCCTGACCGATAACGTACTCGCCAAGTGTTTCATTGATCTCAACGGGTTTAGGTAGGTTTTCGCTCGCTGATTCTGAGTCGGTTTCCTGAACTTCTTCGGAGATAATGTCGTTACATAAATCGACACATTCGTCACAGATAAACACCGAAGGGCCAGCAATCAGTTTACGAACTTCATGCTGACTTTTTCCACAGAAAGAACAGTACAGCAGCTTTCCGTCGTCTTCACCGCTTCCGTTTTTTTCGTCGCTCATAACTCTATCT
>JBALWM010000033.1:0-7991 GCA_036960905.1 Porticoccus sp.
ATTATGTTGTGTGAGCGTGGCTCCTGCATGGGTTATGACAACCTTGTGGTGGATATGCTTGGGTTTCGCACCATGAAAGAGATCAGTGGCGGGTTGCCGCTCATTTTCGATGTCACTCATGCATTGCAGTGTCGTGACCCAATGGGCGCGGCTTCAGGTGGGCGGCGCCACCAAGTAGCTGAGCTGGGCCGTGCTGGTATAGCTGTTGGACTAGCGGGTTTGTTTTTAGAAGCCCACCCGGATCCCGACAATGCCAAATGTGATGGGCCCAGTGCGTTGCCATTGAATAAGTTAGAGCCATTCTTGGTCCAGATGAAAGCCATTGATGATGTGATCAAATCACAGCCTGAACTTGAGTTTAGTGCTGATGTTCAGAGTTGATATTTAGTGTTGGCATTCAGTATTGGTATTGAATAACACTTTTCCCCACACTGACCACTAACCCCGAATAATGAAAAGCTGAGTGCTAAAAGCAGTGGCTTTAAAATGGAGAAATAAATGAGCAATATTGCAGATGTTCGTGCCTACGAAATTCTAGATTCTCGAGGAAACCCCACGGTTGAAGCAGACGTTATTCTGGACAATGGCATTGTAGGTTCGGCCTGTGCGCCCTCTGGTGCATCCACCGGTAGTCGCGAAGCATTAGAATTGCGTGATGGCGATAAAAGTCGCTATTTAGGTAAGGGCGTACTCACTGCTGTTGCCAATATTAATACCACGATCAGAGGATTATTGATTGGTAAGGATGTGACGGATCAGCGTGGTCTGGATCAGATCATGATTGATGCCGACGGAACTGAAAACAAAGAAAAGTTTGGTGCAAATGCCATACTTGCCGTTTCTCTCGCCGCTGCAAAAGCAGCAGCTCAAGACAAGGGTGTCCCCCTGTACACACATATTGCCGAAATCAATGGCACTGCCGGTCAGTACAGCATGCCGGTACCGATGATGAATATCATTAACGGTGGGGAACACGCCGATAATAACGTGGATATTCAGGAATTCATGATTCAGCCCGTGTCGGCAAAAACATTCGCGGAGGCACTGCGAGTCGGCGCAGAAATATTCCACTCACTGAAGAAAGTACTCAGCAGCAAAGGACTAAATACAGCCGTAGGTGATGAGGGTGGTTTTGCTCCCAACCTATCGTCGAATGCTGAGGCATTGGCGGTGATCAAACAGGCGGTTGAAGCTGCCGGCTACGTACTGGGTGAAGATGTGACGTTGGCGCTGGATTGTGCGTCTTCTGAGTTTTACAAAGATGGCCAATACGACCTGGCTGGAGAAGGTAAAGTCTACAGTGCTGAAGGCTTTAGTGATTTTCTGGCAGAACTTTGTGATCAGTATCCAATCATTTCCATTGAAGATGGTCAGGACGAATCTGATTGGGATGGCTGGAAGTATCAAACAGAAAAATTAGGCAATCGTGTTCAGTTGGTGGGTGATGACTTGTTTGTCACCAATACCAAAATTCTTCAACGAGGTATCAAGATGGGAGTGGCCAACTCGATTCTGATCAAATTTAATCAGATTGGCTCACTCTCAGAAACACTGGATGCCATTCAAATGGCAAAAGACGCAGGCTATTCTGTGGTGATCTCACACCGTTCCGGGGAAACTGAAGACACCACTATTGCTGATTTGGCAGTAGCGACGGCGGCCGGTCAAATTAAAACCGGTTCTCTATGCCGTTCTGACCGGGTGGCTAAATACAACCGTTTGCTGCGTATTGAAGCCGAGCTGGGTGGTACCGCACCTTATCGTGGACGGGGTGAATTCAAGTACTAGTTGGCATTTCTATTCTATATAGCCATCAGGTGTGGATGCTCGTTCTGATGGCTGTTTTCATTTTATTCCCCTTACTCTGTTTTTTCTCACTGCGGATCTGGTCTCGTTCTCCGCTGACGTTGGTTCCTTTGTTCTGTAGAATCTAGGGATGCGTTGGCTTTTAGTGATTCTCACCCTACTTTTCTTGCTCCTACAGTATCGGCTGTGGGTGGGTGAGGGCAGCATGGCACAAAGACAGGTGCTTCAACACAAGGTGGACATGCAGCAGCAAGAGAATGACGCTTTACGTGAACGTAATAGCATTTTGGCCGGTGAAGTGAATGATCTAAAAGATGGACTGGAAAGTGTTGAAGAGCGAGCCAGGACCGATCTGGGAATGGTTAAGGAAGGTGAGACCTTTTATATGGTTGTCGATAAGGAGCAGAAGTGAGCCGCTGGATTATTGTGCCTGCCGCTGGAACGGGTAGTCGTTTTGGTGGAGAAGTGCCCAAACAGTACCAATTGCTCAATAACAAGACAGTGATCGAGCATACGCTGGAGCGACTGTTAGCGGTTGATGAGTCAATTGTTGTGGTGGCCGTTAATACCGAAGATAACCACTGGCAGCAACTGGAGGTCTTTGAGCACCCACGGATTCGTACGGTTCACGGTGGCGATGAGCGTGCTGATTCGGTCAGGCTGGCGTTGGAATGTCTACAGCGAGAAGCCCACACCGATGACTGGGTGTTGGTACACGATGTAGCTCGTCCCTGTGTTAGGGTTTCCGATATTCAAAAGCTGATCGATAACCTGAATGATCACAAGGTGGGTGGCGTGTTGGCCACCCCGGTGAGTGATACCGTGAAGCGAGTGTTAAACGGTGCTGATATAGAATCTACGGAAGATCGCACGCAGCTCTGGGCTGCTCAGACGCCACAAATGTTCCGCTACGGTTTACTGAGCTGGAGCTTGAAGACAGCGGTACGTGACCATTGGAAGCCCACAGATGAGTCTGCCGCCGTTGAGCGGCTGGGGCATGCCCCGCTGGTAGTTGAGGGCAGCCGCGACAATATCAAAATCACTCGCTCAGAGGATATGGCCATTGCTGAGGCGATCATGAATTACCAGCAGGAATCACAATGAGAGCGGGACTATGAATGAGGGTAGGGCTGTAAGGATAGGGCAAGGCTACGATGTTCACGCCTTTGGTGAAGGCGACCATATTATTCTTGGTGGTGTGACTATTCCCTATGAAAGGGGCTTGGTTGCTCATTCCGATGGCGATGTACTTATTCATGCACTTTGTGATGCGCTGTTGGGAGCTGCTGCACTCGGTGACATAGGTCGACACTTTCCTGATACCGATCCATGCTACCGAGGCATAGACAGCCGTGAGTTATTACGTGAAGTTGTCTCTCTGGTGAATAGCAAAGGCTATCAACTGGCCAATGCAGATATGACCATTGTGGCCCAAGCCCCGAAAATATCGCCTTATATTGAGCAAATGACTACCAATATTTCTGCTGATTGTGGCTGTAATATAGATCAGATTAACGTCAAGGCAACCACTACCGAAAAGCTGGGTTTTGAAGGACGAGGGGAAGGGGTTAGCTGTCAGGTTGTGGTGTTGTTGAGTTAAGCAACTCTAATATCTAGAAAGCATGTGCTTTTACTTATGTAGATGAAGTCATGCGGCAGCTTATTAGAAAAATTAAAGAGATCGTAAGGGTTATTCATGAACCCGTATGAGACTTTTCTAAATAGCTCAGTATCACCTTCATCATTGTATTAATTTTTTCAAAACCGGAACGATTTGAAAGCATGTCCTCAGCAGATTGAACATATGGGTCGTTATTTAGTTCATCTTTGTAATGAATGGTTAAGTCCAGCGCAGATTCTGGGGTGGTTTCCAGATGAAACTGCAATCCCAGAATCCGATTGTCGATCATAAACCCCTGGTTTCTACAGGCTTCGCTTGAGGCGAGGGATATAGCATTGTCAGGGATGGAAAACGTGTCACCGTGCCAATGAAATACCTCGAACTCATGGGGTAGTGCAGCACCTAGCGATGTAGCTTTTAAGTCTTCAGATATTTGAATGGGAAACCAGCCGATCTCCTTATGGGTATTTTTTGAAATGGTTACACCAAGCACACTGGCAATGAGTTGTGCCCCAAGGCAAATACCTAAAACAATTTTCTTTTCATCGATGGCCTGTTGGATAAATACCTTTTCGTTATTGAGCCAGGGGTAGGCAGCAATATCTGTGACGCCCATAGGGCCGCCCATAATAATCAACCAGTCAAAGTCTTTCACATCGGGTAGAGGTTCTTCTTTGTAGAGGTGAGTGACGCTAAGGCTGTGCCCGCGGGCCTTAAACCAGGCTTCCATACTGCCTAGGCCTTCAAAGTGGATGTGCTGAAGATAATGTATGTGCATAGTCTGTATTTGTGGCCAGTACTTTTAGTCAGTATTTGGAGCGTCAAGGTTTGTAATGATGAAATTTGACTCTTGTTGGGATGGTCGTAAACTCCCTTCGCAACGCTTCCTTCACCGATGATCAATATCATAAGGTGACCATCAGTTAACGATCATTCTAAGGTAATTAATATTACTCGACAATTTTCATTGGATTTTCCTTTCGCCCAAGGCCAGCCTGTGGCAACAGCACTTTTTCGTACCGAGCTGGAAGATTTCCAAGTTTATGAAGAACTCGGCTTTTCTTTTTCAGGTGAAGGTGAGCATCTCTGCCTGCATATTGAAAAACGGGGTGAAAATACTCGCTGGGTGGCTCAATTATTAGCTCAGTTTTATGGGGTTGATGAAGTCGCTATTGGTTACTGTGGGTTGAAGGATCGTAGAGCCGTCACACGTCAGTGGTTCAGCGTACATTTACCTAATACGGATGAGGTGAATCTTCCGGAATTACCCTCAGCACCGGAATACCAAGTGTTGTCCTCTGCACGTCACCATAAAAAACTCCGTCGTGGCATACATGAGGCCAATCGTTTTGTGATACGGCTACGCCAGATTCAGAGTGATCGTGAGGTGATGGAGTCCCGCTTACAGCAAGTCGTTGAAAAGGGTGTTCCCAGCTACTTTGGTGAGCAGCGATTTGGTATTAACGGTGGGAACTTACCAGAGGCAGATCGATTGTTGGCGGAGCAATATGGGGCAAACCGTCAGAGGGGACGGCGTAAGTCCGGATCGGCAAAGGGAGGCTCTCCAAAAGGTGGTCTCTATTTGTCCGCGGCCCGGTCTTACCTGTTTAACTTGGTGCTTGCTGAGCGTATTAGACAGGGTTCCTGGATGTCCCCTTTGGAGGGGGAAGAGAAACCCACGGGACCACTGTGGGGTAGGGGGAGAAGTCGAGAGTCAGCAGCTGTGCGTGAGGTTGAAGAGGCTGTGTTGTCTTCGTGGCAGGATTGGATGAACTCAATGGAGTTCAGCGGACTTCAGCAGGAACGACGACCCTTGGTACTACATCCTGAAGAGTTGAATTGGCAATGGTTTACATCAGAAGGGGGTGGCAGGGGCAGTGCGGATCTGGAATTGTCATTTACCTTACCTTCAGGTGGTTACGCGACTTCGGTTCTGAGAGAGTTGGCACAGTTGCAGATGCTATAGCCTGTGTACTGGCCGGTGTTGCTACTTAAGTGCTGTGGTATAGTTCTGCTTTCATAAATAACATATAAATATCAGGGGTTTTTAGGGTGAATTCGATTGAGTTCGGCGGTATCGGTATGACGTCCCAGAGGACACGGGAACGTCTCATCGAACGACTCAAAGAGCAGGGTATTACCAATCAGCGTGTCATGGATGTAATGCGTGTAACACCACGCCACCTGTTTCTAGATGAAGCGCTATCACACCGTGCCTACGAAGATACCGCACTACCTATTGGTCATGGTCAAACCCTATCTCAGCCCTATGTGGTGGCACTGATGACTGAAATATTACTTTCCCTTGGGCCACGCCAAAAGGTACTGGAAATTGGTACTGGTTCTGGGTATCAGACAGCTATTTTGGCTCAACTGGTGGGTCAGGTTTACAGTGTTGAACGCATTAAGCCATTACTCGATAAGGCCCGGGAACGGCTGCGTAAGCTGGGTTTGAGAAATGTCAGGTTGTCTCACAGTGATGGGGGCTTTGGTTTTCCTGACAATGCACCTTACGATGCCATTCTTAGTGCCGCAGCACCCCATGAGGTACCAGAAGAGCTTCTTCATCAATTAGCGCCAGATGGCGTTCTTGTGATTCCGGTAGGACCTGGTGATGAACAGGAACTGCGAGTAATTACTCGTGAGGGTGATAGCTCAAACTTTGAAGAGCGGGTTGCTGAACAAGTTCGCTTTGTTCCTCTCCTCAATGGCGTTACCCGCTAACTCGCCATCAGATGCTTCTATGGACAGAATAAAACAACAGTTTTTACTTTTTCTTAAAGGTGTGGCCATGGGTGCCGCCGATGTAGTCCCTGGTGTTTCCGGCGGTACGATTGCCTTTATTAGTGGTATTTATGAAGAGCTGTTGGATTCAATTCGTTCCATTAACATTGATGCTCTAACGTTACTAAAAAGTCAGGGTGTTGCAGCCTTCTGGCGTGCTATTAACGGTAATTTTTTATCCATATTGTTTAGTGGAATTCTACTCAGTATTGCTTCACTAGCTCGAGTGGTTAGTTATTCTCTTGAATATTATCCGATACTGGTTTGGTCATTTTTCTTTGGTCTTATTGTTGCTTCAATTATTTATATTTTTCGCCAATTACCACATCTTCGTTGGAAAGAATGGCTGGGTTTGTGGCTAGGAACTCTTGTGGCTCTGGGGATATCTTTTGCTCCACGCATGCAGGGATCTGATGATTTATTTGTCATTTTTTGTGCGGGAGCTGTGGCGATTTGCGCGATGATTTTGCCAGGGATCTCAGGTAGCTTTATTTTGTTGTTATTAGGTATGTATCCGGTAATGATTAGCGCCATCAGTGATTTTCAGTGGCAGATTTTATTGGTATTTATTCTGGGTTGTAGTTGTGGCCTCATGGCTTTTTCTCGGGTATTGTCCTGGCTTTTACACCATTATTATTCGGTCACTATTTCCGTGTTGACAGGCTTTCTATTGGGATCACTGTTGATAGTTTGGCCCTGGAAAGAGTCATTGGAAGTAATGGTGGATCACAAGGGCAGGGAAATCATGTTGTCCTATCAATTACTTATGCCTGCGACGTATGGTGAGGTGACGGGTATAGATCCTAATACTATTGCCGCTGTGGGGTGTATGTTGTCTGGTTTGATTTTAGTGCTTGCGCTGGAATATGTGGGTGGACAACGTAAGAAACTCTGATAGCCGGGTTGAGAACAAAATAGGAAAAATCAGTTTGCCTAACCAGCCATGTCAACAGAGACCCTTCCGGTGGGCAAGTATTGTCGCCGTGGCAGGACTTTTGGTGTTGACTGGTTGTCGTACCCCGCCTCCGGCCCCGATAGATTCTCGCTCACCCCCCCCCAGTGAAAAAATTAATAATCATCAGGTTTCTGCTGGTGAAACACTGTTTTCTATTGCTTGGCGTTATGAGAAGGATTTACATAAATTAGCTAAGGCTAATGGTATATCTTATCCATATACCATTTATTCTGGTCAGCGATTAACGTTGGATACCAGCCGTATGCCAAGAGTTTCTTCCCGGCCTTCAGCGTCTTCTAGCAAATCCCCCTCAAGTAGAGGAGTTGTAAATAAAGGCTCTGCGAGTAAGCCGGCTTCATCTTCACAGTCAAAAACTTCAATACAACCTCGATCAAAGGTTACCGCACCACCCCCACGAAAAGCACCTGTACTACCTTCCAACTGGCGCTGGCAGTGGCCGACAACAGGTCGAGTTGTTAAGCGGTTCAACAGTTCAAGTCTTTTTAAAGGGGTCGATATTCAGAGTTATTCTGGTGCACCTGTGGTGGCCGCCGCACCCGGTGTTGTCGTTTATTCTGGGAGTGGACTACGGGGTTATGGGAAGCTCATCATTGTTAAGCACAGTGGCGTTTTTCTTAGTGCTTATGCTCACAATCGAAAAATTTTTGTCAGTGAGGGGCAGGAGCTAAAAGGAGGGCAGAAAATCTCTGAGGTGGGTGGCGATCCCTCGGACAAAAAGCGACTTTATTTTGAAATTCGCAAAGATGGAAAACCGGTTGATCCTCTACATTATTTACCGAAACGTTGATATGTAATTATTTTTTA
>JBALWM010000033.1:8091-14349 GCA_036960905.1 Porticoccus sp.
TTGATAAGTTATTGGCCGTCATGACAAATAAATCGATGGGGGTGATTTATTATGATATGGTTTTCTGGTAGGTTCTATGACATTAGTTAATGCATAATATGCTTTATGTGATTTTTCTAAAAAATATGTAATGGCTTATAAAAGGTGTGAGTATATGCCTCGCTAGGAATTTCGGAGATTAAGCCGCTAGGAAGGTATTAAACAACGTGGAGTTAAATGTTCTTTGTGACAAAAGAAATAGATTTTCAGCATGAGGATGAAAAAGAGCGACTTGCACATAGCAAGAAGGAGAAAGTGCTCGATGCTGCCAGTCTTTATTTGAAAGAGATTGGTTATGCAGCTCTGCTTACTAAGGAAGAAGAGGTCCACTATGCTCGCCTAATTCATAAGGGTGACGAATCTGCTCGCAAGCGGATGATCGAAAGTAATTTACGGCTGGTGGTAAAAATTGCTCGTCGTTATGTTAATCGTGGTTTATCACTTCTAGATTTGATTGAAGAAGGTAATCTAGGCCTGATGAGAGCTGTGGAAAAGTTTGATCCTGAACTTGGGTTTCGTTTTTCAACCTATGGCACCTGGTGGATTCGGCAATCAGTTGAACGGGCACTGATGAATCAAACTCGTACAATTCGATTGCCTATTCATGTGGTTAAGGAGCTGAATATCTACCTCAAGGCATCACGCCGACTGGCCCAAGAGCTTGAGCACGACCCAACGGCAGAAGAAATCGCGCATTCAATGGATAAGACAGTTGCAGATGTGTCACGAATGTTCCGACTCAATGAGCGGGTAAGTTCGGTGGATGTGCCGTTAGGCAAGAATGGTGAACGATCTTTGGTAGAAACTCTTGCGGATTCCCACCCCTGCGATCCAGAGGAGTTGGTAGAGGGTAATGATCTAACTAGTTCTGTTGAGGCTTGTTTATCTGAGTTGTCTGATAAGCAGCGAGAGGTGATTGCTCGACGTTTTGGACTTCGGGGGCACGATATCTCAACTCTTGAAGAGGTAGGCCGTGAAATTGGCCTCACCCGTGAACGTGTGCGTCAGATTCAGGTAGAGGCTTTACATCGATTGCGTGACATTATGCAGAAACAAGGGCTGAATGGTCATATTCTGTTTGAGGATAGTTAGAATTCCCGCCGGCTATTCTGCTGGCAAGGAGTGCCATTTGTGGCTCGACGATCTTATTTCAAATACCCCAGATGTTTCTGTACCACCTGTAGCGTAGGCTTGAACAGCTTGGGTGAAGCACACACAATGTTGCCGCTATTCATATAGCCATCATTACCTTGAAAATCACTCACTAAACCGCCAGCTTCTTTAACCAGCAATACCCCAGCGGCAATATCCCAGGGTTTCAGACTCATTTCCCAGAACGCATCAAACCTTCCTGCCGCTAAATAGGCTAAATCCAGTGAGGCAACACCCAGTCGGCGAATACCTGAGGATTGTTTCGCCAGCTCAGTTAGACAGGCCAGGTAGGGCTCCATATGTTCGATGGATGGGCTGTTGAAGGGAATGCCAGTGGCAACAATCCCACCGTCAAGACTCTTGCGGCCAGAAACCCGAATCCGATTGCCATTTAGGAAGGCACCACGACCACGACTGGCGGTAAATTCCTCGCGTCGCATGGGATCCAATACCACGGCATGTTCCAGTTTGCCCTTATAGGTACAGCCGATAGAAACAGCAAAATGTGGGATGCCGTGAATAAAGTTGGTAGTGCCATCAATAGGGTCAATGATCCATTGATAGTCATTGTTTTCACCTTCAAGCATGCCTGATTCTTCACCAATGATAGTGTGCTCAGGGAAGGCCTTGCGTAGGTGATAGATCACCTCTTTCTCGGCGGCATGATCCATATCGGTGACAAAATCATTACGACCTTTCTCATCGACCTTGATCAGATCAGTGCGCTCTGAGGCACGAGCAATCATTTCTCCTGCCTTTCGTGCGGCGCGAAGGGCGATATTGACCATGGGTTCCATCGTGAGAGATTCCAGCGTGAAGAAAGCGCGGCATTGTACCAGACAGGGGTAAGTCCGGGGAGGGTAAAAACCATGATTTAACCAGTTCTTCCTGCTAGAATTCGCGGCGCTCTTATACTTGGCTATATGAAGAACGGTTTATAGGTATCCAGGTTGAAGAAAATCTAAAGATTAAGTCACTGTCAGTAAGATATCTTCTGGAAAATCATTGCATGAGTAATTTTGACAACATTCGCATCGTACTGATTAACACTAGTCACCCAGGAAATATTGGAGGTGCCGCACGTGCGCTAAAAAATATGGGTCTGTCACGTTTGTACTTGGTTGCTCCTAAGGAATACCCTGCGGACAGGGCTGTTTGGCGTGCGGCCAATGCATCGGATGTATTGGATAATGCCGTCGTGGTGGACAACCTTGATGACGCTATTTCAGGGTGTGGCTTAGTTGTTGGAACCAGTGCCCGTGGACGACGAATTACCTGGCCGCTTCTTAATCCACGTGAATGTGGAGAGCGTGTCTGGCAGGAGTCAGCACAGCACGATGTGGCCATTATATTTGGTCGAGAGGACCGGGGGCTTACCAATGAAGAGCTGCATAAGTGCACCTATCATGTACATATTCCATCAAACCCAGATTACAGTTCTCTGAATTTAGCAGCAGCGGTACAAGTGCTCTGCTACGAAGTGCGGATGGCGTCAATAGGTGATTCTGAGGGCACTTTGCCATCATTTGATGAATGGGATCAGCCACCGGCAAAAGCACAGGATCTGGAAATGTACTTTCAGCACCTCGAGCAGGCCTTGGTGGATATTGGCTTTCATGACAGGGATAACCCCCGGCAAACGATGACCCGATTACGTCGACTGTATGGACGTATTCGTCTTGATGAAATGGAGTTGTCCATTCTCAGAGGTGTATTAACAGCAATCCAGAACGCTGTATACAGGATGAAAAAGGTCATAGAATCAAGGCAATAGATGCAATTTTAGGCTGACCAATATAACCGACTAAAATAGTGCGTTATTTACTTGACCAAAAAGGTCGGTTATTACATAATAACTCATCAAATTGTTTCTATTAAGGTAACAGTGAGGGAAACACTATGCGGCTGACAACTCGAGGCCGGTACGCGGTCACTGCGATGCTGGATCTTGCTCTTCACGGTGATAAGGGCCCTATTAGTCTGGCTGATATATCCCAGCGCCAGGAGATTTCCTTGTCCTATCTGGAGCAACTATTTTCCAAGCTTCGTCAACAGGAGTTGGTTACTAGTGTGCGTGGCCCAGGTGGTGGTTACCGACTGGCCAGAATTAGTGATGAGATCAATGTTGCAGAAATTATAGATGCAGTGAATGAATCCATTGATGCCACCAGTTGTAGCGGAAAGGGTAACTGCCACAGTGGTGATGTTTGCTTAACCCACCATTTGTGGAATGACCTGAGTCATCAGATTCATCGATTTTTGAGTGGTATTACACTGGATAGTTTGGTGCATCAGAATGAGGTTCAGCTCGTGGCTTTGCGCCAGAGTGAACTCATAGACGTTAATGTCAGGCAAGAGCTTAGCTGACAGGAGTAATTGAATGAAACTACCTATTTATTTGGACTACTCTGCCACCACTCCCGTTGACCAGAGAGTAGCTGAGAAGATGGCGGAGTGTCTGACGAATAAAGGTAACTTTGGCAACCCAGCTTCCCGATCGCACTCTTTTGGTTGGCAGGCAGAGGCGGCTGTAGAAGAGGCGCGTGGTCAAGTGGCTGCACTGCTGAATGCCGATCCTCGTGAGATTGTCTGGACCTCGGGTGCTACTGAGGCGGACAACTTGGCTATTAAAGGTTGTGCTCACTTCAATCAGAAAAAAGGCAAGCATATTATTACCTCAAAAATTGAGCACAAAGCGGTGCTTGATACCTGTCGCCAGTTGGAGCGAGAAGGCTTTGAGGTGACTTATCTGGATCCGGATGCTGAGGGCATTATTCAGCCAGAAGCAGTTGCCAGCGCTATCCGGGAAGACACCACCGTAGTTTCGTTGATGCACGTCAATAACGAGATTGGCACGATCAATGATATTGCGGCCATTGGTGACATTTGTCGTGAGAATAAAGTGTTTTTCCATGTCGATGCAGCACAGAGTGCCGGCAAGATCGAGATTGATATGGAGACAATGAAGGTCGACCTAATGTCTCTGTCGGCACACAAAATTTATGGCCCCAAGGGTATCGGTGCACTCTACGTACGCCGTAAACCACGGGTGCGTATTGAATCTCAAATGCATGGTGGTGGGCATGAGCGTGGTATGCGTTCAGGTACTTTGGCGACCCATCAGATTGTCGGCATGGGTGAGGCTTTCCGCATAGCCAAAGAGAATATGGTTGAGGATGAGAGGCGAGTCCTAGCTCTGAGAAATCGGTTGTGGGATGGCGTTTCTGATATGGAAGAAGTACAGGTTAATGGCTCTTTGCAACACAGAGCCGCAGGTAACCTCAATATTAGTTTTTCTTTTGTGGAAGGTGAGTCTCTGATTATGGCGCTAAAGGACTTGGCGGTTTCTTCCGGCTCTGCCTGTACTTCTGCTAGCCTTGAGCCGTCCTATGTGCTGCGGGCACTGGGGTTGGATGATGAGCAGGCTCATAGCTCAATTCGGTTTTCTATGGGTCGTTTTACCACAGAAGAAGAGATTGATTTCGCAGTCGAAAAAGTCCGTGATGCGGTAGTGAAATTACGTGAGTTGTCCCCATTGTGGGATATGTATAAAGATGGTGTCGACCTGAGTCAGGTCGAGTGGGCTGCGCACTAACCCTGGGGCGTTGAACGAAGGAGTTTAAGCATGTCATACAGTGACAAAGTGCTAGATCACTACGAAAATCCTCGTAACGTTGGCAAGTTGGATGATAAATCTAGCAATGTGGGTACAGGCATGGTGGGTGCGCCCGCCTGTGGCGACGTCATGCGTCTGCAAATCCAGGTTGATGATAACGGCGTTATTGAAGATGCTAAGTTCAAAACCTATGGTTGTGGATCGGCAATTGCCTCCAGCTCCCTTCTCACTGAGTGGGTCAAGGGTAAGTCGCTGGAGCAAGCCTCAGAGATCAAAAATACAGAGATTGCCGAAGAGTTGGCGTTGCCACCTGTGAAAATTCACTGTTCCGTATTGGCCGAAGATGCCATCAAGGCAGCGGTGAGAGATGTGAGACATAAGCGCGGCGAAGATAGTGAGTAGATACAGAACAAGCGAAGAGGGCACTAAATAATGGCGATTACCATGACAAGTGCAGCTGAGGCACATGTGGTTAAGCATTTGAGTCACCGGGGCCATGGTCTTGGTATTCGTTTAGGTGTTAAGACGACCGGTTGTTCAGGCCTATCTTACGTCCTTGAATTTGTGGATGATCATGAGCCAGAGGATAAAGTTTTCACCACTGGTGAAGCAAAACTCTTTATTGACCCTAAAAGCCTCGCTTACCTGGATGGAACAGAATTGGATTTTGTCAAAGAGGGGCTCAATGAGGGGTTTCAGTTCAATAATCCTAATGTTAAAGATGAATGTGGTTGTGGTGAAAGCTTCCATGTATAAACGTTAGTGGTTGTCGTTCGGCCCCTGCCGCTACTGACCTGATAGCCTGCTATCGATTCTTACCATTCATTCAGCTAGGTTTATTCACCGTGAATTTCACCAGCAACTATTTTGAAATATTTGGCCTTCCTGTTGGATATCAGCTTGACCTTGAGCTGCTGGCAAACCGTTATCATCAAATGCAGCGTGAATTTCACCCTGATAGGTATATCAATAAGCCCTCTCAAGAGCAGCGCCTTGCCGTACAATATGCCGCAGTGATTAATCAGGCATACGCTGAGTTAAAGTCTCCATTACTTCGAGCCCGGTACTTGATGTCCCTGAGTGGCATTGAGGGGTCGGGTGAAGCGAGCATAACCCGAGATCCGACTTTTCTGATGCAACAAATCGAGTTGCGCGAAGCATTGTCTGAGGTAAGAGAGGCAAACGAGCCTTTTGTTGCACTGGATCGAGTGGCAGAAGAGGCGAGAGAACAGTATGCCGATTTACAACGAGAATTTGGTCAACAATACAGTCAAGCTGATGTCGAGAATGCCGTTGATACAGTGGCAAAGATGCAATTCTTCAGTAAATTACTGAATGAAGTGGAACAGTTTGAGGAAGAATTAGATGATGAATAAATGGTAATTAATTGTGGTCCTGTTACAGATTTCTGAACCCGGTCAGTCACCGGAACCCCATCAACGTCGACGTGC
>JBALWM010000184.1:0-1999 GCA_036960905.1 Porticoccus sp.
CGACTTCTTCGATCAGCGACATCACGTCGCCCATGCCTAGAATTCGTGAGGCAATCCGCTCAGGGTAAAACGGCTCCAATGCGTCGGTCTTCTCGCCCACACCGAGGAATTTAATAGGCTTACCCGTCACCTGACGTACCGACAGGGCCGCACCACCACGGGCATCACCATCCACCTTGGTGAGAACCACGCCGGTCAATGGTAGCGCGTCACTAAAGGCTTTGGCTGTAACCACCGCATCCTGACCAATCATGGCATCGATAACGAACAGGGTTTCTACGGGATTGACGGCCTTGTGAAGCTGTTGAATTTCTAGCATCAGCTCTTCATCAACATGAAGACGGCCGGCAGTATCCACCAGCAATACGTCCATAAACTTGGTTTTAGCCGACTGCAGCGCATTGAGCGCGATATCCACTGGCTTTTGATCAGAGGAGCTGGGGAAGCACTCAACACCCACCTCACTTGCCAGAGTTTCCAACTGTTTGATGGCCGCAGGACGATAGACATCTGCACTCACTACCATCACTTTTTTCTTTTGGCGTTCTGTGAGGAACTTGGCCAACTTGGCCACCGAGGTGGTTTTACCAGCTCCCTGCAAACCGGCCATTAATACAACAGCGGGTGGCTGGGCAGCAAGGTTGAGCTCCTCGTTACTGTCGCCCATCACATGTTCAAGCTCTGCCTGAACAATTTTCAGGAACTGCTGACCCGGGTTAAGACTTTGACCAACTTCAGTCCCCAAAGCCCGTTGCTTCACACCTTCCACAAAGGTTTTAACTACGGGTAATGCCACATCGGCTTCCAGCATCGCCATCCGTACTTCACGGAGGGTTTCCTGAATATTCTCTTCGGTGAGACTGGCCTTGCCGGAAATCTTCTTTAACGAGTGGGATAAGCGGTCGCTTAGGTTTTCAAACATCGCCATGGGAATTTTGTCATCATGTTGTTAACTCAAGGGAGCGAGAGTATAACCGAAAGCAACACAGGTTTGGCATGGCCTCTTTTCGCCTAAGGCTATCTATGACACACTTTGCCTTCAAACAGTGAATAATAAACTTATGCTTAGCGCCACCTTAGCCATTGCCTTTTATCTTTGTGCAACGCTTTATCAAGTGTTGCAGTTACGCAAGCATCCAGCATTGCGAGTTTCGTCATTGCAACTGGTTGCCGCAGTAGCCATCGCCCTCCACGGCTACACCAGTATGCGGTGGGTATTTACTGACTGGGGGTTGGACTTTGGTTTACTCCCGATGAGCACCATTATCCTGTTCACTATTAACCTGATCGTCCTGATTAGTAGCTTGCGTAAACCGGTGCATAACCTGTTTCTACTGTTATTCCCCATGACGGCTCTGATGCTTGCGATCACCATGACAGTAGGAAGCAGCGGCACCTTTTGGGAATCAGTCTCCGCCCCCATAGGCACCCATATTTTTATCTCCATCCTTTCCTACAGTTTGATGACTATTGCTGCCTTTCAGGCCTTATTGTTGGCACTCCAGAACTGGCGCCTCCGTCATAAACACCTGGGTAATTTTTTACAAACCATCCCCCCATTACAAACCATGGAAGCACTGCTGTTTGAGGTGCTGTGGGCCGGTTTCGGATTACTCACCCTGTCTTTACTGACCGGCTTTCTGTTCGTTGATGACTTCTTTGCACAGCACCTGGCCCACAAAACAGTATTCTCCCTATTTGCATGGCTGTTTTACGCCATTTTATTATGGGGTAGACATGTAAAGGGCTGGAGGGGCAATACGGCTATCCGTTGGACACTGATTGGTTTCAGCGCCATGGTACTGGCTTATTGGGGAAGCAAGTTTGTCATGGAAGTCGTTCTGGGCTGATTACCTGCTTAGGTCAACTTCTCACAATCAAAGTGGCACAGATCTAAAGGTTGCCAATTGCTCAAAACTTCTTCAACATGTCTGGCCCAATAAAAAAATGAGGTCTTTCCTCCTTTGGACGACACCCCCCTTTGGCTGCTCTTCAGTAT
>JBALWM010000034.1:0-14118 GCA_036960905.1 Porticoccus sp.
TAATGGTTTCCCGGAAATATGGCGCACTCAATGCCAACAGGATCGCCACCAAAGCGACCGTTATCATCAGCTCGATCAGCGTAAAGCCTTCATTTTTTATTTTCGTGTTCATGACTTCCCATATAGCAAATGTATTCTTGAAAATCTCTGCAATCAGACAGAAGGACTGAAACACCGACTGCTAACTCTTGACAGCTTAATCTTGGCCAAATTAGCCGATGAGCGGTAGTTGAAACCGTTGTATGACGATTAATTTCACTCTTCCAATAACGGGCTATTCTATGACTTTCCTAAAAAAAAGCCTAATAAAACTCAATATCGCCTGACTATTTAAAGAAGAAAGCTACACTCAACGTTCTGCCCTCAACTGCTATCACAAACCCTATTTCCTATACCTGCAGCCACTCTTGGTCGCCCAGTTATAGAGACGACAACACGTTGACCTTCAACGCCTTCATCTGGTGAACAAATAATGAACGAGGTGTTCCCGCTACCACTGCTCCCCACTGAATTTCCATCCGGCTGATAGCCAAACCATTTATGATGCTTAGTGGTATAGAGTAAGTACCCTTTTTTTGCCGGATCGCCAATCCTGATAACCCTATCTAGGTCATGGTCAATCTCTCCACGCTTGCCCCTATCGGAAAAGACGATCCAACCATCCATCCAATTCAAGTCAGGACTGCAGGCTAAACCATCAGAACTCGGGCACAGACTAACCAAACTGTTCCTCTTGATTGCCTCCATTCGAGTAAAATGAAGTGTAGTTAACACTCTCTGGGCTTCCAGTGAGATCTTGTGTTTTTTAATCAGTGTTTGAAATGAAGGAATAGCCAACGCTGAAATAACAGCCACTAATGCTATTGAAATTAATAGCTCAACAAGGGTAAAACCCTTCTTCCTATTGAAAAAGTCCATATCGCCATCCTGGCAAACCACATCCGTGTCACACCAGTATAGGGAACAAACCAGTATTTTGAAGCGTTATTAACGGTAACGTTCTTAACCTAGCTCTCTGTTACCGAAGCTCTTTTGGCATAGAAAACCGAATATTTTCAGCCCGACCGGGTATTTCCTGAGGTGCGGTAGCACCCATGTTTTGCAAAACCTCGACTACATCCCCTACCAACACTTCTGGGGCAGAAGCGCCGGCGGTGATTCCAATGCTAGCTTTACCTGAAAGCCACTGTTCTTGAACATCTGAAGCATCATCAATCAGATGCGCTTCAGCACCACAGCGCTCTGCCAGCTCTCGGAGTCGATTAGAGTTAGAGCTATTCGGTGACCCAACTACCAAGACAAGATCACTCTCTAAAGCAAGCTGCTTTACCGCATCCTGGCGGTTTTGGGTGGCATAACAGATATCATTTTTTTTTGGGCCACAAATGGCAGGGAAACGCTGGCGCAATGCACTGATCACCTTAGCCGTGTCATCCATAGATAGCGTCGTCTGGGTGACGTAAGCCAATTTATCTGGATTTGTGACTTGTAGCTTCGCCACATCCTCTTCGCCTTCAACCAAGTATATCTGACCACCTTTACTGGTGTCATATTGTCCCATCGTACCTTCGACTTCAGGGTGACCCTGATGGCCGATCAATACACATTCGTGCCCTTCTCTGCTGTAACGAACCACCTCCATATGCACTTTGGTCACCAAGGGACAAGTTGCATCGAATACCGTTAACTGTCGAGAATCTGCTTCCTGTCGTACTGCCTGAGAAACACCATGAGCACTGAAGATGACATTGACACCATCGGGCACTTCATCGAGTTCATCGACAAACACTGCACCCCTATCACGCAACGATTCCACCACAAATTTGTTGTGAACCACTTCGTGACGTACATAAATAGGTGCACCAAAGATATCCAGCGCCCGATTAACGATATCAATCGCTCGATCGACCCCGGCACAAAAGCCTCGAGGATTGGCGAGTTTAATCTCCATCAGTGAGTTACCGCAGGTACCACATCGAGAATTTTGACCTTAAAGCTAATGGTGTGGCCTGCTAGCGGGTGGTTAAAATCGATGGTCACCTCGTCTTGATCAACCTCCGTCACTACGCCCGGCAATTCAGCCTTATTAGCATCAGCAAAGGACAGCATCAGACCCGGCTCTAATGCCAGATCATCTTCAAATTCCTTACGGGGAAATTGTTGCATATTACTGGGGTTGTGCTGGCCAAAACCCTGTTCAGGATGAATGGAGAACACATCCTCCGCACCCGGTTTTAAACCCTGTAACACGGCCTCAAATCCGGGCAATAGATTACCATCGCCCACAACAAAACTAGCTGGCTCACTGTCAAAATTAGAATCAACGGTTGAACCGTCTTCAAGAGAGAGCGAGAAGTGTAGGGTGACTTTTGTATCAGGCCCTATGGGCAGTGATACGGCATCAGATAAATCAGTCATGATCCATATCCATCTTTTTTTCCTTGGAGGCCGACAGGCTTTCCAATATCAATAACAACGCCCCTAGAGTAATGGCGGTATCAGCTACGTTAAAAGCGGGCCAGTGGTAATGTCGGTAGTAAAGGTCGACAAAGTCCACCACATAGCCCAATAGAATGCGATCCCAAAGGTTGCCAATTGCTCCACCCAATACCAATGACAGCGCCAGTGCCAACAAACTCTGGCGGGCAGATAACCGAGACAGCCAAACGACAATAACAACCGTAACGACAACCCCTATGAGCGAAAAAAACCAGCGCTGCCAGCCCCCAGCCTCACTGAGGAAGCTAAATGCAGCACCCACATTGTGAACCAAGGTCAGATTTAGAAATGGTAATAACTCAAGAGTTTCACCGTAGGAAAATGCATCGGATATCCAATATTTGGTCAGCTGATCAACAAAAATAATCAGCGCCGCCAACAGATACCAACGCCCTAGCTTCCAGCTCACATCGGCACCCATAGTACGTCTTGGTTAAGCATATAAACGCTGCTCGCCACTACCCGTCACATTGTCCACACAACGGCCGCAGATTTCCGGATACTCAGCATTAGCACCCACATCTTCACGATGGTGCCAACAACGATCACACTTTGCATGGGCAGTTTTTATAGCACTTAACTGTAGCCCTTCCACTTCGGTTAATTCTGCACCATTAGCTCCAGCTAGCGGTTTAACCTCGGCTTCAGATGTAATCAACACAAACCTAAGTTCATCGCCCAGCTTTGCCAGGGCATCTTGAAGTTCTCCATCGGCATACAATGTCACCTCTGCTTCCAGTGACTTTTGAATACCTGCACCTTTCTTACCTTCTAATACTTTATTGACAGCATTTCGTGCATTAGCAATCAATAACCAATCACTACTGGAAATAGTCTCCCCCTCTACCACAGGTAGCTCTTTCCACTCTGCCATGAAGACTGATGCCTCGCGATCCCCTGGAATAAATGACCAGATCTCCTCTGCAGTAAAACTCAGTATCGGCGTAATCCAGCGTGTAAATGAATCCACAATATAATAAATAGCCGTTTGGGCAGAACGTCGTGCCAATGAATCTTCCTGGCAGGTGTACTGACGGTCCTTAATAATATTTAAGTAGAAGCCACCCATATCCGTGACACAGAAGTTATGTAACTTCTGGTAGATATGATGGAACTGGTAATTATCATAAGCCGCTAGAATTTCTTGCTGCAGGCTCGCAGCACAATTTACCGCCCATCGATCCAGTGCCAGCATGTCATCTATCGGCACCAAGTCTTTAGCAGGATCAAAACCGTTTAAATTCGATAGAAAGAAACGTGCGGTATTGCGAATCCGGCGATAGGAATCACCCGTTCGCTTGAGAATTTCATCAGAAACACTCATCTCGCCACTGAAATCCGTGGCCGCCACCCACAAACGGAGCACATCGGCCCCCTGATCATTCACCACTTTCTGCGGCGACATCACATTACCAATGGATTTAGACATCTTACGACCATCGGCATCTACCACAAAACCATGGGTCAATACCGCTTTGTAGGGTGCATTACCCTTGATGGCTATCGCTGTTTTCAGCGATGACTGGAACCAGCCTCGGTGTTGATCAGAGCCTTCCAGATACAGATCAGCGGGATACTGTAATTGTTCACGGACATCCAGCACTGCCATATGGGTAACACCAGAATCAAACCACACATCCAGAGTATCAGTGACTTTGCTGTACTGATCCGCCTCATCACCGAGCAATTCAGCTGCATCCAGCTCATACCAGGCATCAATCCCACCTTGCTCTACACGGGAGGCCACAGCCTCAACCAATGTCGGTGTATCCGGGTGAATTTCCCCCGTTAATTTGTGAACGAACAAGGCAATGGGGACACCCCAGGTACGCTGGCGAGAGATACACCAGTCCGGGCTATTTTCCAGCATGCCTTCAATCCGCGCCTGCCCCCATTCTGGATGCCAGGACACGCCTTTAATCGCCTGTTTAGCCTTTGCCAACAAGCCATTTTGACTCATGCTGATGAACCATTGGGGGGTTGCCCGGTAAATCAGCGGTGTCTTGGTACGCCAGCAATGGGCGTAGCTGTGAGTAATTTTATCGCTAGACAGCAACCGACCATTGTCTTTTAACAGCTCAACAACCTGCTCATCGACTTTGTAAACATGCTCACCAGCAAACCGTTCCACGTCTTCGCGGAACACGCCGTTATCATCGATATAATTGAGGGTGCCAATGTCATATTTAGCCGCTACGACGAAATCATCCACACCATGATCCGGTGCCGTATGCACGCAACCCGTACCAGCTTCTGTGGTGACATGGTCACCTAAAATGACAGGGACCTGACGACCATAGAATGGGTGCTGTAAAAGCAAGTTTTCGAACTGACTACCCTTGGCTCGACCAACCACCTGATGGCCCTCTACACCCCAACGGGCCAGAACAGACTCAACCAGTGCTTCAGCCAATAGGTATCGACCAGCACTCAGCCCTTTGGGCTGACACTGCACCAACACATAGTCCAGTTCAGCATTCAGGCTAACCGCCTGATTTGAGGGCAACGTCCAGGGGGTTGTGGTCCAAATAACAACCGAGATCTCACCCTCACCCGTCACATCACCCATTGCATTTGTGAAAGCATCCACATCGGCAACGGGAAAAGCCACATCAATCGAGAAAGAGGTTTTATCCTGATATTCCACTTCGGCTTCAGCCAGTGCTGACGCACCCACCACACTCCAGTACACCGGCTTGTAGCCTTTGACCAAGTGCCCGTTTTCAACCACTTTACCCAGTGCACGAATAATGTTCGCTTCGAAATTGTTATCCATGGTGAGATAAGGGTTATCCCATTCGCCCATGACACCAAGACGGATAAAGTCCTTCATCTGGCCATCGACCTGACGGCGAGCATATTCACGGCATTTCTGACGGAAGGTTTTATGATCAACCTTAACGCCCGCTTTACCAATTTTCTTCTCTACCTGATGCTCGATGGGTAATCCATGACAATCCCATCCCGGTACATAAGGCGCATCGTAACCACTGAGGCTACGGGATTTGATCACAATATCCTTCAACACTTTGTTAACGGAATGGCCAATATGAATATTACCGTTGGCATAGGGGGGGCCATCGTGCAGGATAAACTTCTCTCTACCTTGGCGCTGCTCACGCAACTGCTCATAGAGCTTAGATTCCTGCCATTTTTTTAACATACCCGGCTCCCGTTGAGCCAGGTTGGCCTTCATCGGAAATTCCGTAAAAGGTAGATTCAGGGTTGATTTATAATCAGTCATTTTTCTCTAACATCGTTTTTTGCCCAGCAAAATATTGTCGAGCCATTGCTATATCGTTGTGAATTTCTTCTACCATCAAGTCTAGTGATGAGAACTTAGCCTCTTCGCGAACTTTAGCTTTAAATTCCACATGAATTCTTTGTCCGTAGATATCCTCATCAAAATCCAGTAAATGAACCTCCAGCACTGGCTTGATCAGATCGCCTACCGTGGGACGCACACCCACATTGGCCACACCTGACAAACGGCGGCCGTCTAACAACACCTCCACCACAAAGACACCGCTCAGTGGCGCACGGTAACGTTTAAGGTGAACATTAACCGTAGGAATCCCCAGCTGCCGGCCAAGCCGTTGTCCATAAACCACTCGCCCAGTAATACGAAATGGTTTACCTAACAGTGTCTCAGCCAAAACGAAATCAGACCGCTCTAGCGCATGACGAATTCGCGTACTGCTAATACGTTCACCCTGATATTCCAAAGTGTGGGTATCCAGCACCTCAAACCCCTGCTGTTTACCGACCTTCTCTAACAGCTGATAATTACCACTTCTGTCATGACCAAAACGAAAATCATCACCCACGACCAGACAGCGAACATCAAGTCCTGACACCAGCACCTGATCGATAAAATCCATGGCCGACAGGCTTCGAAGTGAGCGGTTAAACTGAAGACAGAATATCCGGTCAATTCCCGCCTCAAGAAACGCCTCAACTTTTTCTCGCACTCGCATCAATCGAGCGGGTGCCTGCTCACCGGAAAAAAACTCTTGTGGCTGTGGCTCAAAAATCATCACCACTGATGGCAAACCAAGCTCAGCAGCCTTATCACGCAGCTGCTGCAAAATGGCTCGATGCCCTCGATGAACACCATCAAACGAGCCGATGGTCGCGACACAACCACCGTGTTCTGGCTTCAGATTATGCAAGCCACGAATAAATTGCTTCTTTTCTCCGCTCACTTGCTGCCGACATCGAAAAATAAAGGCGAAAGTATAACCCAGCCAGCTAGATGAAAAACAGGCGAATGCCTGATTTTATCGGTGTTTGAGATGAGACGGGCGCAGCCCACCCATCAAAAGGAACATAGTATAAATCAGTGTGCCTATGAGGCAGATAACCCCCATCCATCCAGCCCGCTGCCACCACGACCAAGGTATCCAGTCACCCAGATTTAGGGTCAACCCATACAACACCATTCCCATCACCACATTAGCGGATAGCGATATCATTAAAAACTTACGCCACCCCGCCTCCGGGGTGTATACCTGCCCTTTTCTTAAGCTGCGGAACAGCAACCCGGCATTTAATATGGCAGACAATGAGGTCGCCAGTGCCAGCCCCACATGCCCGATACCCCAATAGAGGTGAAGTGGTACTGCTAGCACAATATTCAGCCCCATATTGGTTACCAGAGCGATCACACCTATCCGAACCGGAGTTTTAATGTCCTGACGAGCGTAGAACCCCGGAGCCAGTACTTTGATCAACATAAAGGCAACCAACCCAATGGCATAGGCTCGCAGACTCAAGGTGGCCATAGCTATATCACGGGATGTCATCACATCACCATAGTAAAACAAGGTCAGCAAGATCGGTTCTGCCAAAATCACCAATGCCACTGCTGCCGGTATGGCAATGAGCAGTATCATCCGTAGCGCCCAATCCAAGGTGCTATTGAACTTCTCCATCGTATCCCCGGCATGCTGCCGCGATAAGCTCGGTAGAATCACTGTTGCAATGGCTACCCCAAATACACCCAGGGGCAACTCGGACAAACGATCTGAATAGTAAAGCCAGGAGATGCTGCCCGTGGGAAGAAACGATGCAATCATGGTATCCAACAGCAAATTTATTTGGCTCACAGACACACCAAAAATTGCCGGCGCCATCAATCGCAAAATTTTCTTGACCCCCTCGTCACGCCATTCCACCACTGGCTGTGGCACTCTATGAATCTGTGCAAGAAAAGGGAGTTGGAACAATAGCTGTAGCACACCAGCAACCAGCACACCCCAAGCCAGCGCATAAACAGGCTGATCAAACCAGGGTGCCACAACAATAGCGGCAAGTATCATAGAGATATTCAACAGCACGGGGGTCACTGCTGGCACTGCAAAACGGTCGTAACTATTTAAAATGGCTCCCGCTAACCCGGTGAGAGAAATTAACATCAGGTAGGGAAAGGTAATCCGCAACATACTGCTAGCCGCAGCGAACTTTTCAGGGTAATCCAACCAAAAACCAAACGCGAACAACCCTGTCACCAGCGGTGAGGCGATCACCACCACCACTGTCAGGGCTATCAGCGCCGAACCCAGAACTCCAGCTACTCTATCAATCAATGCTTTTACTGCGGCTTCACTTCCCTTTTCCCGGTACTCAGCCAGCACTGGAACAAAAGCCTGAGAAAAAGCACCCTCGGCAAATAGTCGACGAAAAAAGTTGGGGATTTTGAATGCGACAAAAAAGGCATCCGCCATGGCGTCGGCACCAATGACTCGAGCAAATACGACATCACGCAGCAAGCCCAGCACCCGTGACAGCATCGTCATACTACTGACCACCCCGCTGGAACGCAGTAATCTTGATGATGTTACTGGCTGCCCCTGCTCCTGTGGCTGACTGTGTTGCTCTGTATCCTGATCCGACAAACTTGAAGCTCTCTACTATATACCTGAGTTATGTACCTGAATCTTCAGGCCAGATCATAGAGATTTTAACCACTGGAAGATAGCGGCCAGCATCCGCTCTGGGCCTTTATGGCCTGATACACTCTCAACTGATCACTCCCAACACCTCTTTCGCTCACCGCACCTACTCAAGCCTTATTTCCACTGGAATGAGTGTTGATAAATCGAGGTAAACACTGTATATTTCGGCGCCTCGAATATCAGACTCATTGTTGAAAGGAGCACTTAGGTGGCCAATTCACCCCAAGCACGAAAAAGAGCGTCGCAGAACGAAAAACGTCGCACGCACAACGCTGGCCTGCGCTCCATGGTGCGCACTTATCTTAAAAAGACATATGCCGCCATTGAATCAGGTGAAGCTGAAGCAGCTCAAGCTGCCTACAATACGGTTGTTCCTATACTCGACCGTATCGCAGACAAAGGCATCATTCATAAGAATAAGGCTGCTCGCCACAAGAGCCGCCTGAATGCTCAGGTTAAGGCACTTTCAGCCAGCTAAGCACTTAATTCTTAAGATTAAAAAAACCGGCTCCAGGCCGGTTTTTTTGTGGCGACCCTTTTTAAGATCACTGTCTAAAAATCTACCACGTATGCAAACTAAACCAACACTAGGTTATCACGGTGGATTAACTCCTCATCATCACAATAACCCAATATTTCAGTGATTAAATGGCTGCTCTTACCAATAATCTGACGACTTTCAGAAGCATTATAATTGGCAAGCCCCCGAGCAACATCACACCCTGATTCATCCACACAGCGCACTAGATCACCTCGATGAAAATCACCCACAACTGACTTTACGCCCACGGGCAGCAGACTTTTACCCTGCTCTTTGAGCACTCGAACTGCACCACTATCAAGTGTCAACGAACCCCGGACCTGCAAGCTACCGGCCAACCATTGCTTACGTGCAGCAATAGGCTCCTGTTCCGCTACCAATAGGGTACCAAGCGTGTCTCCATTAGCCAGACAAGTCAGTACATTGTCTGCCCGACCACCGACTATCACCGTATTTGCACCTGAACGAGCCGCAAGTCTAGCGGCGGTAAGCTTAGTAATCATGCCGCCACGGCCCAACCCACCAACACTACCTCCAGCCAAAGCATCTAATGCGGGATCTCCAGCTTTCCCCTGGGAAATGAGTTGCGCTCGGGAATTGCTACGAGGGTCGGCATCAAAAAGCCCATCTTGATCAGTAAGAATTACCAGCAGGTCTGCATCAATCAGGTTTGCCACCATTGCCGCCAGGGTATCGTTGTCACCAAAGCGGATTTGATCAGTCGCCACAGTGTCATTCTCATTAATGATCGGCACGACACCCAACTCAATTAACGTCTGCAGCGTATTTCGGGCATTGAGATAACGCTCTCGATTAGAGAGGTCATCATGATCCAACAGAACTTGTGCAGTGTGGCGGTCAAATTGCTGAAACTGAAATTCATAGGCCTGCACCAAGCCCATCTGCCCAACTGCTGCCGCTGCCTGTAATTCATGTATGGATGAGGGGCGTTTACCCCAACCAAGCCGGGACATGCCTTCGGCAACGGCTCCGGAGGACACCATCACCACTTCAATATTCTGATCAAGCAATGCTGCAACCTGTTCAACCCAGGCAGAAATGCCCTCCCGGTCCAGGCCTCGACCATCGGCAGTCAGTAGTGCGCTACCAATTTTTATTACCCAGCGCTTGGCATTTTTTACGATATTTCTATCATTCATATCGCTCATAACATATTGCTCATAACTATATAGCAGCTCTTACCTTAAGCAGCCCTGACCTTCAGCTCTTTAGCCGTTTTAGCGCCAGACTCAAGGGGTATAAATAATCTCTACATCATGATCATCATCTTCGTCATCGAAGTCGTCATCATCCAAATCATCAGTTTTTGGGCGGCGGCGTAATGCCTCAATCCGATCACGCGCCTCGCTCTGCATCCTGCTTTGCAACTCTCGCTCATGCTCGGCAACTTCGGGGTCTTCTCGCTCCGCGTCCCAGCACTCTTCCAGTCGCTCCATGATATCCCAGCACAATTGTTCGGTTCCCTCAGATGCCAATGCGGATACCTGATAAATAGGACCTTCCCACTGCAGCTTTTCGATGACTTCTTGACAACGTTGCTCTCGCTCATCTTCAGGCAGCAGATCAATTTTATTCAATACCAGCCAACGCTCACGCCCCCAAAGGGTCGGGCTAAATTGGTCAAGTTCATTCTCAATAATATTCACGTTATCCGCAGGATCAGCACCATCACTCGGCATCATATCCACCAAGTGAAGCAATAGACGCGTTCTGGTCAGATGTTTCAGGAAACGGATACCCAAACCCGCACCTTCAGCAGCTCCAGCCACCAAGCCTGGCACATCAGCAATGACAAAACTGCGATACTTCTGAGCCAGGACCACACCAAGATTTGGCACTAGTGTTGTAAAGGGGTAATCCGCCACTTTTGGGCGCGCAGCGGACACAGCACGTATAAAGGTGGACTTACCAGCGTTGGGCAATCCTAGCAGCCCAACATCTGCCAACACCTTCAGCTCCAGCCTCAAATGTCGTAGTTCACCCTCTGTACCTGATGATGTTTTGCGTGGTGCACGGTTGGTGCTGGACTTAAAGCGAGTGTTACCCAAACCATGAAAACCCCCTTTGGCCACCACCAATCGCTGTCCAGCAGCGGTAATATCTCCAAGCACCTCTTCTGTATCTTCATCCATGATGGTGGTTCCAACAGGAACTTTTAGAACCAGATCCTCTCCACCCCTGCCGGTACAATTTCTGGAACCACCAGCCTGGCCACTCTGGGCATTGAAGTTTCGCTGAAACCGATAGTCCACCAGTGTATTGAGATTTTCATCCCCTTCCAGGTAGACGCTACCGCCATCACCACCATCACCACCGTCGGGGCCTCCCCGCTCAATATATTTTTCGCGGCGAAAACTCATGCAGCCATTACCGCCGCGGCCAGCCTGTACGTGTATGGGTGTTTCATCTACAAATTTCATCGTGAGAGTATACAGTGCTCAGTAGGTTGTTATCAGATGCCCTAAGACATGATTTAAAAAAGGTCATCAACTATAAATGCGTGGGAGCAACCCTACACAAACTGACAAGACCTAACCTCAAAAACCAAAAAGCCCCGCCAATGCGGGGCTTTTTGGTATTAAGCTTTTTGCCTTACGCAGTAACAATATTCACAAATTTTCGGTTCTTCGGCCCTTTGACCGTAAACTGAACCTGGCCATCAGCCTTTGCGAAAATGGTATGGTCACGACCAATACCGACATTGACACCTGCATGGAAACGAGTACCACGCTGACGAACAATAATATTACCAGCCGCTACTTGTTCACCACCGTAGCGCTTGACACCAAGGCGCTTACTTTCGGAATCGCGACCGTTACGAGTACTACCACCAGCCTTCTTATGAGCCATGCCGTTCTCCTATCTAATCTTAACCAGCACTAATGCTAGTAATTTTAACTTCGGTGAACCACTGGCGGTGGCCCATTTGCTTGCGACTGTGCTTACGACGGTTAAACTTGATGATCTTCACCTTATCAGCACGGCCATGGCTAAGTACTTCTCCAGTAACCTTGCCTCCTTCAACCAGAGGGGTGCCAATTTTAATATTGTCACCGTCTGTTACCATCAGCACTTCATCAAAATCAATGCTTTCACCTGTGGCCACTTCCAGCTTCTCCAAGCGCAGGTATTCACCTTCCTGCACACGGTGCTGCTTGCCACCACTTTTAATTACTGCGTACATAGTTTGCTCCGTAATCGCATATGCCAGTTCTAAGCCCACGAGAACGATTTCTCCAGGCCGGTTTTGCGAGGGCGGGAATTCTAAGGCAAACCACCTGTTATCGCAAGAGAAAAATAGCCTGATATCCAGTAATAATGCGCCCTCCCCTTGACACACCCCCCACCCAACTCTAGGATGCCAACGCGTCCGTTTCAGCGGGCATCTTTGATAAAAATAAATACACGGGGCTCTGGCATGTTGCCGTTTCACCAAGTGGTAAAATCCGAGTTTAATCAGGTTAACGAGCTGATTATCAGCCAACTACATTCCGATGTGGGGCTAGTGGAGAATATCGGCCAATATATTATCGACGCTGGAGGCAAGCGGTTACGCCCGCTATTGGTATTACTCAGCGCTAATAGTTGTGGCTACAAAGGCACTCAGCATACCTCTTTAGCCGCCATTATTGAATTTATCCACACGGCCACCCTGCTGCATGATGATGTGGTAGATACCTCGGACCTACGTCGAGGTCGCGCCACTGCCAATGCCAAGTTTGGTAATGCTCCCAGTGTTTTAGTGGGAGACTTTCTCTATTCCCGTGCGTTTCAGATGCTAGTCGCTATTCGAAACATGGACATCATGCGGATTATCGCCGACACCACCAATATTATCTCTGAAGGTGAAGTTCAACAGCTACTTAATGCGGGAAACCCGGATGTAACGGAAGAGACATATCTCGAAGTTATTCGCAAGAAAACGGCTCAGTTATTTGATGCCGCCGCCGAAACAGGTGCGGTACTTGCCGGTGCCACCCCAACGCTACAGGCGGCAATGGGCAGATACGGGCACCACCTCGGAATAGCATTCCAACTGGTGGACGACGCACTGGACTACAACGGCAACACCGAAGACCTTGGTAAAAATGTTGGCGATGACCTTGCGGAAGGCAAACCCACACTACCGCTCATCTATGCCATGCAGAATGGCACGCCAGACCAAGCAGCGCTTATTCGAAGCGCCATCGAGGAAGGTGGCATCAACCAGATGGATGCCATTTTGGATGCCATCAATGCTACAGGAGCTCTGGACTACACGATGTCGTGTGCTAAACAGCATGCAGATGAGGCTCAATTATGCCTCCACGATCTACCCGATACTCCTGAACGCCAAGCAATGCTCGAGCTGGCTGACTTCGCCATTCAACGCAACTCATAACCCCATACTTATTGTCATAAATTCAGCTAATAGGGCTGTAAACCGCATCTTTTCTGGACTTAACACACAGATCAGATAAAATTCGCCCCTTCGACAAAAAACCAACAAATCCGGAAAAACCGGGATAAACAGTAGCTAGCAGAGGCCACTCAATCGATGACCACGTTCATTCCACAATCGCAGAACTCATACACCCGCGAGGAAATTATTGCTTGCAGCAAAGGGAACTTGTTTGGTGAAGGTAATGCCCAGCTGCCCGCTGATAATATGCTGATGGTGGATCGAATTACCCACATTCATGCTGGTGAAGGAAAGCATGGTAAAGGCGTCATGACGGCTGAGCTGGATATCCGCCCAGACCTCTGGTTCTTCGGTTGTCATTTTGAAGGTGACCCCGTGATGCCAGGATGTCTTGGTCTAGATGCCATGTGGCAGCTCACTGGCTTTTTCCTAGCCTGGAAGGGCAACCAAGGGCGCGGAAGAGCACTAGGATCAGGAGAAGTAAAGTTCTTTGGTCAGGTCCTGCCAGAAGCCAAACTCATCACTTATCGTATTGACGTTAAACGGATTGTCGAGCGCAAACTGAAAATGGTTATCGCTGACGGCACCGTCTCTGTCGATGGCCGAGAGATTTACACTGCAAAAGATCTTAGGGTTGGTCTGTTTGAGTCAACTGACAACTTTTGATTCTTTCGATTACAATTGATCCTTTAGACGAC
>JBALWM010000035.1:0-14086 GCA_036960905.1 Porticoccus sp.
CCTCGGCTCTTACCCACGGTAATAACGCTGAGGTACAAAAGGCATTTTCTCCACAGTCACCGGGCGAGGCTTGCCACGCACCATGGCATTGAGCTGAGTACCCACTGCCGCATATTCTGTTGTCACATACCCCATAGCCAACGGTGCTTCCAGACTCGGGCCAAAACCACCACTGGTCACCACCCCCACCTGTTCACCTTGGGCATTAACCAATTCAGCTCCTTCTCTGACAGGCGCACGCCCCTCCACCTTCAGGCCCACTCTCTTGCGGGACGCCCCATTGGCCTGCTCGTTAAAAATAATCTCGGCACCGGGAAAACCACCGGCTTTCACCCCATCGGCACGACGGGACTTGCTGATACTCCAGAGTAACGATGCCTGAATAGGCGTTGTTTCAGTATCGAGGTCGTGACCATACAAGCACAACCCTGCTTCCAACCTCAGAGAATCCCGGGCACCCAACCCAATAGCATTCACTTGTTCGAAGGACACCAGCTTACGAGCCAATGCTTCCGCAGACCCAGCAGGTACAGAAATCTCAAAACCATCTTCTCCGGTGTAACCCGACCGAGTGATATAACAATCAGAACCTTCAAGAATAACCCGGCTACCGGTCATAAAGACCAGTTCACGAATATCGGGGGCCAGTTGGGCCATCACATCCACAGCGGCCGGCCCTTGAAGTGCCAACAATCCACGCCCCTCCAAATACTCAATCTCGAAGCCGGGGAGCGCACGTCTTAAGTAAGCAATGTCCTGCTCTTTACAGGCAGCATTCACTACCAGAAAAAAACAGTCTTCCGCCCAGCGAACAATCATCAGATCATCCAGAATGCCGCCCTGCTCATTGGTGAACAACGCATAGGTTTGCTTATTAATACCCAGTGTTTCCAATTCCACCGGTACCAGCTTCTCCAAAGCAGCCGCAACACCGTCACCGGTAATGACGACTTGCCCCATATGGGATACATCAAATAAGCCCGCGTGTTGACGTGTGTGAAGGTGCTCAGTCTTGATGCCATCTGGATATTGAACTGGCATTTCATAACCTGCAAAGGGCACCATTCGGGCACCTAGCTCCAAGTGCAACGCCTTGAGCGGCGTGGCTTTCAAGTCAGTCGTTGTGTCAGTAGTCATAGGTACCTTTTGGGCATGATGTTCCAGGGTGATGGCACATGATAGGTGGGTTAAAAACAGCCATGTTAACGGTCAACTATGAATTGGTAAAATTAATAGTTAAAATCCCATCATTAACAATACTTATAGCTATCGCATAGCCTAAGATGCCATGAAAAACCTGCCAACTGACTTACTTCGAGCCTTTGTTACCGTGATCGAATTGGGTGGTTTTACTCAGGCAGCCGAATGGCTTGGTCGCTCTCAGCCAGCCATCAGCTTACAAATCAAACGTCTTGAGCAATTACTGGAACAAACCCTGTTGATTCGCAGTGGCCAGCAACTTGAACTGAGCCAATCAGGCCAGCTGTTGTTCCGCTATGCCAAACAGATACTCGCAATCAATGATGAAGCCGTCGCCCAATTCAGTAAAACATCGGTAAGCGGAAAAATTCACTTTGGTATTCCCAGCGAATTTGCAACCACCTTACTGCCAAAAATCGTTGGACGTTTTGCTCAGGCCTACCCCAATGTCACCCTCGAAGTGAACTGTGCCCTGAGTAAACAGTTATTGTCGGAACCCGAACGCCACCGCTACGATCTGATTCTAGCCTTACACGATGACCCATCCGCAGCGGGAGACAATCTGGTAAAAGAAGACGATCTGGTATGGGTCACCGGCACCGACCACGATGCTCACCTGCAAGTACCACTGCCATTAATCGTGGCACCCAAGGGCTGTATTTACCGCCAACGTGGCATTGAAAAACTCAGAGATAGCCAACGGGATTGGCGCATCGTCTATACCATCCCAGACCTTACCGGTATTCAAGCGGCTATTGATGAAGGGCTGGGGGTCACTGTGCTGGCCAAGAGTACCGTGCCCGAAAACCTGCGTATCTTGAAACCTTCAGAAAAGCTGCCCAAACTGGGGAAGGTGGGTATCAGCTTGATTGATCAGAGCAACGAACCCAGCGAAGCAATCACCCGACTAATGGATTTTGTTAAAGCGTCACTCTAGTAGTAATAAAGAGCAGTGATAACTACTAGCAATCAGAGAGTAGCGTTAATCAGTATCAGAAATAGGAAGCCAAACCAGTGAAAAACAATATTGTTCTGATAGGTATGCCTGGTGCGGGGAAAAGCACCAACGGTCTATTACTGGCAAAAGCCTTGGGTAAGGACTTTCTGGATACTGATGTGCTTATTCAGGTTCGCGAGGGGAAAACCCTGCAACAAATTATGGCTAACACTGACTACCTGTTGCTGCGCCAAATCGAAGAGTCAGTACTCATCAGCATCGACACACAAAACTCAGTTATTGCCACCGGGGGTAGCGCTGTGTACAGCGCTGCGGGAATGGCACATCTAGCAAGAAATTCAACCATCGTGTATCTGGACACGCCACTACAAACCCTCCGAGAACGTATTCACGATTACGAAACCCGTGGCATTGCGTGTCACTCCGACCAGGGTTTTGATGATCTGTTCACTGAACGCACTGAACTGTATCGCCGCTACGCCAATATCACCATAGACTGTGATCGGCATTCATCTGAAGAGGTGGTCGGCTCTATTATCAAAGGGCTGAACGAGCGCAAGTAAAAATAAAGATGTGTTGCAACCTGTAGGCGAAAAAAAACCGGACTAAAGCCCGGCTAATCTCCCCTCCTAGTGCGGATTATTGCACTGTATTCTTAGTCTTCTTTTATCCGCACTTAGAATCACCACAGTTCAAACAGGTCAGACATCCATCCATCAAAATGGATGCCTTCGTCATGCATTTATGGCACAGCTGGGCTGTTTCCGGGAATGGGTTTGCCTCACTTGTGGGTGCACTGGCAGCCGCCACTGAAGGCCGGGTCGCCGCCTCATACTCGGCACGCTTTTCTGCCAAAATAGCCTTCTGATGATCACCCAGATCAGGGCCTGTCAGCATCCCAATTTTGGTCAAGTGGTCTTCAATGGCTTCACCAATTTCAGCCACCAGTGACGGCATAAATTTACCGCCTCGCTTGAAGTAACCACCCTGGGGGTCAAATACCGCCTTCAGCTCTTCGGCCAGGAAGGTGCAATCACCACCCTTGCGGAACACCGCTGAAATAACCCGGGTCAATGCGACCACCCATTGGAACTGATCCATATTTTTCGAGTTAATAAAAATCTCGAAGGGGCGACGCTGCTCGTGGTCAGTCCCAGGATTCAGCACGATATCGTTGATGGTGATGTAGAGCGCATGTTCAGAGAGGGGTGTTTTTACCTTGTAGGTCGAACCAGGCAGCTCTTCGGGACGACTGACATTCTCAGTCATCTGCTCAATGGCACGCTCTAGCTCTACCGCCTCAGGTTGAGACTCGGGTATAGCATCGTCATTGGAGGGAGTGACAACTTTGTAGCCTATAATTTTTTTGTCGAGTTTAACTGTCATGTTGATTCTTCCGATCAAAATTTGCCGTAATAGCCTTCTTTCAAGGCATCGAACAGGTTCGCAGCGGTATGTGTCTCGCCGTCGTATTCCACCTCCTCATTCCCCTTCAGGTCCACGGTTGAACCGTCTTCCAGGGTGAACTGATAGGTGGTTGCCTCCAGATCTTTTTCTTTCACCAAGACGCCCTGGAAGGCTTCCGGGTTAAAGCGGAAAGTGGTGCACCCCTTGAGGCCATTTTCATAGGCGTAGAGATAAATATCCTTGAACTCTTCAAAGTCACAATCCGTGGACACATTGATAGTCTTTGAAATAGAGGAATCTACCCACTTCTGGGCTGCTGCCTGTACATCCACGTGTTGCCTGGGATTAATATCATCACTGGTAATAAAGTAGTCGGGTAGCTTTTGTCCTTCACTTTCAGAAAAGGGCATGGCATCCGGATTAATCAGCTCACGATAGGCCAGCATTTCATAGGAGAACACATCCACTTTCTCTTTGGACTTCTTACCCTCGCGAATCACATTGCGGGAATAATGATGAGCAAAACTTGGCTCGATACCATTGCTGGCATTATTAGCCAGTGACAGTGAAATAGTACCCGTTGGCGCAATAGATGAGTGGTGAGTAAAACGGCAACCCACATTAGCGAGATCTTCCACCAATTGAGGGTCGGCCTCTGCCACTTTCTGCATGTATTTACTGTATCGGGCGTGCAGTATCTTACCCTTGAGCTTATCGCCCACCACAATACCGTCATTGGCCATTTCGGGGCGAAGGCGGAGCATAGACTCAGTGACTTCAAATTCTTCGTCCATGATAGGAGCAGCACCTTTTTCCTTGGCCAGCTCCAAACCTGTACGCCATCCGGCCAATGCCAATTCACGGGAAACCTGTTCGGTCAACTCCAATGATGCAGGACTACCATAGGGTGTGCGTAGCATGGTCATGG
Organism: Porticoccus sp.; assembly: GCA_036960905.1. Taxonomy (GTDB): domain Bacteria; phylum Pseudomonadota; class Gammaproteobacteria; order Pseudomonadales; family Porticoccaceae; genus Porticoccus. The sequence goes on from JBALWM010000035.1 coordinate 4,494, forward strand.
TGGATCCCAACCCAAGAAAGCCCATACCATGGCGACGCTTACTTAAAATAGCTTCTCGCTGACCTTCCAGAGGCAGACCATTGATTTCCACCACGTTGTCGAGCATCCGGGTGAACACAGACACCACTTCCCGGAAGTTATCCCAATCAAAACGGGCATTTTCGGTAAAGGGGTCCAATACAAATTTGGTCAGATTAACTGACCCCAGCAAACAGCTACCATAAGGTGGCAATGGCTGTTCACCGCAGGGGTTAGTGGCACGAATATTTTCACAGAACCAGTTGTTGTTCAGCTGATTAACTTTGTCGATCAGAATAAAGCCTGGCTCAGCGTAATCGTAGGTGGATGTCATGATGACATTCCACAGCTGACGCGCTTTTACCGTACGGTAAATACGACAGGCCACCAGCCCTTCATCATTAGTGATATACCCTTTAGTGGTAGGAAACTCACGCCACAACAGTGTGTCATCTGCAGGGTCTACTGTGCCCTGCTCTATTTCTTTGCGTAAAACCGGAAAGCTCAACGACCAATCGTCATCGCTCTTAACTGCCTCCATAAACCCTTCGGTGATCAGCAGTGACAGGTTGAACTGGCGCAGCCGACCATCTTCACGCTTGGCACGGATAAACTCGACCACATCTGGATGACTTATATCAAAGGTTGCCATCTGAGCACCACGGCGCCCACCGGCAGAAGACACGGTGAAACACATCTTGTCGAAGATATCCATGAAGGATAGTGGGCCAGAAGTGTAAGCCCCCGCACCAGAGACATAAGCACCCTTGGGACGCAACGTAGAAAATTCGTAGCCAATACCACAACCGGCTTTCAACGTTAGACCTGCCTCAAGGTTTTTTTCAAGGATGTCCAACATGGAGTCCTCAACAATACCGGACACCGTACAGTTTATTGTTGAGGTGGATGGCTTGTGCTCCAGTGCACCGGCATTGGAAATAATTCGCCCAGCAGGAATAGCGCCATTGCGCAATGCCCATAAAAACCGCTGATGCCACAACTCACGCTTTCCTTCCTCTTCAACATCAGCCAGTGCTCGAGCAACACGACGGTAGGTCCCATCAATTGTTTCATCGACAGGATTACCCTCTTTATCCTTAAGGCGGTATTTTTTATCCCAGATATCCTCCGAGGCGGATTGTAGTTTGATTTCGATGGCACCTGGCTCATCTGTGGTTTTCAATGCTTCAATCGACATAATGGATCTGCTTCCGCTATTGCATGAATGACTGGGGTACCGCTGTATGGCCTTGATTTGTGGGCTTGGAGACGATTCCCACCTTATTTTTGCAGCTTTTTATAGTGAATTATGACTGCTTTCTGGCTATCAGCAATTACCGTAAAACGAGGTTTAGTATACAAGATATTGTGCCTCTTACCAGATAAAACACTACAGGTAGTAGTTCAAGTAAAAACAGCCCCCGGCGAGGCTCACCTGCGAGCGGTTACTTTGGCGCAAGCCCACAGCAGATAAAGGATGACCAATAAAATTCAGTTTCGGCCTGTGAAGATAGCCATCAAAGATGAGGTGTACTACATGACCAAAAGGTACCAAAGCGGTCAGAAAAAAGATTTTTTTGGTAGCCCGCCCCCCTTCCTTCTGCCGCCCCTTTTCTTGGCAAAAGAAACTGCATCAGGGATAATGCTGCCCCTGTCCCCTATTGATACCGAACTAAAGGATCCCCAATGATCATTTCTGAAAATGCTGTGGTGCTTTTTCACTACAGACTCACCGATGAGAGCGGCGCAGAGCTGGACTCTTCCGTAGACAAAGACCCACTGTCCTATATACATGGCCACAAAAATATTATCCCTGGCCTCGAAAAGGAATTGGATGGAAAAACAGAGGGTGATGTTATGGTCGTCACCATCGAAGCAGCAGAAGCCTATGGTGAACGCCAGGAGCAAATGGTCCAAGAGGTCCCTCGGGCATCCTTCCAGGTTGAAGAGATGACTGTGGGTATGCGCTTTGAAGCACAGACACCTAATGGCCCGGTATCGGTTGTCGTTACGACCGTGACCGATGACATGGTGACTGTCGATGGCAATCACCCACTGGCCGGCAAAGATTTAACCTTCGATGTCAAAGTCGATACGGTTCGTGAAGCCTCTGAAGAAGAGCTCGAGCATGGCCATGTACATGGGCCAGGTGGTCACCAGCACTAACTGCTGACTGACTAACCCGTTAAATAAAAAAGGGCTGCCCGAGAAGGTAGCCCTTTTTTGTGCCATTAGGTAAATAAGTAGAGTCAGCTACAAACCTTCTCTAGACCAGCCGCCCCCAAAGGTCATACTCATCGGCATGCTCGATGGCCACTTCCACCCTATCTCCAGGTTGAAGACCGAGCGCCTCAACAGCCTCTATATCATTGATATAGACATTACCATCAATCTCAGGCGCATCTGCAGCCGAGCGACCAATAGCACCCTCCTCATCCACCTCATCAATTAATACGTCCAGTGTCTGCCCCACTTTTCGCTGTAAGCGCCTAGCACTAATAGCTTGTTGCATTTCCATAAACCGCTCCCAGCGTTGCTGCTGGATATCTTCAGGTACAGGGTCGGGCAACTCATTAGCCGTTGCACCTTCAACGGGGGAATATTTAAAACAGCCCACGCGATCCAGTTCCGCTTCCTCCAGCCAATCCAGCAGCATTTGGAAATCTTCTTCAGTTTCACCGGGGAAACCAACAATAAAGGTACTGCGTATGGTGAGATCGGGGCAGATGGCTCGCCAGGCTTTAATTCTTTCCAGTACTTTTCCCTGGTTGCCGGGGCGCTTCATCAATTTAAGAATTTTTGGGCTGGCATGCTGGAAGGGAATATCCAGATAAGGCAGGATTTTTCCCTCCGCCATTAAGGGGATAACCTTATCCACATGGGGATAAGGGTACACATAGTGCAGCCGCACCCAAACATCCAGTTCACCCAATGCAACGGCCAGATCCTGCATTCGTGTTTCCAATGCATTGCCATCCACAAAGTCCAGCTTGTATTTCACATCGACACCATAGGCGCTGGTGTCCTGGGAAATCACCAACAGTTCACGCACACCGGATTCAACCAGCTTCTTCGCTTCCTCCACTACATCGGAGATGGGACGGCTGACCAAATCACCTCGCATATTGGGGATAATGCAAAACGTACATCGATGATTGCAGCCTTCAGAAATTTTTAAATAGGCATAATGCGGCGGTGTCAGTTTGACCCCTTGGGGCGGCAACAAGTCAACATAGGGATTGTGCTCACTATCTATGTCACTGTCCTTATCACGCGCCTGATCACTATCATCCGCTTGCTGTGGCACATACTCATGTACAGCACCAACCACACTGTCGTAATCCGCCGGGCCGCTCACACTCAGCACATCCGGATTGGCCATCTTGATGGCGTCAGCATCTGTTCCTTTGCCCATACAGCCGGTGACAATAACCTTGCCGTTCTCTTTCATCGCCTCATTGATAGCATCCATTGATTCCTGTTTAGCTGAATCGATAAAGCCACAGGTATTGACCACCACCACATCGGCATCGGCATAGCTCGGACTGATGTCGTAACCATCCAGCTTCAACTGGGTCAGAATTCGCTCAGAGTCCACTAGTGCTTTCGGACACCCGAGGCTCACGAAACCTACCCGTCTCGGGACCTCTGTTGAGCTAGTTTCAGCTTCAATCCCCTGGTTTTCTTCTAAGTCTGCCATTTATCTTTTTCGCCGGCCTTTGAGTAGGCCGCGAATTATATGCTAGTGGCCGTCTCTAGCCGAGTAGAAATAGGATCTTTACGCAAGGGGGTGGTTTTGCCTAATTACCCAAAAACTCCCCCATCGCAAAATCGTCGTGCCTGCGTCTAATATACCAAGTGTTTTTTTTGGTAAGGAGAATTTAATGTCAACTGGGATAAGGTGTTATTCCTACACTCGGTGGTCAAGCAATCGACAAGAAGCTGGTACTTCTTGTGAGTGACAAGCTTCATATGCAAAGCGTATTGCGGAAGAAAATGGGCTTATATATACAGATGTGCTGATTGATCGAGGTATCTCTGCATATCGACAACTTAACGCAAAAAAATGCCTCACACCCACTAATATCAATAAGTCTTAAAATCAACACCAACTTGCCTCATCCCCCGGATGTTTCAGCAGTTCTTCTACATTCGCATGTAATACACGGTAGCCAACATTGCCGTAAAGCGTTTGCCGGCCGCCATCCAGCACGTAAGAAGGACTTCCTTTAATACCCAGTTTTTTGGCGGCCTGATAGTCACTCATTAACTCTGCGATTGCAGCACCATTGTGTATAACTTTTTTTATTAGCCCTATATCGAAATCATTTTCTGCAGCCAGCACTAGCAATATATCCAAATTAGAAATATCTTTTGCATTAATAAAGAAAGCCTCACGTAGGGTTAATGCAAAATTAGCAGATCGTTTCGCATTATGGGTTAACTCTATAGCCTTGAGTACCAAGTGTGCATTAGCCGATGTGGTTGGTCTGACCTTAGTCCAAATATTGTTTGTTACTGTAATATCTTCAAAATCTTTGGCCGAACTCATAACATGCTCTGCGAAACCATCGTAATGTCCGCGATCATGCCATTGTTTTTGTATTTTCTTTTCAGTATCGCCAAACACATCAATATAGTGATGGCGCCACTCGATATTACTACCCAGCTGTTTGTTTAACTCTTCATTTCTGACTTGGGCAATCCAGGCCCATATACATAGAACGTCGGAGTAATAATCAATGGTTAACATTCCGCTTCTTCCTTAAAAATCACCACAGGACTGTTCAAACATATCAATTAACCCTTAGCTGATGCCACACGATTCCACGGCATACGCGTTAGCAACATAGCCATACCACAAGTATCGGTCACTCCAGCAAATATCAGCCCCCCACCCACAAAAGCGGAAATACCATAAAACAGTGGGTTTAATATTGAACCTAAAAGTACACCAACAACCACCAAGCCCCCCGCCACTATACGAACCTGACGCTCTAGCGAGATGGTTGATCCACTTCCTTTTTTTATGGTCGCTCCATGTTGCTTTAAGGAATTTATTCCACCCTCTATGACAATTAAAGGGGTATCACATGAGCGCACTAGTTGCTCAAATGCTTTAATCGCCCTCATACCACTGCCGCAGAGTAGATATACGGGGGCTTCACCATCGCATTTATTTTCATTCAGACAATGATTAAATTTAGCCTCATTAAGCTCCTGCAAAGGTAGATTATGACAACCAGGATAAAACTCATTATTAAATTCAGCGGTAGTGCGGACATCGATAACGACCGCTTTATCTATTTCAGATAAAGACAAAAAGTCAGCCGCGGATATTGAAGTCAGTGTATTAGTCATATCACATATCTCTTAAAGGTCGGGACAATAGATAGATTGCAGCACTGCAATAACCTTAATGGCTTCTTCGCCTTGCAAGCTGTAATAGATAGTTTGTGATTCTCGTCGGGTTTGAACTAACTCCGCTTCTCGCAATGAAGCTAAATGTTGCGACAAAGACGATTGACTGATAGGAATTAACTCATGGATTTCACCTACCGATAACTCACCATTCATTAACGTACACAACACTAACAACCGATGTTCATTAGCTAATTTTTTTAATAAATTGGCGGCATCTTTGGCGTGTTTTTGCATTTCCGCCATATTTGCAGACGATGCTATTTCAGTTGTCGGCACTTTATTGCTCCAGTTATAAAATTCAAAAAGTAATACTTTCCTAATATTCGATGACTAAAGCTTTACTATTTACTTAGCAGCCTTACTTTCACGAGGTCGCTATTTGCATCGAGGGGGATTTAGGGAAAGCAATGACGAGCATTATATTATACTTATATAAATTATCAATATCTAAATTAGATTACTGTAATATAATGGCGAGAATAGCTTGAGCCGCGGGAGACCAAGTTATGATTTCATCGGCGATCTTATGACCCTATGAACATTTACACAATTACTGCGTAATTAGCCCCCAGCCCGGCTAAACAACAAAGTCTAAATGCCCCACCAGAACTAGCGACCCCACCCTAGTACCGGAATCCGCGTAAATCTGTATGCCATCATGTACTGACTTAAGCGTGGTTAAAAACGTTAGTGGAAAGAGCGCCGGGGCTAAACTACTGTTACGTATGTGTTCTATATTTATGCCTATAACAATACATTAAAGGGGATTAGGGCTATGCCAAAAATCATACTGGCAATTATTGTTTCAGCCATTCTTTTCGGCTGTAGTAAGTCTGGGGTTGATAACCCTTCTCCTGTTGTTGAATCCAAACCTTCTCCTGTTGTTGAAGCCAAACCATCAGCTTCATTCTCTACTATCAATGGTGTCAAGACTAAGAATATACCTGGCTTTGATGGTGTTATTGCTGAACGCTATGATAAATCCAAGGAATGGTGGGCTAAAGAAAAACGGCCTAAAAAAGATGCACCCAATGTCATTATTTTTCTATTGGATGATGTGGGTTTTGCTCAAGTGGGTAGTTTTGGTGGTCTGATTAAAACGCCTAATATTGATAAGCTTGCCGACAATGGCCTACGATACAATAACTTCCATACTACGGCGCTTTGTTCTCCTTCGCGGGCATCTTTAATGGCGGGTAGATACCCACACTCCATCGGACTGGGTAGCCATGCCTTAACCGCAATGGGCTTTCCGGGTTATAACGCCATCATGCCTGAATCAGCCAAGTCGGTGGCTAATTATCTTCAGGAAGAAGGTTACGTTAACTACGCGTTGGGTAAGTGGGATCACACGCCACTTTATGAAGTTTCCCAAGTAGGTCCGTTCGATCGCTGGCCCAGTGGCGAAGGTTTTCAGCATGCCTATACCTTTATGGCTGCGGATGTGCATCAATTTGTGCCGGTCATGTGGAATGACCATACGCCAGAGCCCTACCATAAGTCTGAGCACTTGGACAAGGATTTGGCTGACAGAGCTATCGAGTGGATTACCGGACATAAGTCTATCAAGAAAGACCTGCCCTTTATGATGTTGTGGGCCTCGGGTTCTATGCATTCACCCCACCACGCTCCTGATAGTTATATTGATAAATACAAAGGTCAGTTTGATATGGGCTGGGATAAGGCCCGCGAAAAAATCTTGCAGCAGCAAATAGAGCGGGGAGTGGTTCCCGCAGGCACAGCATTAACAGAGAGAATTGACCAGATACCCGCATGGGATTCTTTATCTGATGAAGAGAGAGGGCTTTATGCTCGCCAGATGGAAGTGTTCGCCGCGCAAATGGAATGGGTAGACCACCAAATAGGCCGAGTTGTTAAAGAACTCGATAGAATCGGTGAGCTGGATAACACGCTGATTTTTGTAACGGCGGATAATGGTGCTAGCGGTGAAGGTGGTTTAGCGGGCACCTTCAATGAAACCTATGTACTGAATGGTTTACAGACGCCTCTGGAGGCAAACCTTAGAGCCCAGGCAGACTGGGGTAGAGAAAACACCTATCCACATTATCATGCCGGCTGGGCGATGGCGGGTAACACACCGTTCCGTTACTTTAAGCAAAGCGAACATCGCGGCGGTCAACAAGACCATCTGGTGGTTCACTGGCCCAAAGGCATTAAAGCTAAAGGTGAAGTGCGTAGTCAGTATCACCATATTAGTGATATCGCCCCCACGATTATGGAGGCGGCGGGTATTTCGGTCCCCGATGAATACCATGGCGTTGAACAGCAACCGATGGACGGAACCTCCTTGATATACTCTTTTGATAAAGTCGACGCGCCTAATCAAAAACAACGTCAATACTATGAAATGTTTGGCAACCGCGCTATCTGGGTTGATGGTTGGAAGGCCGTAACTTTACACGCCAATCGCATGCCTTGGGATGTCAATGTAGTTAAACCTTTTGATGATGACGAGTGGGAGCTTTATCACGTTGCCGAAGACTTTTCTGAAAGTACCAACCTGGCAGCGAGTCATCCTGAAAAGCTTGAAGAGCTTATCGCTATTTTTGATGAGGAAGCCTGGAAGTACAATGTCTATCCTCTTTACGACGATATGATCCAGCGCCTTGGTGCGCAGCAAGATCGTCTTTTTGGTGACCAGAAGGAATTTGTCTATTACTGGCCGGGCGCTGTCCGTATAGCCGAGAAGTCATCAGCGCCGGTTAAGAATCGGGCTCATACCATTGAGACACAGCTTGATCTGGTCGGCGATGAAGAAGGTGTTATCGCAGCGGTGGGCGGTATGACAGGGGGCTACACAATGTTCGTTAAGGATGATCGTCTGTATTACGACTATAACTTTCTAGATGGGGTGCATTACATTCTTAAATCCGAACCACTACCAAAGGGTAAAACCGACTTCAAATTTAATTTTATTAAAACCAAAGCATTTGGTGGCAAAGGCGAATTGTATGTTAACGGTGAGAAGGTTGATGAAATAGAGATGCCGCAAATGCATATTGCTACATACTCTTTAGCTGAGACCTTTGATATTGGTCGCGATACCGGTACGCCGGTTTCCAGGCTGTACACTGATCCATTTCCCTTTAACAAGCCTATTGACCGGGTTATATTCCATATTTCAGATGAAAATACGGTTCCGCCAAGAGACTTACCAGCAGCGTATTACTAGCCTCCGGTTACTGAGTGGACCTATGAAGAGTATTTATCGAACGCTTGGCCCTGAGTTTACATCAAGCACTGAAAGCCCTTGAGGGCTTTCAGTGCTTTCGGGCAGCCGAGAGAGAGATAAAACCAACTTTTCCTGACATATCGACCTACACTTAAATGTGATTTACTGAGCTGTCCAACCACCATCTATTGGCAAACTGGCACCGGTAATAGTACCGGCAGCTTCAGAGCATAAAAATAGTGCCAATTCACCCAAGGATGAGGGCTGCGTTGCTTTAGGCATAGGCTGTTTTTCAACAATCACGCTACGCTTACCTTCTTCAAAGCTCACCCCATTCTGGTCAGCCCGCGCCTGAAACTGTGCAGCAACTAACTCTGTATCCACCCAACCCGGACAAATAGCATTAACCGTAATGCCCTTTTCGGCATTTTCCAGAGCAACCACTTTGGTCAACCCCACAATGCCATGTTTAGCCGCTACATAAGCTGCTTTATTTAAAGAAGCGACTAGCCCGTGTACCGAGGCGATATTAACAATCCGCCCCCAACCACGCTGCTGCATACCGGGCACTAACAATCTTGTGGTATGGAAAGCGGAGCTTAAATTGATACCAATAATGGCATCCCACTTTGCTACTGGAAAATCTTCAACAGGTGCGGTGAACTGGATACCCGCATTGTTGATCAGAATATCCACTCCACCAAATTTTTCCAAAGACGCTGCCACCAGTTCTTCATTACCTTCAGCCGTAGAAATATCAGCACCACTAAATATGCACTGAACACTATATTTTTTCTCAAAGTCCTGGCAAAGCGCTTCGCCCTCAGCAGAGCCCACCAATCCGTGTAATATCACATTGGCGCCCGCTTCAGCCAACTTTGATGCCATGGCATAACCAATACCACTGGTAGACCCGGTGACTAGCGCTGTTTTACCTACCAACATAGTGTTTCCTTTA
>JBALWM010000036.1:0-13999 GCA_036960905.1 Porticoccus sp.
GCCACTACATCAATATCAGTTTTTGCAAGATTCTTCAGAGGAAAACCTTGCCCTGAACAGCCACCCAGAACAAGCAGCATACTTAATAGTATTATTCGTATTCCCACGACAAATCCTACAGACACATATCAATATCACAAAGCCGCCGCTAAAATAGCACACCTCACTACTCTAGCCACAGAAGTACCACGACAATATGTCAATTTTGCCTATCCCAGCCGCCAATTTACCGGGCGACAAACGCCTTTGGCAGGGCATCCACGGATCTGGCACTGCATTGGCCATCGCCGAGGCTTGCCAGCAACACCAAGGATTAACCATTGTCATCACCAGTTCAGCAAGAGCAGCATCCCAACTGGAATCTGAACTGGAATTTTTTCTGGGTGGAAACACGCCTGTTTTTCACTTCCCTGATTGGGAAACATTGCCCTACGACCTATTTTCTCCCCACCAGGATATTATTTCTGAGCGGCTGAGAACCCTGTTCCGGCTACCTCAAATCACTTGTGGTGTCGTTGTTGTCCCTGTCACCACATTGATGCACCGATTACCTCCTGTTGCGTTTGTCAGTCAGCGTGCTTTTGATTACCACACTGGCGATCAAATGGACGTTAATGACCTTAGAGAAAAACTTGAGCATTCTGGTTACCGCCGTGTCGATACCGTTATTGAACATGGCGAATTTACCGTGCGTGGATCCCTGGTCGACATCTATCCGATGGGAGCCAAGCTGCCATTTCGTATCGACCTATTTGACAATGAAATTGAAACCCTGCGTACCTTTGATCCGGAAACACAGCGCACACTCACACAAACAGACCACATTTGCCTGTTACCTGCGAGGGAAGTTCCCCTGGACAAATCGGCCATCCGCCGATTTAAAGACAACTGGCTGACTCACTTTGATGTAGACCATAGAAAGTGCCCGCTCTACCAAGATGTGAGTGAAGGCATCACCTCTCAGGGCATTGAATATTTTTTACCCCTATTTTTTGAAAAGTGCGACACACTCTTCGACTATTTGCCTGAAAATTGCCTGGTCTTTTCTGAAGGAGCCATTGACCAAGCCGCTGAAAAATTCTGGAAAGAATTGAGTCAGCGCTATCAGGAATACAATATCGACCCCACAAGACCCTTACTTCCACCAAATGACGTATTTATCCCTGTGGGTGAATTATTCAGCCACTTGAAAAACTACCCTCGTACGCAGCTTCTCGCCGATAGCAACACCAGTAGTACAAAAAAACCATTGTCATTTGCCGTTCAGTCACCACCAGATGTCGCCATCAATGCCAAGGCAGACAACCCTCTCACGAAACTGGAAAACTACCTGCTCACGACCGATCAGCGTGTACTCTTTTGTGCCGAAACCGCAGGCCGCCGTGAAACATTACTAGAACTACTCGCTCGTATTGATATTCAACCCCTAGAGGTGGAGAACTGGTCAGAGTTTATCGATAGTGATCATCCACTTGCGATCACCGTTTACCCCATTGCCAGAGGGTTATCTCTTGGCAGATTATCCATTGATAGTCCAGGTATCTGCCTGATCAGTGAATCAGAGCTGTTTGGCCAACAAGTCATGCAGCGTCGCCGACGCAGTAAACAGCGAGAAGATGCCAATGAGGTGATCAAAAACCTCACCGAGTTGCGGGTTGGTGCACCCGTTGTTCATATTGATAATGGTGTGGGGCGCTACCGTGGCTTACAAACGCTCACGGCGGGTGGAGAACCTCAGGAATTCCTCACACTGGAATATGCCGATGAAGCCAAACTCTATGTGCCTGTATCGTCACTCCACCTGATTAGTCGTTACAGTGGCAGCGAAGAAGAGCTTGCCCCGCTACACAGGCTAGGTAGCGAGCAATGGCAAAAAGCAAAAGACAAAGCCCTCAAACAAATTCGTGACACCGCCACGGAATTACTGGATATATATGCCACGCGCGCGGCAAGAAAAGGGTTTGCTTGTCATGACCCTGAAGAGAATTATCGTACATTCTGTGCAGACTTCCCCTTTGAAGAAACACCGGACCAGCTGGACACTATTGAGGCGACTAAGCGGGATATGCTGTCCGAACAGCCCATGGATAGACTGGTCTGTGGCGATGTCGGATTCGGCAAAACGGAGGTCGCCATGCGCGCAGCCTTTATTGCCGTTTCTAGCGGAAAACAGGTGGTTATGCTGGTGCCCACGACGTTGTTGGCACACCAACACCTGGAAAATTTTCGAGATCGCTTTGCTAATTGGCCCGTGATCATCGAGGAACTCTCCCGATTCCGTACAGCTAAAGAGCAGGATGAGGTCTTAGCCAATGCAGCCAGTGGCAAAGTAGACATTTTAATTGGTACCCACAAACTGCTACACACGGATATAGACTACAGCAATCTTGGACTACTGATTATTGATGAAGAGCACCGCTTCGGCGTTCGTCAGAAAGAAAAGGTCAAAGCCCTACGCGCTGAAGTGGATATTTTGACCCTCACTGCCACACCGATTCCAAGAACGCTTAACCTGTCTATGTCCGGCGTCCGGGATTTATCAATTATTGCCACACCACCGGCCAAAAGACTCTCTGTCAAAACCTTTGTTCACCAAAGTGATCTCAGAATCATACGGGAAGCCATTCTTCGAGAAATTTTACGTGGAGGACAAGTTTTCTACCTCCACAACGAGGTGAAAAGTATCGAAAGAACGGCTCGTGAATTGCAAGAACTGATACCTGAAGCACGCATAGACATTGCCCATGGTCAGATGAGGGAACGTAAGTTGGAAAAAGTCATGTCAGACTTCTACCACCAACATTTTAATATTCTGATCTGCACTACTATTATTGAAACCGGCATCGATATACCCAGTGCCAATACTATAATCATTGACCGGGCTGACAAGTTTGGTCTAGCCCAGCTACACCAGTTACGAGGCCGCGTGGGACGCTCGCACCACCAGGCCTACGCTTATTTACTGACGCCTAACCCCAAGTCGATGACTGCCGATGCGGCAAAACGACTGGAAGCCATTAGCAAGGCTGATCAACTGGGTTCCGGGTTCACGCTGGCCACCCATGATCTCGAAATTCGTGGCGCGGGCGAACTTTTGGGTGAGGATCAAAGTGGCCACATCCAGTCCATTGGCTTCACCCTTTACATGGAGCTACTTGAACGTGCTGTGGATGCTATCCGCAAAGGAAAATCCATCGAATTCGATATCCCCCAATCTGAGGACATTGAGATCAACCTGAATATTCCGGCATTGATACCCGAGGATTACCTACCCGATGTGCATATGCGACTCATGATGTACAAACGTATTGCCAATGCCAACTCCGAATTAGATTTGAGAGAATTACAGGTGGAAATGATCGACCGCTTTGGCCTCATACCCGATCACCTGAAAAACCTTTACCGAGTCACAGCCCTCAAACTACAAGCCAGACTACTAGGCATCAGCAAGCTAGAAGCTGGCCCAATGGGTGGACGAGTCAACTTTAGCGGTGATACGGTTGTAGACCCGCTGATGATTGTTCAGTTGGTACAAAAACAGCCAGACACCTATCGTCTACAGGGTGCGACTACCCTAAAATTTACAGCACAAATGGACACCACAGAGCAGCGACTAGAAGAGGTCCAAATATTTTTAAACCAGCTGATGCCAACAGGGGATATTCATTAATGAGCCGCCTGAACCACATTATTTCCGTCCTTGCATTTATCACACTGCCGGTCATTTCGCAGCCAGTGTACGCAGAAGATGCCTCTTGGTATCAAATTGAAGTTCTTATTTTTAGTCAGCAGGATTTATTCAGGGAAGAGAAGCATCGCATGGATGCACAACTCAGCTACCCTGATAACTGGCAGAACCTTTATGACCCCTCATCGCCGCAAAACAGGATAGTAAATTCAGCTTCTTCAGAAACTGGCACCGTATTGAATCCAAGTGCTTCAACAAACAGCTTGGTAGGGACTAATAAAGAACCCTATGCGGCCCTACCCCAAAATTTACTCAAACTTGGGCCAGACAATTATGCTCTGAAACGCGCCCCGGGATACAAACCGCTCTACCACAAAGCATGGCGCCAACAGGGACTGGATTTCAAACACAGCCCCTGGATATTGATTCAGGGTGGGGAGAAATTTGGCAACCACCATGAGCTGGAAGGCAGTATTCGACTGGTTAGGAATCGTTACCTGCACATTCAAGCCAACCTGTGGAAAGCCCGCTTTTCTTCATTAGCCCCATCGTTAATGATGGAAACAGTTCCTTCTGATACAGCCACACTCGGAATATATTCACCCGAGAATCCGGCATCAGAAGAATCGTCATTAACCTGGCCAACATTACCCAACCTACCCGGCACCGAAGTATCAGAAGAATTCACTCCTTCAACCCTAAATAATGCCAAATTTCAGGTGACAGACATCATCACGCTGGAACAATCTTCGCGAGTTTCCCGAGATGAAATCACCTATTTGGACCACCCTGAAATGGGTGTATTAGTGCTTGTTAGCAAATATGAAAAAAAATCTGTGGACACGCCAGTTAATAACTAGTGTGAGTTAATCACTCTTCACCTACTTTTCTGGCACGTCCCATATACCCGCCCCAAGCGCCCTTGGTTTTCTTTGGGGCATCATTAGATTTCTTCTTAGTACTATCATGTTCATCTTTATCAACAACCTTCGCAGTGGATGAACAGGGTCTGTCACTAAACGTCGTATTGCCTTTCGCATCCACACATTTGTACACAGCTGCCGATGCACCTGACATCATACCGATGAGGCAACACAGCGCTAACATCGTACGATTTATACGCCCCATATACCGCTCACCTTTCCAATAAGTTGAACCTAGTCGGTATTTTTGGCTACGGCTACCAGTAATCGACGAATATCTGCCATCCGTAAATCAATCGTCTGCTGTATTTGGTCCATAGAAATATCACCGTCACCCAAACCTGCTGCCAAATTAACAACCAATGCCAGACAAGCATAGGGAATGCCCATCTCACGGGCCAGCGCTGCCTCAGGCATTCCGGTCATGCCTACAATGTCACAGCCATCTCTCTCCATCCGCGCGATTTCTGCAGCTGTTTCAAGCCGAGGCCCTTGAGTAGCACCGTAAACACCACCCGCATGCACGTGTAACCCCAAAGGAATAGCCTGTTGTAGCAATTTATCTTTCAAGATAGTGTCGTAGGGGTTGGTAAAGTCCACATGTTGCAATGGAACATTAGGGCTCTCTATATGGGGACTCTCTAAATTAGGACCATCTGAATAGGTGTGCTCCCGCCCCCAGGTGTAATCGATGAGTTGGTCCGGTATAACCACATCCCCAGGGCACATCTCCATATTGATACCACCCACCACATTAACGGCATAGATAGCGGATACTTGCTGATCTTTCAGTGCTGCAATATTGGCTCGATAATTAACCCGGTGGGGCGGGATACTATGTGTTTCACCATGGCGAGCAATAAACACCACTTCTGTATTTCCAAACACACCACAAATCAATGGTGAAGAAGGCTCACCCCAACTGGTCGTGGGTGTTAATCGATCCCGAACATTCAGCTCACCAAAATCATCTAAACCACTACCACCAATAATACCTATCTTCATTAAGGCCCCTCTAAAATAGGCTCAGGGGAAATAGGCTTTGGGCTATCCGCTATCTGGGCTAAATGTATTTGGTCCGGAAGGTGTACCGTAGAGGTAGGAAAGGCGATCTCAGCTTCATGACTGGCAATCACTTTACTCACCTTCAATAGAACATCCTGTTTGATTTCATGGTACTTGACCCACTGAATTGTCTTAGTAAACGTGTAAATGAAGAAATCCACTGAGGAGGCAGAAAATGTATTGAAGTTAACCATCAACGTCTGACTCTGATCGATTTCGGGGTGCTCACGTAGCATCCGCCGCACATCCTCTACGATGACTTCCATTTTCCCAATATCATCATAGCGAATACCTATGGTTTCGTAGATACGACGATTCAACATCCGAGAGGGGTTTTCCACTGAAATACTGTTAAAAATAGAATTTGGAATATAGAGGGGGCGTTTATCAAAGGTACGAATACGAGTAAGACGCCAACCCACATCTTCCACAGTGCCTTCAATTTCTTGATCAGGAGAACGAACCCAGTCACCGACTTTGAAGGGCTGATCTAAATACAACATCAAACCACCAAAGAAATTCGCCAATAAATCTTTCGCGGCAAAACCCACCGCCAATCCACCAATACCACCAAATGCAAGCAACCCGGAAATACTGTAACCGAACACCTGCATGGCGATCAGGGCGGCAGTGATAATGACTGAAGCACGCAGTAGCTTGCCAATCGCCTTGACAGTGGTTTCATCCATAGGTTCATCCATATACTCCGGATGTACCAAATTGCGCTCAGCACGCTTAACCAGATTAACCAGAAACAACGCACAGAGGAAAATCACAGCGACCCGATTGATCGGATCAATAAGCTCATAAAATTCTGATTCAGCAACCCGCGCCGCCACAGCCGCTGCCATATTAACGCCAAGAATCCAGATACCCCATACCGCGGGACGGCGGAATGCCTCGATCACGGCATCGTCCCAAACGGTGCTGGTTCGTGCAGCATGGTCCTCCAGATAATTGATTACTTTGTTAGCAAGATAGCCAAGCATCATGGCGACAAAGACAATCAGAAAAATTTCGACCATCCACAGGTACTGTTCACCCGTAATTTTTACTAGCCAATTTTCCAGGAGCTGCATGTGAGTCTGTTCCTTTTGCGATACTTAAATACAAGATGTTTGATGTGCCAGCAATGCTGCAGAGGTGGCTAACCAGCGTTCGGTACTGATCAAATTTTCCCAGTTGCATGATTGCCTCGCAGACATTGTTGATAACCGAGATGAGGGTTCAACACCACTGTTTTCCAGATAATCCAACACGTCCAATGCACCTTGGCGATTGTTGCACACCAGAACCATATCACAGCCTGCCAGGAGGGCACAGCGAGCTTTATCCGCATAACTACCAGCCACATCTGCCCCCTTCATGGAGAGATCATCACTGAAAATCACCCCATCAAACTGGAGTTCTTCACGAAGCACTTTCTGTAACCAACAGTGTGAAAAGCCCACAGCATCTCTATCGATGGAAGGAAATACAATATGGGCGGGCATCACTGCATCCAACTCATTCGCCAGATGAATAAAAGGGAGCAAGTCTCTGCCCTGTAAAGTCTCAAGAGAACGGTCGTCATAGGGTGTTTCAAGATGACTGTCTGCCCTCACACCACCATGACCGGGGAAGTGTTTACCCGTCGTCGCCATCCCTGCCTCATGCATACCCTTGATAAAAGCTCTGGCAGAAAAGATGACAGCCTCAGGATTATCAGAGAAAGACCGGTTGGCAATAACTTCACACTGAACACGATCCACATCCAACACCGGGGCAAAACTAAAATCTATGCCACAAGCCAGTAGTTCAGATGCCATCAACCAACCAACATCCTGCAAAAAAGCTTCAGCATTTGCTACGCCCTCACACATTTGATCGCCAAGCACTTGCATTGGAGGAATTCGGGTAAACCCCTCTTTAAAACGTTGTACCCGGCCACCTTCCTGATCTACGCAAATCAATAGTTCTGGACGAACAGCTCTAATTTCAGCTACTAAACCCATGATTTGCTCTCGATTCTCGAAATTACGGGCAAAAAAGATCACTCCACCCACCCAAGGATTTTGGATCAGTTCTGCTTCTTCAGTTGTCAGTGTCAACCCTTCCAGGTCGAGCATCAATGGGCCAAGTGTCATGACATAAAATCTCATCAAATTGGAGGCGCAACATAAAAAGGCAACGCAGTCTTGTCAACCATTTACAAAAATTAGACAAGTTTTTCATGTACAACACAATTCTTTATGTCATCTAGCTCTTAGCCACTAAAGCCTTAAGCCACCAGTAAAAAATAAACTCATTTGAATAAAGGTAGTTAGCTACCATTCCTCATATACCTTCTTACCTGAATACTCTATATGAATAACTTCCTGACCTCGTAAATAACCTGGCACATCAGTGCGCCGCCTATGGAATGGTGCTAGGTTGAAGGCTCAGGATGATATGGAGGAAAGAATCATGGCTTCACAAGTACCCGTCATCGGCACCTGGTATCAGGACGCAACCGAAGACCAAATCTTTGAGGTGGTCGCCGTGGATGAACATGCTGGCGCCATCGAAATTCAATATCTGGATGGTGAAGTCAGTGAACTTGATCTGGAGACTTGGCAGCAGATGCTTCTACTTTCAGCTAAGCCCCCGGAAGACTGGCGAGCAGCCTATGAACTAAGCCATGAAGACAGCACAATGGCTGATGATGTCTTTATACCAGAGAATTTCAATGACCCTATCTCAGATTTGGACTTTGACACCATTTACGGTTTAGACGACTTCTAACCAGAGAGATTAAGGCCACTGACACTTACCACTTCTACTGCCAGCCCACTACTCAGAAATTTCCTGAGCCTGCAGCATACGTGCGTGTTGTAGAATAATTTTTGCCGCTGACTCTGCATCATCAACGATAGTAAACAAATGTAATTCTCTCTCCTCAATACACCCATTAGCCAACATTGTTTTCCGCATCCAATCAACCAATCCCTGCCAATACTCCGCTCCTAGCAAAATAATGGGGAATGGTCTTACCTTCCCTGTTTGCACGAGTGTTAGGGCCTCAAAGAGCTCATCCATGGTGCCATAACCACCTGGAAAAATGACGAACCCCACTGCGTGCTTTACAAACATAAACTTACGAACAAAGAAGTAACGGAACTCAAGAGACATATCCTGATATGGGTTGGCTTCCTGCTCAGTAAGCAATGAAATATTCAGTCCCACAGAGGCAGATGAACTAGCAAAGCAGCCTTTGTTTGCTCCCTCCATAACGCCTGGGCCGCCGCCTGTGATAATAGGAATACCTGCCTCTCCCAAGATAGCACCAAGCTTCTGGGCTTCTTCGTAAAATTCAGAACCCGCTTTAAACCGTGCCCCCCCAAACACAGTGACAGCACCACCCAACTTGGCAAGAGACTCAATACCGTCCACCAGTTCTGACTGAATTCGCAATACACGCCATGCCTCAGGAATTTTGGCTTCGTCCATACAACCTCCGTATTTACTGCTATTTTATGCCTGTGAATGTGACTATAGATGTTACTACCGTATCACTAACCAAAGGTTTTGTGGTTATGCCTCTGGCTATATTAAGTACATTTTAATTCTACAAACATGTACTTGAGTATAGCCCGTTACAATGGATCTATTACCTATAGTGGCGGTTATCTCCTTTAAAAAAACCTTTGGCATATACCACTATTTCCCCATATACTGTTTTTTAATACAGGCTATATTTATTTACAGTTACTGCTTGATGCGTATTATTTCCAACACCCATCAACAGAGGCTTATTAAAAATAGTCATCATTTGATTGAATGGGGTACGCCATGGCCACAGCAACGCTCACCGCTAGACAGCAACAAATCTACGATCTGATCAAACAGCATATTGAGGACACTGGCTACCCCCCTACCCGAGCTGAAATTGCCAACGAACTGGGATTTAAATCGCCCAACGCTGCCGAAGAACACCTTAGAGCCTTGGCTCGCAAGGGTGTTATCGAAATGATTTCTGGCACCTCTCGTGGTATCCGACTACTTGATGAAGAACCACCGGGTCTCCCTCTGATCGGCAGAGTTGCTGCTGGCGACCCTATTTTAGCCATAGAAAATATTGAAGACTACTTGGAAGTCGCTGCAAATATGTTTTACCCCCAAGCTGACTACCTACTGCGAGTTAACGGTATGAGCATGAAAAATGTAGGCATTATGGATGGAGATCTTCTGGCAGTACATAAGGCAGAAACTGCTGAAAACGGTCAGATCATCGTTGCGCGTATCGAAGATGAAGTGACCGTTAAGCGCCTTAAGACAACCCGTAAGCGCCACGAAATTATGCTTTTACCCGAGAATGAAGAACTCGAACCTATCTTGGTCAACTTGCGGGAACAAGACTTCTCTATTGAAGGTCTTGGTGTCGGTGTGATTCGAACCCAGACGATATAGCGGGAAGATAGTCTCTCGCTGGCTGCGAGAGGAAAGAACTTAGTACCGACAGAGAGTTTAGTGCAACACACGAGGACTGCCTGTTTCCAGGCTGTCCTCTTCCATAGGCATACTCTCAGTACCCAGCTGCTCGAATAACTCAATACCTGAATCAATCATCACTTTAGCCACATCCATTTTGGCATCCTGTAAAAATTCCTGCATTTCATCTGAAAAACTAATACTGATTAGTGGCTCATCTTTTTCGTTAGCGCGCTGGAGTGCGATATCACCATTAGGCAATACCACGATTTCGAAAAGAGAAAGAGACATGTGTTATTCCAGTGGGTAGTTTGACATTGTAGACAGCCGAATTGTAACAGGGTCACACTCCGTTATTAACCCTTAGTGCCTTGATGACTTCATATCTACAGCGGTAATTAATGCGGAAACAGCCTAACACTCAACCATCAATGATCGATGACGATCAATCATCTCTTCGAAGTTTTCATACCAGCGCTTAAGTTGTTTCTTCCCCAAAGTAAGCCCCTCATCCTGTTGACCCACTTGCATCACCGCAATCGGGCTGGATTCGACTGTCTTGGCTTTTTGTTGGGGCAGCTCGGACAACTGTTTATAAGCAAACAGCATCTGGTAAAGCCAGCTATCAGGATTAGCCTCCAAATTAGAAATTTCCTGTGCTTCCCCTGGGTGCTTATTGATACTGGCCAGGCAAGAGGTCAGGTCCCCCACACTCGAGATCGGCTCGGGCGACTTGAACTGGTAGGTGGTAGCTATTTCGCGTAGATAATGATGATAGGCACAAGCCAGCTGATAAAGTGTTGACTGACATAAGACTTCTTCCAGCTGAGCTAGCTCGTTATAGTCAGACTGAAGTTGCCCTAGCAACAACTTGCTGAAATACAGTTTTTGATTGACTGCCGAAAGATACGCGTTCACCGTTGCTCCACTTTATTCACAGCCCCACTCTATTCACAGCCTCATCTTATTGACAGCCCCATTTTATTTCTTGCTACCCTTTCGGCCATCCGTCTCGCGCCAGGTACCATTGTCGTAAAACGCTTTCCAACCTGAAGGTTTGCCATCAATTTCTGATTGAACGTACTGTTCTTTCGTCTTACGACTAAACCGTATCACCGTCTTCAAACCATCCGGGTCCTCAACAGGCGCCTCAAACAAAAAATTGTATTTAGGGTCAATTTCGGCTTTATGGGGCAGCAATTCACTCACCTGTGGAGCCCGTGTCTCACGATGCTTGGGAAATTTACTCGCTGCTAGGAACAATCCTGACGCACCATCACGCAAGATATAGTGATCCTCTACCTTTTGACAGGCTAGCTCCGGCATCGGAACCGGATCCATCTTGGGTGGAGCAGCCTCCCCGCTTCTCAACAGCTTACGGGTGTTTTTACAGCTCTCACTGGTACAGCCAAAATACTTGCCAAATCGACCGGACTTCAGCTGCATATCATGACCACATTTATCACACTCAATAAGTGGCCCTTCATATCCCTTGAGCTTAAAACTACCCGCTTCTACCTCATAACCTTCACAGTCCGGATTGTTTCCGCAAACATGAAGTTTTCGGGTTTCATCAATCAGGTAGCTGTCCATTGCCGTAGTACAAATTTTACAACGATGCTTGTGAAGCAACTGCTTGGATTCAGCTTCATCATCTTCATCAACATTGACTGCCTCATCACCTCCCGTGAGATTTAACGTGCCCTTACAACGTTCTTTTGGAGGAAGGCTGTAACCGGAGCAACCCAAAAACACACCAGTGGATCCGCTGCGAATCATCATCGGGCGATCACACTGAGGACAAGGGATATCTGTTTGAGATGGCTCATTTGGGCGCATCCCGCCCTCTACAGCTTCAGCCTTGGCAAGCTTCCCTGAGAAGTCTGCATAGAAGCGATCTAGTACCACTTTCCAATCCAGCTCCCCTTGAGCAATTTCATCCAGATATTCTTCCATGGTGGCAGTAAAGCCATAATCCATCAGGTCAGAAAAATTCTCCGTCAGTCGGCCCGTCACAATGTCGCCAATTTTCTCGGCGTAAAAACGTTTATTTTCGACCCGGACATACCCTCTATCCTGAATCGTGGAAATAATGGAGGCATAGGTTGATGGACGACCAATACCACGTTTTTCCAGCTCTTTGACCAGCGCAGCTTCGGAAAAGCGAGCCGGTGGCTTAGTAAAGTGCTGTAGAGGAATTAACAGGTTCATAGCCAACTTGTCACCCACAGCCATTTCGGGCAGCTCTACATCATCATTTTTCTTGGCCAGTGCAGGTAACACCTTCAAATAACCATCAAACCGAGTGACTCGTCCCTTGGCACGCAATTCAAAATCACTAGCCGTCACGGTCACCGTGGTACTGGTAAATTGTGCAGGGGTCATCTGACAGGCGACAAATTGTTGCCAGATTAACCGGTAGAGTTTTTTCGCATCTTCTTCCATGCCCACCAGATCGCTGGGGACAATATCAATATTTGATGGACGAATAGCCTCATGCGCTTCTTGAGCACCGGACTTACTGCTGTAGGTGTTCGGGTTTTCCGGTAGATACTCATCACCGTAACGGGTTTGAATAAACTCTCGGCAAACCGCCACCGCATCAGCACTCAAGTTGGTAGAATCAGTACGCATATACGTAATATAACCAGCTTCATAGAGGCGCTGGGCCGATATCATGGTCTTCTTTACCCCATAACCCAGGCGAGTACTAGCAGCCTGCTGTAGGGTAGATGTTATAAATGGCGCTGAGGGCTTACTGCCTGTGGGTTTATCTTCACGGTTGGTGACTTGGTATTCGGCATTTCTCAGCGCATCAACTGCTGAGTCTGTCTGAGCCTTGTTCTTGGGAAGAAAGTTTTCACCGGCCTGTTTTTTAACTTCGAAACGGATTTTATCTTCAATCTCCGTTTCTAAATCAGCGTGCAATGTCCAATACTCATCGGGAACAAATGCCCGAATTTCATGTTCCCGCTCAACAATTAACTTCACCGCTACTGACTGCACACGTCCGGCTGACAAGCCACGTGCCACCTTACTCCAAAGTAGTGGTGACACCATAAAACCCACCACTCTATCGAGGAAACGACGGGCTTGCTGGGCATTCACACGGTTGTCATCAAGTTCCGACGGTTTAGAAAAGGCTTCTTGAATCGCCTTCTTCGTGATTTCGTTAAACACTACTCGCTTATAGCGACTTTGATCACCGCCAATCGTTTCTCTCAGGTGCCAGGCAATCGCCTCTCCCTCTCGATCCAAATCCGTCGCGAGGTAAATTTCGTCAGCATCTTTAGCCAACTTTTTCAGTTCGGTAACAACTTTTTCCTTGCCCGGCAGAATTTCGTAACGGGCTTTCCAGCCTTTATCAGGGTCTACACCCATCCGACTGACTAGCTGCACCTTGGCTTTACGTGCTTTGTGTTTAATCTTTTCTTCGGGCGACAGTTTTCGGGTAATCGCCGCAGCTTTTGCGCGCTCTTTGGGATCTAAAGCCTTGCCGCCACCGGTTGGTAGATCTCGAATATGGCCGACACTGGACTTAACAATAAAGTCATTGCCCAGATACTTATTGATCGTCTTGGCCTTGGCTGGTGACTCTACAATAACGAGTGATTTACCCATAAAACTGTCATTTACTCTGTAGTTTGATTACTTAGAGTGGGATTGAAGTACCATAAACCCCACCTGAGGAGGCGAATATACATGTGCCTCCGGTGGGTCGGTCAAGGAAATTTTTAATATACTTTGTAATTACAGGTGATATCACTCAGTTTCGTATTGCGTCTCTCAGGGCAGATAATTGATAACTAACCACCCCAATATCGTTCAAATCACCCCGTTCCTGCCAGTAAATTCGAACACCCTCGGGACTGGC
>JBALWM010000185.1:0-1958 GCA_036960905.1 Porticoccus sp.
CTGGGTACTAGATAGCCGGGAAAGCTCTACGCCCCGCCAAGGAAAACTGATGGGCCACAAAGATTGACTAGCTTGATCATAAGTCCGCCACAGTTCTCCATAATCCATCCCCACAACCGGGTGCTTTTCCTCAGGCACCAGTTCAGCCAATGGCCAGAGCACAAAGGCATTTTCCAGGATTTCCTGACGAGGTAGCAGGATGCCATCCACCGTGCCAACCAGATTGTCGTAGGTCAGAATATCGATATCTAAAGTACGCGCACTAAAACGCGGACAATCCCGACGACGACCATTTTGATCTTCAAGGGCCTTTAGATAGACAGAGAGCTCACTGACACTCAGCTCTGTATCAATACCAACCACCAGGTTATAAAAGTTGTCTCCATCAAACCCCACAGAAACACTCTCATAAACGGACGAAATTAATAGCTGACCAAACTGGCCAGCAAGTGCACCCAGAGCAGCCGTAATATAGCGTTGCTGTTCGATATTACTGCCAAGGCTAAGAAAAACCCGTGCCATCAGGTCCTCACCCCCTGCTCGATGTCTCCTCGTTCAATGATAATACCCACATCACGAGCACCACGAACAGCACCGGGTTTGCCAATTCGCAGCTTTAACCAGGGAACATGGAATTCCTGACGAACAATATCTGCCACTTGCTCAGCCATGGTTTCAACCAGCAAAAATTCACTGCCTTCAATAAAATCGATTAGTCGTTTTGATACCGCTTTGTAATCAAGGGCGTACTGAATGTTGTCGGTCTCCGCGGCCTTACGGATATCAGTTCCCATTTCAAGGTCAAGACTGATGGTTTGGCGAACCTCACGTTCCCAGTTATAAATACCAATAATCGTATCGATACGCAGATCACCGATATAAACAATATCCATCGTCACAACACCTCTTTTACACTACTGCCAATGGGGGCAGTGTATCCATTGGCCACCGGGGTATCGCACGAATAGCCAATGCTTCCTGTTGCCCAGCTAACAATCGCTGACAACCCGCATAGGCGATCATGGCACCATTATCCGTACAGAACTCGTGGCGGGCATAGAAAACCTCTCCATTTACTTTAGCCAAGCTTTTCGACAGCTTTTCCCGCAATCGGGCATTCGCCGATACACCACCAGCAATAATCAGCGTCCTCAAACCCGTCTGCTCCAATGCCCGACGGCATTTTATGGCGAGGGTATCCACCACCGCTTCCTGAAAAGCGCAGGCAATATCAGCCATGGTCTGATCATCCGGCAGCACATCGTCACCCCGGTGCTTGGCAATGGTATTCAGGGTGTAGGTTTTCAGGCCAGAAAAACTGAAATCAAGACCGGGTCGATCCGTCATTGGTCGCGGAAACTTAAATCGACTGGTATCACCTTGTGTCGCCAGGCGAGCGATTTCGGGGCCGCCAGGATAATCCAGGTCAAGCATTTTAGCCGCCTTATCAAAGGCCTCACCTGCCGCATCGTCCAAAGACTCACCCAATATTTGATACTGACCTATGCCCTTCACCTCAACTAATTGGGTATGACCACCAGACACCAACAGAGCTACAAAGGGGAACTCTGGTGGATTTTCTTCCAGCATAGGCGCCAACAGATGGCCTTCCATATGATGAACCCCAATCGCAGGCACTTGCCAAGCGTAGGCCAGAGAGCGCCCCATACTAGCACCCACCATCAGAGCGCCTATCAGACCAGGTCCTGCTGTATAGGCAATGCCCTGAATATCAGCTGAGGTTGTATTAGCATCATCCAATACCTCCCTGATAAGGGGTAATAATTTGCGCACATGATCTCGAGAAGCCAGCTCTGGCACGACACCACCGTACTCCGCATGCACTTCTGCCTGACTGTAGAGCGTATGAGCAAGCAGCCCTTGCTCACTGTCATAAACAGCAACACCCGTCTCATCACAAGAGGTTTCTATCCCCAGTACACGCATTATTCCAAGCT
>JBALWM010000037.1:0-13770 GCA_036960905.1 Porticoccus sp.
AAAACCACGTATCGGTGCATTGTAACCGGGCCTCAAGATAAGGCAAGCCAGGCATCGCCTAGCAATAGGAAACTCAATCACCTAGGGAGGGTATACCACTAAAACTGATTAAAGCGATAGAACTCAGGATAACGGGCTGACTCTTTCAAAAACCCTTATCCACTGTCGCTCTCCATATATTCCTGAGCCTATTAGAACTCAGGAATATATAAAGGCTGGGGAGTATTAGCTTTCAGCAGCTAACTGTTCTGGATCAGGAGTAACGGCTGCTTGATAATCAACATGATCTTCAGTCAGTGCTGCCTGGGACAATACATAGTCAACAACTTGATCCTGTAGAACAGACGTTTCCAACCCTTTCAGTAATTCCTGATTACCGTAGTAATGATTCATCACTTCATCTGATTGAGCATAACTAGATGCGATTTCTTCAATATGGCCACGAACTTTATCCGAATCGACCTTGATATCATTAGCCTTGATGATTTTATTCACCACCAGGCCTACAGCTGCACGACGCTTGGCTTGATCCATAAACATCTCGTCAGGCAACATGTTCGCATCAAAATCACTTTCACCTTTGCTGGTTAGCTTCTGGTGCATCTGATTTTTCAGGCTGGTAATTTCATTTGCAATGAAGGCCAGAGGTATCTCCAAGTCACTATGTAATTCAAATAACTGCTCCATTACACGGCTCTTGATTTTTCCCTGAAGTGCGTTTTTCAAATCGCGCTCCATATTCTCACGCACCGCAGTACGGAATGCCTCTTCATTGCCAGATTCAAGGCCATAAAGTGCAAAAAACTCATCATTCATTGGTGGCAGCTCTGGTTCTTTCACTGCCTTCAAGGTAATCGTAAACTCAACGGCCGCTCCACGTAATTCTTCGGCATGGTAGTTATCAGGGAAGGTCAGAGGAACCACTTTTTCCTCGCCAACAGACATCCCAACAACAGCCTCTTCAAAACCTTCAATCGCTTTTCCGGAACCAATTACTAGCGGGAAGCCTTCAGAGGAACCACCCTCAAACTCTTCACCATCTCTCTTACCTATAAAGTCGATAGACGCTTCATCACGATCAGCTGCCGGGCGGTCAACTTCAACCCATGTGGCATGCTGCATCCGCAATGCATCAACCATGGTGTCAACATCACTGTCATTGACTTCAGAGACCAGCTTAACAATCTCGACCGTTGACAAATCAACCAATTGAACGTCTGGCTGCACCTCAAAAGTAGCAATAAACTCAAGGTCCTGACCCGGCTCAGCCTTGCTAGGCTCAATCACTGGCTGACCAGCAGGCACGATGTCTTCCTGAGCAACCGCCTCAAAGAAAGCCTCCCTCACCACTTCTCCAACTACTTCCTGACGAATACCTGTACCAAAACGTTGGTTCACAACGCTCAGTGGCACTTTGCCCTTGCGAAAGCCGTCTATGCGAACAGTTTTGCCCGCCTTATCGAGACGTTCACGCACTTGGCTTTCAATACGCTCTGCTGGTACCCCGATGGTCAGCTTACGCTCCAAGCCGGAAGTTGTTTCAATAGAAACCTGCATGATTTTCCTCTAAATGATTTATAGCCTACTCATTAAATGGTGCGGACGGAGAGACTCGAACTCTCACACCTTGCGGCACTGGAACCTAAATCCAGCGTGTCTACCAATTTCACCACGTCCGCGAAATATCTAAAAAATACTTAATATGCTATGTGGGAGCAGATGGCCCCTCGGCAAAGGCTGGGGATTTTGCCACAGAGGGCACCCCTGATCAACAAAAAAACAGCAAGAATGGTGGAGGGGATTTTCAGTATTCACACGCCATCAAACGGGGCTTGCAAGCAACAGCACAGCTTCCCGGTTTGATGTATTCATCACATACATATTGGAGCGCTCAGCGGGTAGCAGAACGGCGGCCTCTTCACCTAATGTAATACCATGACAATCAACTTCTGCATCAACCACCAACAGCAACCCATAACGCTGGGTTTGTGGTAGCAAATATCGAGATGAAGGGGATAACGTCAGACGTAACACACGGAAATCATCAAAGCTGACCACCTCCTCCAATCTATGATCAGCATCTGTTTCCAGTAGTGCCAGCTCGGGCAATGACGGCGCCTCAAGGGACATCATCGCGATAGCCTTTTCTGTATCCCAATGCGTCTGGGTCAGCACTTTCTGGGCAAAAGAAAGAATCATTCTTTCATAGACTGGCGTCTGAAATTCCACAGTACGCACACCATGTTGCAGCGAGTGGGGTGTCAAAAGAGGCACTTGAACCACATCCCCCACCCGTAGCGGTAACAATGCGCTAAAACGATTCATCTGTTCTCGAAGGTCGGCCTCCCGTTGCAGGAGAGGCCCCGGCAACAGGCTCACCCATGATTTAACAGTCTCAGCAGAAACGGGCGCATTCAAACCCACCCCCCCCGACTGTCGTGATATATCCAGCAGAGCATCAATTTCTCGACGCACCACCTCATAGCGTTTGACGGCAGCCTGGTATGCCGCCTTAAAACTCTCATCTGAAGAATATTCAGCCCTGAATTCAGGATTAAAACCAAAACGAATGGCCCCAAGACCCTCTGGCCAAGCACCTTTGTCTATATGAGTCACCACATAGACTTCACGCTTCTCTTCATGAAGCTCAAAATACAGGTCACCATATACCGCCTCTGGAAGTGGATCTAATATCTTCAAGAGATTAATGCTTTGTTCACAGTCGGCAGCAAGACGGCGAGGTGCCGCGGAGAGCAGCCAGGGCAGCGGGATGCTACTAGTACCATTCGAAACACGTGACACGCCACGTTCCTCAATGCCGGTGTACCAGATTTCCTGCCCCCAGGGCTTGGCAATACTAACGGTCTCAAGAATCAATGGCTGGCCAAGCGTAAATACCGGTAGCCCTTGAGACTGGGTAAAATTCTGAAATTCATCCAGCCTCCCCTCTAGTGACCGAAGTCGCTGGAAAAGTAATGGGTCAGCCTCTGCTACCGAAAATAAAACCTGATCACCCTTCTGGCAATAAACAGTCAAAAGCCTTATCGATGGAGTGCCTGCAAGATAGTACTGACAGTAGTCATATTCCACGGCCAAGACGCTATCAACCCCGGCAGACTCAGCCAGCCAGCTATTCAACTCAACTTCAGGGTTGTCAGTACTGAGAATGTCTACCAAGGGGAACTCCTGTAAATGCGCCCAAGAGTCTAGCAAAGTCAGAGAATTTCGCCGAGAAAATCTTAATACAACGACTTAACAAAAATAAATGCCCAATAAAAAAGACCGGCAAATCACCGGTCTTTTCTAGGCATCACGTTCATACTACTAAATGATATAAATAATGGTACGAGCCTGCTTCTAGTTCAATCGCTCAACAATCGTGGTAACGCCCTGCCCCAAGCCAATACACATGGTAGCGACTCCCAAGGTCGCATCCCGCTGTTTGAGGACATTCAATAGTGTACCTGTAATTCTGGCACCCGATGCGCCGAGCGGATGGCCCAGTGCAATTGCGCCACCGTTAACATTAGCTTTCTCTTCAATGGAGTCAAGTAACCCAAGATCCTTCAGAACAGGCAGAGACTGAGCAGCGAAAGCTTCATTGAGTTCAATGTAGTCTACATCACCTATTGTTAGACCCGCTTTTTTAAGAGCCTGGCGTGTTGAAGGCACCGGACCATAACCCATAATCGAAGGGTCAACACCTGCCACAGCCACAGAAATTACTTTAGCCATGGGTTTTAGTCCCAGCGCATTAGCACGCTCAGCCGACATCACCAACATCGCTGCAGCACCATCGGTAATTTGAGAAGCTGTTCCTGCTGTCACCGTCCCATTGACAGGATCAAATACAGTACGCAGCTGTGACAGACCTTCAACCGTCGTTTCCGGACGAATGGTTTCATCCTCGGTCATCAGGTACAGGCCTCCATTCTCATTGTGCCCTTCAATGGGGACAATCTCATTGGCAAATCGCCCTGCTGATCTAGCGATATCTGCCAGGCGATGGGAACGAGCACCAAATGCGTCCTGCTGTTCACGGGAAATACCATGAATACGAGCCAAATACTCAGCTGTTAGACCCATCATTCCCGCCGCACTGGCCACGCTCATATTCAATGCTGGATTGGGATCAATATCGTGAGTCATGGGCACATGACCCAGGTGCTCAACACCTCCCACTAAATAGATATCACCCAAACCGGCCATCACGTTTGCCGTAGCACTATGTAAGGCTGACATGGAAGAACCACACAGACGGTTGACAGTAATAGCCGGAACCTCGTGGGGGATACGAGTGCGCAAGCTGGTCATTCTGGCGATATTGAACGCCTGCTCACGACCCTGCATCACACAACCCCAAATAATGTCATCAATCTCACCAGGAGCTACACCAGAATTGCGATCCAGTAATCCCTCAATAAGATCAGCACCAATTTCATCAGACCTGCGATGGCGGAAAGACCCATTTTTAGATCGCGCCATGGGCGTTCGTGCAAAATCGACAATCACAGCATCTCTTGGATTCAAGCTCACGACTTATCTCCTCTTGTTCTTTTCTCAACGACAGCAGTTATCCTGCACATAGCCAGCCTAGGCATAGTAGCTCTCACCAGCAGCTGCCATGTCATACATTCTCTGGGTCGGCTTATAGAGCTTGCCAAGCTCACAGTAGCTGTCTGCCATTTCACAGAACTTGTCGAGACCAACCTCATCCATCCAACGGAAGACTCCTCCACGGAAAGCAGGGAAACCAAGACCATAAACCACCGCCATATCCGCTTCAGCTGGCGAGCCCACAACACCCTCTTCCAAACAATGTGCCAATTCAATGCACATAGGGATCATAAAGCGGGCAACAATATCTTCATCACTTAATGGCTGAGACTCTCTGACATGGGGCTTTATCAAGGCATAGATGGAATCATCCACAGATTTCTTGGGCTTTCCGCGCTTATCCTTCTCATAGAGGTAATAACCCACACCATTTTTCTGACCAAGGCGATCATTCTCAAACAATAGCTTTGTGGGTGAAACCTTATAATCCCCCCCATAAATATCAGACATTCGCTCGGGGTAACCCTCAAGAATCGAGGGGAAGCAATGAACCGCTGTATCGATACCCACAACATCCATCAGGTATGCCGGGCCCATGGGCCAACCCCAGGCCTCCATCACCCGGTCAACTTGCTGGAAGTCGGCACCGTCAATAATCATCATGTCGAAACCAAACACAGCGGGAAACAATACGCGGTTTACCAAAAACCCGGGGCAATCATTCACTACGATCGGCTTCTTACCTAAGGCCTGAGCATGGGCAACTACGGCCGCCAGTGTTCCCTCTGAAGTTTTCGATCCACGAATCACCTCAACAAGCGGCATGGCATGTACCGGGTTGAAGAAGTGCATACCGCAGAAATTTTCTGGGCGTTTCAGGTTATCCGCCAGTTGATCAATAGAAATCGTGGATGTATTTGAAACCAGGATCGCATCTTCAGCGAGCTTCCCTTCAACTTCGGCCAGCACAATACCCTTAATTTTGGCATTCTCTACCACAGCCTCAATCACGATATCTGTATTTTCGATTCCGTCATAACTCAGTGACGGCATAATGCGAGATAACACATTCCCCGCATCCAGTGGCGACATCCGGCCTCTATCAACACGCTTGGCCAACAACTTGTTCGCCTCACTCATACCCAGCGCCAGAGAGTCGGTATTGATATCCTTCATCAATACCGGGAAACCCTTCATGGCATTCTGGTAGGCAATACCTCCGCCCATAATCCCAGCACCCAGCGCAGTTGTATGCTTAATGGCCTTGGTACTCTTTTTTCCGTACTTTTTGGCAATTGAACCTATGTACTGATCATTGAGAAACATGCCGACCAACGCACGGCATTGGGGCGTCTGTGACAGCTTACTAAAGGCTTGAAACTCTACTTCCAGTGCATCATCACGAGACATTTTTGCCGCCTCGGCAAGTACCTCTACCGCAGCAACTGGTGCAGGGTAATTGGGTCCCGCCTTAGCAACGACCATATCCCTGCAGGTATGAACTGACATTTCCAATTCAATATCATTCAGTGTCAGTGGTGACTGCTTCTGCTCCCTGCGCGATTGATAATCCAGCTGTCCCTCTGTAGCACGAACCAGCATACCCAGTGCTTCATCTCGTAATACGTCAGGCTCAACTACGGCATCCACCGCACCATCTCTGAAGGCAGCAGCGGCTCTCTTGTGACCGCCCATTGCAATCCACTCCACTGCATTGTCAAATCCAATAAGTCGTGGCAAGCGTACGGTGCCACCCCAACCAGGGATAATGCCCAATTTTGTTTCTGGCACCCCGACTTGGGCTTTACTGGACATCACCCGAAAATCACAGGCAAGACAGACTTCAAAACCACCACCCAAGGCAAAACCATTAATGGCTACCACTGTGGGGAAAGGCAATGATTCAATTTTGTTAAAAGCCTGATTACCAGCATTTAGAAATGCCCTACGGTCATCTTCTGTACCATTAAAGGCAACACCAAATTCAGTAATATCAGCCCCGGCAATAAAGACACCTTTTCCACTGGTTAGCAGCAGACCTTTTATATCTGGTTGCTTCTCCAACACTGATAATGCCTCAAGTAGCTCCGCTATTGTGGCTTGGTTAAACACATTAACCGAACCCTTTGAGGCATCGAAATGCAGCTCTACATAGCCATCATCCAGTGACTGTAACTTGAGGTTATTTGCCTGAAACATAGGCACTCCTGTATCTTGATTATTGATTGTTAACACCCATGGCAACATTGAGTCACTACGTCACAACAAGCTTTTGATAGTAACTATTTAAACGAGCCTGATAGTAACTATGGCACAGTACAACCAGCAAAGGGCTTCTGTGACCAATCAGTTCTACTCACTTAAATCTTAGTTCCCTTTCTGGGAACCCTTCCTGACCAGAATAACGTCGTTAGCCTGATACTCAGCAGTGACACCCCACGATCTAAATAAATAATCAAAGGTCTCTCGACTGAAGAAACTGATATGAGTTGGGTCATTTTTGTAATGCCATTGGCTAAACGCTTCTTTATTTAGAACCATCTTGGTCATCAGACCCAACCAACCGCCGGGCTTAAGCAAGGCCCAAAGCCTTGCTAACTCACCACCTGGCTTTGATAAATGCTCTACCACTTCAGTGGCCGTAATGAAATCATACTGATCTTCTAGCACTGACTCATCCCTGGCATAAAAAATATCGTAGACACTGGTGGTAAAACCCGCTTCTTCTAATATGACCGACAACGTAGGCCCCGGCCCAGCACCAAAATCTAATCCTTCTGCTCCACTATCTAGTCGCATTATTAGCGGGTCAGCAAGTCGGCTCAGAAACTGGCGGTAATTGTTATCCTCAGGGCTGTTTTCGTGAAAATCATAATGCGCCTTTTCTTGATCAGCAGGCAAATGCTGCCATGGGGGTACAAACACCAGTTGGCACTGCTCA
Organism: Porticoccus sp.; assembly: GCA_036960905.1. Lineage (GTDB taxonomy): Bacteria > Pseudomonadota > Gammaproteobacteria > Pseudomonadales > Porticoccaceae > Porticoccus. The sequence goes on from JBALWM010000037.1 coordinate 7,499, forward strand.
CATTGGTAATAGTCTCTGCTATTGGAGCCACTGCGAGTATCCGACCAATAATCAGAAACAGTATTGGCATTGCACAGAGGACACGTAAGTGATTTTGAATCAGCCATATTTTATATCATGTAACAAGTCTGTTTTGAGTGTCGAGAATCACCCATAATCACGCCCCGCTGCCATAACACGTCGGCCAAGCACTTCTGCACAGCACTGCTAACAATGTAAACGGACAACATGAATAAAATTCAGAACCAGATAGCATCAGAGATCAATGCCAAACCTATACAGGTCGCGGCCGCCATCAAGCTACTCAATGAGGGGGCGACGGTACCTTTTATCTCCCGCTACCGCAAGGAAGTCACTGGTGGCCTGGACGATACTCAGCTTCGCACACTGGAAGAGCGGCTCAGTTATCTGCAGGAACTGGATGACCGCCGCCAGACCATTCTCAATAGCATTGATGAACAAGGAAAACTCACCCCGGAGTTAAAACAGACCCTGCTAGCCGCCGACACCAAAACCAGACTCGAAGATTTATACCTGCCCTACAAACAAAAGCGGCGAACCAAAGGGCAAATGGCCATTGAAGCTGGGCTGGAACCTCTCGCAGAGTCGCTCTTCAACTACCCCGACCTCGACCCCGAACAACAGGCAAAAGCTTACATTAATGCTGAACAGGGTATTACCGACACGAAGAGCGCTCTCGACGGTGCCAAATATATTCTGATGGAACGCTTCAGCGAAGATGCTGAATTGGTCGGGCGACTCCGTCAGTATATGTCCAATGAAGCCAAACTAAGCGCCACTCTTATTTCAGGCAAAGAACAGGAAGGGGCGAAATATCGTGACTATTTTGAACACTGCGAACCCTTAAAAACGACACCCTCACACAGAGCCTTGGCCATGTTCCGAGGTCGCCGAGAAGGTATTCTCAGCCTTAAAGTAGAGATAGATAGCGATGCCACCGAAGGTCACCCCTGTGAAGCCATGATCGCTCATCACGTCAACATCGAGAATCAGGGACGTGCTGCCGACAAATGGCTATCTGAGGTGATCCGCTGGACCTGGAAGGTAAAACTGCACCTTCATATCGAAACCGATTTGCTTGCAGAACTTCGTGACCGAGCCGAGATCGCAGCAATTACCGTATTCTCCACCAACCTCAAAGACCTACTGCTTGCGGCACCTGCCGGGCAGAAAGCGACGATTGGCCTAGACCCCGGCTTGCGTACCGGCGTTAAGTTAGCCGTCGTAGATGGCACCGGCAAAGTGCTGGATCACGGCGTGATATACCCCACCACCTCACAACATAAAGTTCAGGAAGCAGAAGCCACACTAAAACAGCTCTGCTTGGCTCATAAGACCTCACTCATTGCCATCGGGAATGGCACCGCTAGCCGGGAGACTGAGCGCTTCGTCAAAGATGTTCTGAAAAACAATCCACAGTTATCAGCACAGCCGGTGGTAGTCAACGAGTCCGGGGCATCCATTTATTCTGCATCAGAATATGCCGCCCGTGAATTCCCTGATTTGGATGTCACCATCCGCGGTGCCATTTCTATTGCCAGACGATTACAAGACCCTCTCGCAGAGCTGGTAAAAATTGATCCGAAGTCCATCGGCGTCGGCCAATATCAACATGATGTCAGCCAAGTGGGGCTTTCTCGAAAGCTCAATGCAGTCGTAGAGGATTGTGTGAATACCATTGGTGTGGAAGTTAATACCGCCTCACCCGCCCTGTTAAATCGGGTTGCGGGGTTAAACCAAACAATTGCTGAGAATATCGTGGCATTTCGTGATGAAAATGGTCCTTTTAAACACCGCAAAGAACTGAAAAAAGTGCCTCGACTTGGCGAAAAAACTTTTGAACAGGCTGCTGGTTTTTTACGTATTGCCAACGGTGACAATCCTCTGGATACCTCGGCAGTACATCCGGAAAGCTATTCTGTCATCGCCAAAATGGCTAAAGCGATCAACAAACCTATTGCATCGTTGATTGGTAATAGCGCCCTGCTACACACTATCAATCCGGGTGATTACGTGGATGAAAAGTTTGGCCTACCAACCATCACCGACATTCTTCATGAATTGGATAAACCCGGCCGGGATCCACGCCCAGAATTCAAGACAGCCACCTTCAAGGACGGTGTGGAAACACTTAAAGACCTTGAACCAGGAATGATTCTGGAAGGCACCATTACCAATGTCACCAATTTTGGCGCCTTTGTGGATATCGGTGTTCACCAGGACGGCTTGGTGCATATATCAGCGCTCACCAATCGGTTTATTAAGGACCCCCGAGAAGTCGTCAAAGCCGGAGACATCGTTCAAGTAAAAGTCATGGAAGTAGATATACCACGTAAACGTATTGGCTTATCCATGCGAATGGATGACGAACCAGGCAGTAAAAACACAAGGAAAGAACGCCCAGAAAAAGTGAACCATGAAAAAAAACATGTGCCACCAAAGGGGAATCAGGAACACAAAAAAACAGGCACTATGGGTGAATTATTCACCAAGGCACTTAAGAAGCATTAACTTCGCCTAAAGCATATTGAGGCCTAATGTGAGCTTCTTGTCGCGGGCTGACCGTCGTAATTTGACTAGATTCCATAGATTGTTTTCTGACTACTGATGGATGCTCTACTAGACTCTATAGAACTCGCATAAACACTGTACTGGTAATGTAAACAGTACAAGCAATAAGGAGTTCACCATGAAGCTAGCCATCCTCCTCCTAATTATCGCTGTTGCTGCACTGCTATTAAAATCAAGATTGTTAAAATTACGCCCAACGCCTCGGCCATCAGGGAATGTGGACAGAAAAAATAAACTGAAAAAGAAAAAAACACCTAAAGGCTCAACCTCACCCACGAACAACCCCTATCATGCGGTGTCCATTGAATTTGATTTAGAAGCCTGCCCCAAAGTACAGTCAATATCAGACAAGTTTTTTCTGGCCAATCAGGCACCACCTATCCCTTTACCAAAGTGCACATCAGCAGCCTGTCATTGCAAATATATTCACCACAAAGGTCGCCGACATGCCGTAAGGCGCCCCCAAATTAGCTTGACCACCGAAGCCTATGCATCTACTGGAAAGTTGGAGCGCCGCGAGAGTACAGGGCGTCGTGAAACAGACTAAGGATGGTTGTGCTAGAACCTTCCCTACAACCACCCAATAAACATTGCGCAAGATTTACAGATTAGCTGATCGCTCCGCAAGACACTCGTATTCGCCCATTTCAAACTCACGACAAATCAATGGGCGATTTTCATAAATTGTGCACATCATGGTATTTCGATCCAAGGCTGCACACCAACCATCATCCAACCGTGCCATACGCCGCCCACCCCACTGGTCAGACTCTATAAAACGATCAGGCACGCCGGTATCGGTAATAAGCAAGACCTCTAATCGACAACAGCAGGCATCACAGCTTTTACAGGTCACCTCAGCTTCAGGCAGAGCGGTAACGTTGATGAACTTGTCATCTAATGTCATTGTTTTCCCGTATCGTGGGAGCAGGCCTTCAATAAAGCCTGCATCTTATCTCTTCCCAGACTGTTCGCCAGCGCTATATTACGTTCGGGAATTCCATCTGAATCAGGGTGATTAGCGACAGCCTGCTCTAGGCTCGCCTCTCGAATCAGGTGTAATATGGGGTAGGGAGACCGGTTGGTATAATTTTCCGCATCATCAGGCTCAGTACCACCAAACTGGTAATCTGGGTGAAAGCTCGCTACTTGATACACACCTTCTAGACCCATCTCTAGCAACAGGCCATCGACATAGTCCAAAAATTGATTGTAATCATAGAAGTCCTGCAATACCTCAGGATGAATTAGCAAGGTGGTTTCAATCGAGTCATCGCCGTTAAGCAGCTCTAATTCAACTTGCAACTCAGCCAACAACTGTTCTTCAGTGGCCGCCTCAGTCACAGAAAACCGCACTCTATTTGCCAATAATTCTCGCTTGGCAAAGGGGCACAGATTCAACCCCACAACGAGGGTTTCCACCCAAGTCTTGACGGCTTTAATTATTATTTTATGTTCCAATTACCTGACCTTTATGGAAAATATTTTTAACGGTTTTATTTATAAATAACCGCCTGTTTAACATTCTGACTTACTGATAATCTCTTGGCCAATTTCAATGACACCTGATGTCAACACATCAACCCGCAACCCGCCCCGGTGAAGAAATCTTTCTATGATCAGTTTTGATGGCAAGGTCGAGCTTTCAAGCGCTGCACCAAGACTACAGCAAGGTTCACACAGCTCTACCCCTCTTAGCACTACGCCTCCAATTTTGAATTCTTTACCAACCAGTTCATTTAGCCGAACACCTCGAGTGAGGATATTTCGGCGAGTGATGGAAAGATCGTTTTCTATATTTTGTTCACGAATAAAATTTTCAACTTCTTCTACTTCAATCAAGGTTAAATTTTGTCCTGGCCATTTGGATATTGCGTAATTCCTATCCCCGAGAATTCCATTACCGGCCACCAGTTCAATTTTCTGGCAAGACTTCTGAAACTTACCGGCTTCTGGAGATATATAGATGTATTCAACGTTCACTTAGGGCTTACTCTCTTCCAATGCTGAACTGATCACTCGATAGGCTGCGCTATTTCTTTCGAAGTACATCAAAACCATCACCTTTTCCTGACTTTATTGTATTTTTCTTTGGTGCCCTGGATTTTTTAGGCTTTGCATCCACAGACTTAGACTTCACGGATTTTGACTTCACCACTTTAGCTTTTTTAGGATCGACTTTTTTCTTTTTAGTACCGGCAGCCTTGCCTGATTTTTTAACCTTTTTTGGGCCGCTATAATTGGCTTTCAAACCAGCGACAACCCGACGTTCAAAACGAATTTTCAGATAACGCTCAATGCTAGACATCTGATTCCATTCGTTTCCGTCAATCAGCGTAATGGCTTTACCTTCCTGCCCCGCTCGCCCGGTACGGCCTACGCGGTGAACATGATCATCACCAGATTGAGCAATGTTAAAGTTGATCACCAGATCCACGTCATCAATGTCCAGCCCACGAGCGGCAAGATCGGTAGCGACTAATACATCTATTCCGCCCTGCCTGAACTGATTCATTATTTGTTTCCGCTCACTCTGTGGAATTTCACCGTGAATACAGTTTGCTTTGAATTTTTTGTAGCGCAAAAAATGACTTAGCTGCTGGCACTGTATGCGGGTATTACAAAAAACAAACACTTTACGGACCTGATTATCACCTGCTCGTTCTTCAGTCAGCAGTGCAGCCACCAATTTCTCTTTGTGTTTTATATCATCAGCTAAGACCAGCTGCTGAGTGATATGACGATGTTGTTGCCGGTGTGAATCCACTTCAATAAATTCTGGATCTTTGAAGGTCGCACTGATACGCCCAAGCTCTTTATGTTTTAACGTTGCCGAGAACAACAAATTTTGTCGTTGCTTATTACAACTCTCAGCAATGGTATACATATCGATAGCAAAACCCATATCAAGCATGCGGTCTGCTTCATCCAGTACAAACACCTCCAAGTCTTTGAAGTCGGGAGTACCTTTTTCTATATGTTCAACCAAACGCCCTGGCGTCGCGATCAATACTTCAGGATTTTTACGCAGTGTTGCTACCTGGTGTTTAAATGCTTCACCACCAATGATCAGACCAGATTTAATGTAGGTAAAAGTGGCCAACTGCTCAAAATGTTGTTGTGTCTGTAGTGCCAATTCACGAGTAGGCAGTAAAATCAACGCGCGTGTTCCACTGTTCGGTGCTTCATGGGTCAACATACGGTGTAAGATTGGCAATAGGAAGGCGGCCGTTTTACCACTGCCCGTCTGTGCCGACACCATTAAATCCTTACCCGCCAAGGTGGCCGGTATCGCCTCCGCCTGTACTGCTGTTGCTTCAGTAAAGTCCAGTTTCTCAAGGGCTTTTAATAGCTGTTTGTGTAACGGTAATGCTTTTAACAGAGGCAAGAGGGCATTCCTGATCTAAGGGGAAATTAGCGCCACTTTAACAGAATCAATGGGCACTCTCTGTAACAAACTGAGGATTGAAATTGTAGACCTAAGGGGTGACAGCAAGAGGGACTGAAAAATAGGTAAAAAGTAAACAAAACTAACCGTCAGAAAAAAGAGCAAAAGTATAGGGGAAGTGAAAAATGGGGTGGCTGACGGGGATCGAACCCGCGACAACAGGAATCACAATCCTGCACTCTACCAACTGAGCTACAGCCACCATTGATTGCACTGACTGGCTGGATGGCGC
>JBALWM010000038.1:0-13701 GCA_036960905.1 Porticoccus sp.
TTCCCACGGATATATGTTTCAGCTTTACCGGGTTGATTCAGCGTGGCGGTAACACAGGTCCCCATGCGGACGGCTGGGGAATTACCTTCTATGAAGGAAAAGGGTGCCGCGCATTTAAAGACCCAAACCCTTCCTCAGAATCAAAAATTGCACAGGTAGTGGTGAACTACCCCATCAAGAGCTGTTCTGTGATTAGTCATATCCGGCAAGCCAATCGTGGTTGTGTCAGTCTGGAAAACACTCATCCCTTTACCCGAGAGTTGTGGGGCCACAACTGGACGTTTGCTCATAATGGCCAGCTTGAGAATTTTGAAGCGCTGGATACAGGTAACTATACCCCTGTGGGTGAGACAGACAGTGAACATGCCTTCTGCTGGCTGCTAAGCCAACTCAAAACCCGCCACCCATCTCCTCCGAAAAACATGCTGGAAGTCTTTCATGACATTGCCAGTTTGGCCGATCAGCTCAAGGAGCTAGGTGTATACAACATGCTGCTAACCGATGGCGCTTATGTGATGGCCTATTGCAGTAACAATCTCCACTGGATAACCCGACGGGCACCTTTTGGTGAGGCGCAGTTATTGGATAGGGATGTGGTCATCGACTTCAAGCAGGAAACGACACCCAATGATGTGGTGACGGTCATTGCTACTCAGCCACTGACTTGTAACGAAACCTGGCAGAAAATTGAGCCGGGAAGTTATTGCCTGTTCCACTATGGAGAGTTAGTTTCCGCTTCGGGCCTTTGAGGCTGCTGCTGACCATTAATCCGGTGGATTTCAACTCGTAGGACGTTTATCCTTCTGCACCTTGCAGAGATTCATATAGAGGCTCATACACCGTCCCTTACATGCAGTCTCTTACACACACCAATCACTCCTCAGGTCAGAATATCTACATGTCGAAAGAAGCGTCTCTCAGTAGCCAACCTTCCAGTCAAAAGTTCTTTGGTAAGACGATCACGTCACCATTTACGATTCCCTCCGGGATTGTCTCAACAGCCGCTTCAATTATTCAGCACATTTTCGATACCATTCCTGAAGTGGGTGTACTGACCACCAAGAGTGTAGGTCTGGAACCTCGACCGGGTTACAGAGAGCCGGTGATCAGCCAATATGCGCCGGGTTGCTTTGTGAATGCGGTTGGGTTGACCAATCCCGGTGCAGTACAACTGGCCGAATCCCTGGCCACATTGAATGTGCCCGAAGACCGCTTTCTGTTGACGTCCATTTTTGGAGGCAGTGTTGAAGAATTCGTAGAAGTCGCCAAGATTCTCGCCCCGGTTTCTGATGGTCTCGAGCTTAATTTGTCCTGTCCCCACGCCAAGGGCTATGGCATGGCCATGGGTCAGGACCCAGAGCTGGTGAAAGAAATCACCGCGGCAGTAAAAGCGGTGGTGGATATACCTGTTATTCCGAAACTGACCCCCAATACTGACAACATTGCAGAGATTGCAAAGGCTGCTGTGGAAGGAGGTGCCGATGGGCTATGCGCCATTAACACCGTTGGGCCAGGTTATACCTCTGCCCATGGTCATCCGGTACTGAGCAATGGTTTAGGTGGCATGTCGGGCAAAGGGGTCTTGCCCATTGGTCTTAAATGTGTGCGTGAGATTGCCGAGGCTGTTGATTGCCCAATTATTGGTTGTGGTGGCGCAAGTAGTGCGGATGATGTCCGGGCCTACGCAGATGCTGGCGCGAGTGTTGTGGGTGTGGGTTCAGCACTGATTGGTTTAACAACTGATGACATGCGACAGTATTTTCAAACCCTGCAAAGAGACATTGAGTATGGAAAAAACCAGGCAGAAAGCCTGATTCGTTATGATGTGGACATGACATTCCGTTCAGTGACGCTGGTGTCTAATGAACGGGTTACCGATGATATTTGTATTCTCACCTTTGACCGAAAAGTGAATGTACAGGCGGGTGAATTTATTTTCCTCTGGATTCCCGGGTTGGGCGAGAAGCCGTTCTCTGCACTGACCGACGATCCATTCTCGCTGGTTGTTATTGATGTGGGTATTTTTACTCACCAGTTGATGGCACTGGAAACGGGGGCAGAAGCCTATGTACGTGGCCCCCATGGTATTCCCGTCACACCCCATGACGGTGCAAAAATTATGGCCGTCAGTGGTGGCACAGGATTGGCGGCGGTGTATCAGATTGCCCGTGATTTTGAGAATGCGGAAGTCTTCACCGGTGCCCGTAGCAGTGATCGACTCTACTTCCTCGATGAGTGCAAAAAAATTGCGGATGTTCATGTGGCTACCGACGATGGTAGTGAGGGCTATCAGGGTTTTGTCACCGACCTACTTCGTGAGCGGTTGCAACAACTACCACAGGAGGAGCTGGATAATCTGGTGTTCTATAACTGTGGTCCCGAACCCATGGTCCATGCGGCCATAGCGGTGCAGCGAGAATTCTGCCGGGATGAGCAAATTTTCAGTGCCATTGATTATCTGACCAAATGCGGCATTGGCCTCTGCGGCGCCTGCGCAGCACCAGATGGCCGTAGGCTGTGTGTGGACGGGCCGTTTCTTGAGGCCTCGGACAGCCTTTAGATTCTGAGCTACCGTCAAAACACTTGAATAAAATAAAGCGCCCCTAGGGGCGCTTTTTGTTGGCCGGTTTATTCTCATATTAATCAAACCATCTCCAGTGACCTTTGAGTATCAACACAGCATTTTTTAGATGCACATCAATCCCTTATATTCTATACAGAGACTATGCTAATAGGAGTTGCCAAGAAGAAGTGCTAAAAAAAGTTGGGTTTACTGGGGAGGCTGATCTTGTGCCGATGAAAAAATGGATCGTCAGTTTTATTTCCGCCTTGGTGTTGGTGGGATTGTTTTATTACTGGTCTCGACCAGAGCCTGTGATGGTTTCTGTAGTGGCGGTAGAACGAGGCACCGTAGAACGCACTGTAGCGAACACCCGCGCTGGAACCGTTAAGGCCTGTCAGAGATCCCGGTTGTCACTGCCCATCGGTGGGCAAATTTCCGAACTCTATGTGAAGGAAGGGGATCGTGTAGAGGCGGGGCAACTTCTAATGGCGCTGTGGAATGAGGATCGTGCTGCCCAGCTGGAAGTCACCAAGGCATCCGAATTATCTGCCAAGCGAGAAAAGCAAAGCATCTGCATTGCGGCTGAGTCAGATATGCGGGAATCCCGTCGTTTGGCTAATCTGGCCAAGAAAAATCTTGTCTCCAAAGAGTCAGCAGATGTAGCTAGATCTCGTGCTGAAGCCAGTGCTGCGGGTTGCGAGGCCGCTAAAGCACGTGAGGTTCAAGCGCAATCTACCGTGGCTGCGGCGAGTGCGGTATTGGATCAGACCTATTTGAGAGCACCTTTTGCCGGTTCAGTGGCTGAGGTGACGGGGGAAATAGGTGAGTTTTCTACCCCTTCACCACCGGGCGTAGCGACACCGCCGGCCATCGATTTACTAACGGATGATTGCCACTATATCAGCGCACCCATTGATGAGGTGGACGCCTCGGAAATTTCTATTGGTATCGAGGTTCGAGTGACATTGGATGCCTTTAGAGAGCAGCTTTTCCCCGCAAGGATTCGGCGTATTTCTCCCTACATTCTGGATTTTGAAAAACAGGCTCGCACCGTTGAAGTGGAAGCAGAGTTAGAACCGCTGGTTGAGGGGGTGAAGTTGTTGGCCGGATACAGTGCCGATATGGAGATTATTCTCGACAGGCATGAGAGTGTTTTGCGTATCCCTTCAGAACTAGTCGTCGACGACAGCTATGTACTGGTGGTGGATGACAATAGTGAGTTACAACGGAAAGCGATTACCAAAGGTCTCTCCAATTGGCATTTTACGGAGGTACAAAAGGGCTTGGTCGAAGGTGAACAGATTGTCAGTAATGTCGGCAGTGCCGGTGTTATTGATGGTGCCAGGGTAGAGATTGGCAAGGTTCAAGATGATTGAGCTAAGTTAAATGATTGAACTGAAGGGCGTCAACAAGACGTATCAGGTGGGTGAGACACCACTACGAGCGCTTCGTGAGGTGGACTTAACCGTTCAGGAAGGTGAGTATCTGTCGGTGATGGGGCCATCAGGGTCCGGTAAATCCACACTACTCAATATGATTGGCTTGTTGGATCGCCCAGACAGCGGTAGTTATTTACTGGATGCGGTACATACCGAGACGCTGCCTGAGGAACAGCGTGCCCGACTCCGGGGCGAACAGATCGGTTTTATCTTCCAATCGTTTCATTTGGTGAACCGCCTCACGACTCTGGAAAACGTCGAATTACCCATGATGCTGGCGGGTGTGTCATTGGGAGAGCGCCGTATTACTGCACGGGAAGTGCTGGCACAGGTGGGGCTGGAGGCTTGGTCTGGGCACCACCCGAACCAGCTGTCAGGTGGACAGTTACAACGGGTGGCCATTGCCCGGGCCATCGTGATGAAGCCGCGAATTCTATTGGCGGATGAGCCCACGGGTAATCTGGATCAGGCGTCCGGGCAGGAAATTCTCTCAGTGCTGGAAAACCTCAATGCCGAAGGCATCACCCTGCTGGTGGTGACTCACGATCTCAATCTGGGTCAGCGGGCCCGCCGTCAAATTCGCATGGTGGACGGCCTGATCGAAACAGACACAAGCGTTGAAACAGATATGAGTGCTGACCATGTACCTGGCTGATCAGATACGCTTTAACGGGCAGATTTTTATGCGGCACCGGGTGCGTACCGGCCTGTTGTTACTGGCTGTGGGATTAGGCGTTGCCTCGGTTATTTTACTCACAAGTTTAGGCGAGGGTGCTCGCCGTTATGTGGACCAGGAATTTTCGGCACTGGGCAATCAATTATTGATCGTATTTCCCGGTCGCAAGGAAACCACCGGTGGATCTCCACCTGTTTATGGTACCGCACCCAGAGATTTGACTCTGGAAGATGCGATGGCCATGTCCCGTATTCCATCTATTAAGGCAGTTGCCCCAATTATTGCCGGCACTACAGCCATTACCGTGGACAATATCTCCCGTGAATCCATTGTTCTGGGCAGCACACCCGAAATTTTTCAAGTGCGTCAGCTAGACGTGTCCCAAGGAAAAATTCTGCCAGATCGAACTCGCAGTGAAGCTATGGCAGTCTGTGTGCTGGGGGCAAAACTAAAACGGGAGCTGTTCGGGCACGGTCGGGCGATTGGTGAATGGATTCGAGCCGGAGACCGCCGCATGCGGGTGATTGGTGTTCTGGTTGAACGGGGGGAATCTCTGGGTATGGACCTGAGCGATATGATAATTGTTCCCGTTCGTACCGCTGAACAAATGTTTAATAGTCCGGGCCTGTTTCGGATATTAATTGAGTTAGCCGGTAACGCCGACCTGCCAAGAACAGAGCGCAGAATCAAGGCCATTATTCGTGAGCGACATGAGGGTGACGAGGACATTACCCTAGTTAGCCAGGATGCCATGCTCGCCGCTTTCGATAACATTCTCGCCACACTCACATTGGCCATCGCTGCCATCGCTGCCATTAGTTTGCTGGTGGCGGGCATTTTGATTATGAATCTCAGTCTGATTTCCGTGAGCCAACGGAGACGGGAAATCGGGCTGCTAAAAGCCATCGGTGCCAGCAGTACCCAAGTGCGACAGTTGTTTCTTGGTGAATCGTTAATGCTGGTATCCCTGGGTTCACTGGCCGGGGTTATTTTTGCCTGGTCAGTAGTGTGGATCATTGGTCGTGTCTGGCCGGTATTTCCCATTTTTCCACCCTGGTGGTCCATGCCTGCAGCGGTGGGTACCGCATTACTGGCTGGGTTAGTGTTTTCCCTAATGCCCGCCCGCCGGGCCGCAGCTCTCGATCCGGTGTTGGCGCTCCGGGGTCAGGGAGGGCGAGGAGGATGAAGTTTGTCGACTATCTTCGCTGGGTAATTTGGGCGCTGTGGATGCAGCGAATGCGCTCCATCTTGACCATTGTGGGTTTTGCTATCGGTATCGCCGCCATGGTGTTGTTGAGTTCATTGGGCGAAGGGCTACGGCAGTTTGTGATTCAGGAATTTACCCAGTTTGGTAGCCATATCGTCGCCATTATGCCGGGCAAGACAGAAACCTTTGGCCTCAGCGGCATTCTCAACACCACCCGCCCGCTGTCGCTAGCCGATGCGGAGGCTCTGGCACGTATTCCCGGTGTTCAGGAAGTGGTGCCCGTGGTAATGGGTACTGCCCAGATCAAAGCCAAAGGCATGAGCCGTTATACCGATGTGGCGGGCGTAGGGGCGCTGGCAGACAAAGCCTGGAAGCTGGATATTGCCCAGGGTACTTTCTTACCTATAGAAGATATGACGCGTGCCAGAGCCTTTGCCGTATTAGGCAGCAAGTTAAAGCAGGAATTATTTGGCAACAGTAATCCATTGGGCGAATTCGTCCATGTGGGTGGCAACCGCTTTCGGGTGGTGGGTGTTACCGCACCGAAAGGGCAGTTTCTCGGTACTGATCTGGACGATATGATTTATATTCCCGCCAACAAAGGCTTGCAGTTGTTTAACCGGGAAAGCCTGATGGAAGTGGATATTTTTTACAGCCCGTCAGTGACCACCGCAACCCTCACAAAAAATATCAGTAAATTATTAATTGATCGCCACGGTTTTGAGGATTTCACCCTGATTACTCAAGACCAGATGATGGAAACCATGGATAACATCCTGCGAATTCTTAAATACGCAGGGGGTGGTCTTGGCGCGATTTCGCTTCTAGTCGGTGCTGTGGGAATTTCCACGATTCTGATGATTACCGTGGCAGAACGCACCAGTGAAGTGGGCCTACTGCGGGCCATGGGCTGTACCCGCAGTTTGGTGCGGAACCTGTTTCTGGGTGAGGCGGTGATGCTGGGGCTGATCGGCGGAATTACCGGTGTAATGACCGTTGCTCTGGTGGCAGTAATGCTTCAGTTGTTTCTCCCTGCACTACCCATGGCCTTAAAACCGGAAATAGTCACCGTAGCATTAATGGTGTCCATGGTGGTTGGGTTGATAGCGGGGGTTCGACCCGCTCTCAATGCAACTAGGCTGAGTCCGATTGATGCATTAAGGGGAGAGTAGGTGTCTGATAAAGCGGGTCAGGATCAGTTGACTATTAGCTTGGCGGGAAGTCCCTGGTCGGGCTTGCTGTAGTCACACACGCCATCAGGAAAAATTTGTTCCAGACGCTCCTTATGTGGTGTCATATCGATAGGTGTATATAGCCCTTTTTCTATCGCTGTGTTTATGCTCATCAAGTGGCACTTGAACGTGTCGCCTAGCAGGTTGCCCCCCGCCTTTACTCGCGACGTACTGTAGATCGGGTAATGCTGCATGCAGACACCGTTTTTTTGATTATTCCATTCACCATCCCAGACATCTGGGCCATTGGCGATAATCTGGCCGCTCTGATCGTAGCAGCGATCCTGAAGGTTGTCCGGTCGTGTCTGGCGTGGATCCTTTGAGCCAGAGGTGCGTTGGTTGTCGAGCCACTGAGTCATCGCTTCAAGGACTTGAGGTGTCGGATTAAAACGCTTGTCGGCCATCCAGATCACTTGATTGTCGTGATGCCCCTGTTGTCTTAACAAGCGCAATCGAGCCGAAAATGAAGCGCTTGCGTGGTGCATATCCAAATCCTGTTCAAGGTAGTGGCGTACATCGATAACAGGGATATTCATCTGTCCAACAAAGATATGGCCGGCCTGGTAAGCGGCTTGAATAGCGACAATGTCACCCCGGGTTCTAGGCGCAGGGGTTTTGCCATTGTCCCCACTCAGGTTCATATTGTGGTGACTCCAGGGACTAAAGTCCCAGAAAGAACCATGGTTATTGAGACGCCAGAAGTTCTCCTGAGTCATGTCTTCAGGGGCTTTCCAACCACCGATACTGGCATTGAGGTGAAGAAACTCCTGAATATTGATCTGGCCCTGCTTGAGAGGGAGCAGGCCATACTGTACCCCGACATTGTCCCAGGTGCGGAAGGCGTAACCATCTGGGCGGCTGCCATAGATATATTCCTGGCTATCCCAGTGACTCCAGCGCGTTGATTCTTGAATTTGCTTGCTGAAGCGGCTCATGAAGTGAACGTATTTTGGGTTGTTGATGAGTGGGGTGAGGCCGCGCCAGCCACGAATGCATTCACTGCTACCGGTTGGCCAGCTCGGTAATAATCCCTGTGCCACCATAGCAGCTTCATAAATGTAGGCTCTCCCGTCAGCAGGGTAAACCTTGCTGTTAAGCCCCTCAATCAGTTGGCGCTGTTGCCAGTGCTGCCACCGAGAGCTCTCTGCGTTAACATCAAAGTAGTATTCCAGTAATTCGCAATCGAGCGCATAGAGTGTCTGGCTGAGCATATCCGGATATGCGTACAAGGCTAAAGCCCCATCCAGAAGGTCTGAGCCATTCTGACCAATCAGGTACTGTTGAATGGCGCCACCTGAACCGCCGATACCGATGGTGTAGTGGGGGTTGCCGTACAGTGCACTGAACTGCCGTTTTACCCGTAGGGCGGTGTCTTCAGCCAGCCAGATATCATAATGATTGGACGTCTGGTTAGCGGTGGAATAAGCGACGGCATACCCCAGTTTTAATTGTTCAAAACGCCTTTCAGGTATGGCGTTTGGTCTGGTGCGCCCCTGACGGTAACCGATGCCCACTCCGCCGCGGAATTGGTAGATGAGACGTTTATTCCAATATTGACCGTCCGGGTTTTTCAGCGTCTCTTCGGGGCCTTTGAGTGCGGCTATTGTATAAATAAATCGGTTTATCGTGCCCGTTTCTACACGGATGACAAAGTTGATGTTTTTCCCGTTAATACTGATCTGCGCAATATCATCTTGAGCTTCCTCCAGCGGGAAAAACTTCTTAGTACCGGTGCGGTTATACAGGTACCAGGCCTGTGTTGGGTACAGGCAGTCTTTACTGAACCCACGACGAGACTCTCCTGTCTGTGGGTCAGTGTGTGTGACGGCAATACCCCATTGATCACTGTTGTCTATCAGCGGCTGCCCGAGTCCTGAGCGCTCGCCTCCACAGGCGAACGGATATTGCGTATTGATCTGATACAGCGGTGTTACAGGGCCAACTTTGCCGAGTCGAATTGGGTAGGAAAAAGGGTCGGCGCTACGTCTCCATTGACTGGGGTGAGGCCCCTGATAGGGAATAAACTGCTGCTCTCCCAAGGTTGGAGAAGCCAATACTTTAGGTCGATTGGCATACTTGTCCTCGGGAAACAGATTAATCAGGGTAGTCCAGGCGATGATAATTGGCATTGTGATAATGAACAGAATAATCGCTGAAATACTGAGTGCTTTTGATTTCATAACGGGTTGTTAGAAAAAATTGCTTACATCAAGTATAGGAGCAGGTGGCTGATTTGTTAGAACCAAAAATTATTTGGAGGGCCGCTCTTTTATACAGGCATCTCTATGCTGTAGCGGTGGCTTATTGTGTGGCGGCAAAAGGTGGAAAAGGGAGGGGTGAAAACTGATTAAAAAAATCGATACGACGTCTTTGATACTGCTCCTTCTGAACCCAGAGCTTGTAACAGATTGTGTTTCGGTCGAACTAGTTTTATCCCTACGATACAGCAGCTAGCTTCAAATTTTTTCCGTTACAAGATTGAGCCATGACATTTTGTTTTATCCTAGTTGATGAAGTGCGGGGATTGTAAAGCACTTGACTGATCTGCTTCCCGTTCAATTTCAGGTAAGACTCCACCGCGATATTGTGGGGTTTATTTCCCCAATCTTCACCAATGACGAAAATATCGACATTCAGTTCTTTACAGCCAGACACATATTCAAGCTCATCGTAGGGGCGCACAATATCAACGCAACGCAATGCTTTCAGCATTTCCATTCGCTGTTCAAGAGGAATGACAGGCACATTGGGCTTGTAAGAGTTCACAACACGATCCGAAGCAACACCAACGGCCAGAACACCACCTAGTGATTTACAGTACTCCAGTAAAGCAAGGTGCCCTACATGCAATAAATCAAACGTACCTACGGTATATACAATCATGTGTTATTTAATTCCTTGAAAAATAATTATCAGAGCCGTTTTTATCGACAGTTTTGCCAGTGCTAATACTGGCTACAAAAGCTTCCACGCATAAATACTTGTTATGCCAAGTGTATAAAACGCAAGCAAAAAAACATTTCTTGGATTGCCAGAAAGTTTAGGCGTTTTAATTTGAGATACATTGAGAGCGGCCAGCCCTAGGGCACTGACATAGAGAACCACTGAGAATAATCCACCGGGAAGAACACTTTCTAAAAGGAAGATAAAAACCAGTACGATGTTGTTGTTATCCAGCGCCAGCCCTGTGTATTTGGACTCGTCAGACAAGCCGAAGGTACTGAAGTAACTTAACCGTATCGCACTGGCAGCGAGTACGATGAAAGCGAGCGGCAGAAATAGGGGGCTGAACTTTCCATAGCTAAGCAAAAGAATCGCGGGCGCGACGCCATAGCTCACAATGTCTATTATTAGATCGAGTTGGCCACCAAAAATTCTGTCGCTGCCTGTGCGTCCCTTCATTCTTCGAGCAACCAGTCCATCAGCCCAGTCAAAGGCAACGGCCCAGATCATGCCAATCATTGCTGCGTAGTAAACGCCAAGAATACTGAAATAGATCGCAAATATTGTGCAGGCCAACCCGGCAAGTGAACACAAATTAGGCAGATCTTTGACATAAGAAATAATGGCGGGTTGTAACTCCTGGGGTTCTGCGTTGCCTGTGGTCATGGTGTTCCTAAAAGTAATAACTACGAATCAAAGATGCACCTAAATCAGGCTGCAAAAAATTCACTCTCAGCATTTCGCTGCTCAATAGAACAGAATTACACTAAAACGCTGGGTGCCCTCATTAAGATTGAGAAGCGTAAACTGTAGGTGCTACGAATCTACTCTATTCGCATGTAAGCAAATAGAGTTGCAATAAGGAGGATAGAGGCGTGTGGGCCAGTAGGCTCGATACAGGGTAGGACTAATTTTTCCACTATACGCTCTATTTAGCCCTGCGCACAGCGGTTTGATTTTTAATGCGTATCGTTAAAAAAATAATATGTGTAGAAACAAAGAGTTATATTTCTTAGAGAGTGTGATGAAGACTCTATCCCTGTTTACGAGGGCTTGTGGTTATTTTAGGTAAGGGTAAAACTGGGTGGTTGTTTTGAGTGCGGGGAAGGGAACTTGAAGTTTGGGGGCTAATCTAGTTAATAGCTAATGATTAATCGGAAAAGAAATCAGCTCAGGCTCAGTCTTTTCTGTAACACGGATATACCAACCATGGTGATGCCAGTCCCCCAACACTAATCGTTCGCCCTGCTTATGTTGATGGCGATTGGGCCGGTGAGTATGGCCATGAATCATGGTGTTCACTTGATACTTTTCCATCTGCCGTTCAACTTCTGAGGCGGTGACGTCCATAATGTTATCGGGCTTATTGGAGTTGGCCTTCATACTTTTGGAACGCCAGTTTGTGGCAATATTTTGTCGTGTTTTCAGGGGTAAATGATTTAGGCACCAGCGAAAAATGGGGTGCCGTGCTTTACGACGGAATTTTTGGTATTGCTCATCACCAATGCACAAAGTATCACCGTGCAGTAATAATATTCTGTGGTTCTCAAGCTCGGTCACATAGTGGTCTGGTAACAAGATACAGCCTGTTTCACGAGCAAAGCGTTTATCGAGGAGAAAGTCCCTATTGCCCTGCATTATGTAAAGACTGGTACCGTTATCCGTAAGTTCTCTTAAGGCGGAAATGACTTCTCGCGACAAAGGTGCAGGGTCGTCGTCACCTACCCAAGCTTCGAATAGATCACCGAGGATATACAGCGCGTTTGCTTGTTGAGCCTGATCTTTTAGAAAACCCAGAAATGCCTGGGCCACGGCTGGATTTTCAGACGAGAGGTGGAGATCGGAGATAAGTAGTGTCGGCATGTGAGTACGTAGTAGCTGAGTCAGGTACTGTGGGCCATATAACGTTAGCCCACAGGTCTGATTGGGCTATTACTTATCAGAGTACGCATCGCTGACCGTAACGTTCTGGATTTCTACGGTTTCGGTAGGAACATCCTGGTGGGAACCGCTGTTCCCTGTAGCAACACCTTTAATTTTATTCACTACATCCATGCCATCAACCACTTTGCCGAATACGGCATAGCCCCAGCCTTGCGAGTTTTTGCCCGAGTGGTTCAGGAAGCCATTGTTCCCAACATTGATAAAGAACTGCGAGCTGGCTGAATGGGGGTCGTTGGTACGAGCCATGGCCAGGGTGCCTTCGTCATTACTGAGACCGTTATCGGCTTCATTTTCAATGGATGCACGGCCACTTTTTTCTGTCATCTCAGGGGTAAAGCCACCACCCTGAATCATAAAGCCGTCGATAACACGGTGGAAAACGGTGTTGGTGTAGAAGTCGTCACGGCAGTATTGCAGAAAGTTGGCCGCAGAGATTGGCGCCTTGTCAAAATCCAGTTCAATGTTGATGTCGCCAAAATTAGTGTGCAGGGTAATCATGTGAGTGTAATCCTGTAGCTATCAAATAAGTAAGGGGGCTATGGTACGTTTTTCAGCCAGTAATTTGAACCGTTCTTGGTATCCAGACTTAATCTATAGGGTATAGGTTATGGGTTGTGGGTGTCTTCAGGTCGAAGGTGAGGAGTAATAATTGGCGGATCAATCCGCGCTTGCCAGCCTTGCACTACGCTACAGATTAGAATGAAGCCAATGCCCAGCCACAGCCACCTATCGGGGGAAAAATGCCAGAACAGAATGTCTGCGATTAATGCCATTAGGATATAGCTATATTCAAAGGGAGCAATAATTACCGGTTTGCCGATACGGAAGGCGGCGATCAGTAACATAAAGCCAATAGATGCCGCCGCTCCTGAAATTAAGGTGATACCTAGTTGTGTGGCATCGGGTGTGATCCACTGATCTTGCTGCCAAACACTACTGAGTATGAGTAACGGAATAAATTGGTAAAAATTCAGTGCCCAGTCTGATTCGGTTTTGGACAAATTTTTTGCCCATAAAATCATAATGGAGTAGGAAAAGGGCAGGCTTAACAGGGCCAGGTAATACCAGTTAAGCTCATTGAAGTCGGGTTTCAATACGAGGCAAACACCGATAAACCCAGTGATGGTGGCAATCCATTGGATTCTATTGGCGTGTTCCTTGAGTATCAGTGGCGATATGGCTGAGATAATAATCGGTGCGCCAGCCAGGGCCGTCGCCACGGCGCTGAGGGGAAACGATTTAACGGCAAGGTAATAGCCAATACTGACAACGGTAAAGAATAGACTGCGTAGGGCATGCTGAAGGGGCTTGGTGACTTTTAGTAAGTGCAACTTCCCTGTGACGGCCATAAAGGTTAGCAACACCAAGAGGGAGGCTATGGTGCGAAGGCAGATTAGCTGACCCATGGGAACGCTCTGTAGCAACAGCTTTAGCAGTGAGTCTCCCATCAGAAAAGAGAACAGGCTCACCTGTAAGTAGAGAATGGCGCGCACGTTCGGATGGTTTAGAGGCTGAGTCTGAGCTTTGGGCAGGGGTCGGTTCATAAGCCGGTTTGTGTGTGTCTTGTTTGTTGTGTGACGAGAGAATCAGGGGCGATGGATGCAAACTTGTTTATCTGGTGTATCAATAGTTTAGATGAACGGTTTATACCCAACAGCCTGAAGGCTATAATTCCGCTCCTTTTGTAACCCTGTTCC
>JBALWM010000039.1:0-7412 GCA_036960905.1 Porticoccus sp.
CATGTTTTTAACGATGGCCCTCAGCCAACGGGTTTGAGATATTGCACCAACTCAGCATCTCTCCTTCTTGAAAAGGAATAATTGGGCCCTTGTCGACCTCATGAGGGGATTTGATGGTATCGGTTGATATCGTCAATTAATCAACTTAGATGATATATCTCTCATTCGGAAAGGCTTTCTGGTTGGATAAATTGAAGTGCAGGGTTGACAGCATAGAGCCGGCTTCTTAGAATGCGCGCCTCTCTTGAGAGAACCATTGTGTCCCGTTCGTCTAGAGGCCTAGGACACCGCCCTTTCACGGCGGTAACAGGGGTTCGACTCCCCTACGGGACGCCATTTTATTGCTATCTCTTACTTATAGAGACAGCGCGGGAATAGCTCAGTTGGTAGAGCGCAACCTTGCCAAGGTTGAGGTCGCCGGTTCGAACCCGGTTTCCCGCTCCAAATAAAAACGCAGAGTCTATGACTCTGCGTTTTTTTTGTTTAGCCTCCCCCATCTGCTGTCAAAGTGATTTAGACTAACAGTCACACCGATGATGCGGTCGTAATTTGGTATCTTGCTACTGCCGTTTATCTCAACAATAAAAGACACCGTCTACTGGTTGGCCTACTGGTTCATCGGTATGATTTAAGCCGCATATTTTTGAACAATTGATCATTGAGATGTTATGACCCCAGCTTTGTCCATACGTAATTTACACAAGGTCTACGATAGTGGCTTTGTGGCCCTAAAAGGGATAGATCTAGAGGTACAGCAAGGCGATTTTTTTGCATTGCTGGGCCCAAATGGTGCGGGGAAGTCCACAACAATAGGTGTTATCTGCTCTTTGGTGAAAAAAACTAGTGGCGATGTGTCTATTTTTGGAACTGATATTGATAAAGATTTTTCTTTGGCAAAAAAAGATATTGGTGTGGTGCCTCAAGAGTTTAATTTTAATCAGTTTGAAAAAGTCTTCGATATTGTTAGAACACAAGGGGGGTACTTTGGCCTTTCATCAAAGTTAGCCGAGCAGAGGGCAGAAAAATACCTAAAGAAACTGGGGTTATGGGATAAACGTAACCAACCCTCTCGAACATTATCTGGTGGAATGAAACGGCGCTTAATGATTGCGAGAGCATTGGTGCACGAACCGAAGCTACTTATTCTTGATGAGCCTACAGCAGGTGTGGATATTGAGATTCGCCGGTCTATGTGGCAGTTTCTCAAGGAAATAAATGCCAGCGGCACGACTATAATTTTGACTACTCACTATCTGGAAGAGGCTGAGAGCCTGTGTCGCAACGTGGCGATTATTGATCGAGGTCTGATTGTTCAGAATACCTCTACCAAATCACTCTTGAGGCAGTTGAATAAAGAGATTTTTATTCTGGATACTCAAGAGGCGTTAGCAGAACTTCCTCACATGGAGGGATATCAGGGGCAGTTAATTGATAACCACAGCTTTGAGGTTGAAGTAGAAAAGCATCAGTCTATTAATGCTCTCTTTGCGAGTTTGAGTAATCATGGGGTTCATGTGGTCAGTATGCGTAATAAAACCAATCGCCTTGAAGAGCTCTTTGTCTCACTGGTGGAGCCACACAACACCGCCCCAACAGCCCAGAGCAGCCAGGAGGGCAAGCAATGAACCCCCAAGAGCAATGGATCGCATTCTGCACCATTCTTGTTAAGGAGATAAGGCGGTTCACCCGAATCTGGTTACAGACGTTATTGCCACCAGCAATTACAATCGTTCTCTATTTTGTCATTTTTGGTACGTTGATAGGCCCGCGAATTGGCAAGATGTCGGGCTTCAGTTATATCGAGTTTGTGGTGCCGGGACTGATTATGATGTCGGTCATTACCAACTCTTATTCCAATGTAGTGTCTTCTTTTTATGGAACCAAATTCCAGCGGAGTGTGGAAGAACTGCTCGTGTCACCCGTGCCTAACTATATTATTTTGCTGGGCTATGTGATTGGTGGTGTATGCCGGGGGTTGATGGTCGGGTTGATTGTAACCTTGCTCTCTCTGTTTTTTACTGATCTTCAGGTCAGTCATATTCCCGTGACGGTAGCGATTGTTTTTCTGACAGCCGTTCTTTTTGCGTTGGCTGGATTTATTAATGCGGTTTTTGCTAACAGCTTTGATGATATATCCATTATTCCAACATTTGTGCTGACACCCCTCACCTATTTGGGGGGGGTGTTCTATTCTATCAATATGCTTCCTGAGTTTTGGCAGGGTGTGTCAAAGGCAAACCCTATACTGTATATGGTGAATACCTTTCGTTATGGCCTCTTGGGGATAACGGATATTAATGTGGCTTGGGCTTTTAGTATGGTAATTGGATTCTGTGTGGCATTGTTTATCTTTTCTTTATATCTACTGGATCGAGGCAAAAAATTGCGTAGCTAGTGTTACTAATATATTTTGTAGATATAGGATGCTAATGGAGATTTTTAATGAGTGATAAAGGCTTATTATTGGGGGTTGAAACAGCCTATCCAACCTCTTACAGTCCAGAGGTGCTCAGTGCTATTTCTCGTTCCCAAGGGCGGGAGCTACTAGGTTTAAAAGATAAACAACCCTTTTTCGGATTTGATCTTTGGACCGCCTATGAGCTGTCATGGCTTGATTTAAAGGGTAAGCCAGTAGTGGCGGTGGCTGATATTTCCATGCCTTGTGATACCGAAAATCTGGTGGAGTCAAAATCCCTCAAGCTGTACCTGAACTCGCTGAACCAAGAGCAATACAGCTCTGCACAGGATGTGAGTGTTGTTCTAGAAAGAGATATTGCTGAGTGTGTGAATGGGACTGTACTTGTCGATATACATACCCCGGATAGCTACCGAAATCTCGGTCTCGCATCATTTCCCGGTGTTTGT
This sequence comes from Porticoccus sp., assembly GCA_036960905.1. Taxonomy (GTDB): domain Bacteria; phylum Pseudomonadota; class Gammaproteobacteria; order Pseudomonadales; family Porticoccaceae; genus Porticoccus. Next base: position 2,866 of record JBALWM010000039.1, read on the forward strand.
TTAGATGATATGGATATTGATCTTGTTGTAGATACCTATGAACCCGACCCTTCATTGCTGAGTCTTGATGATGGGGGAGAGGCAGTCACAGAATCATTTTATAGTCACCTGTTAAAAACGAACTGTCCTGTCACTGGGCAGCCGGATTGGGCAAGCATCCTGGTTCGTTATACCGGATGGCCGATTGCTCCAGAAGGGTTGCTTAAATACATTATCTCTTATCGAAATCACCAGGGTTTTCATGAGCAGTGTGTGGAGCAGATTTTTACTGAGATTAACGAACTTTGTCAGCCCGATGAATTAGAGGTTTATGCTCGATATACTCGTCGAGGTGGGCTGGATATCAATCCCTATCGCAGTTCAAAAAAAATGAACCCACCGAAATTACGTCTATTTAGACAGTAGTGATTGAGGTGGTAGTGGTAAAAAAATAGGCTATAAATATCTAGAAAATATCTTTGCTCTTTAAACGGTTGGCTGCATCAATGAGGGACTCCATAATCTTGTCTTTGTCGTAGTTGCGCACCCGGTCTAAATCCATATAAATAGAAAAGCCATTGGTCAGGTGCTCAAAGTAAGTTTGGTCCTTCCCTAGATTCCTGCGGAGGTCTAAAGCAGAATGAACCCGTACAGGCTGTTGGTAGCCCTTAACCTGAATTTCGCCCTTGTCATGACACATGATCAGATCTTTAACGAGTGCGTAGGTTTCGTGAGAAATCAGGATTTCTCCCGGTTCTGCGGCTGATTCCAAGCGACTTGCCAGGTTAACTTCTGTACCGAGTAAGGTGTAATCCAAGCGATTTTCTGTACCAAAATTGCCTACGGTACAAAAACCGGTGTTGATGCCCATTCGTATTTCTAATGGCTTCTGAATACCCTGATTAATCCACTGCTGTTGTAGTTCTTTCATATGTTTTTTCATGGCAATTGCCATGGATACCGCCGCCACACAGTCTTCTTTTGCACCGTGACTGGCTGGGTCACCAAAAAATACCATAATGGCATCACCAATAAATTTATCGATGGTGCCGCCATATTTGATGGCGATTTCTGACATCTCTGTCAGGTAATTATTGAGCAAGCTGGTCAGCGCATCCGCTTCCATTTCTTCAGATAACTCACTAAATCCTTTAATGTCTGAAAAGAAAATAGTCAGCTTTTTACGCTGGGTTTCAAGCTTTACATCCTTGCCTGAAAGAATAGCCTTACGCAGTGTTGGCGAGAGATATTTTGACAGGTGGTAATTTCTCAGCTTCATTTGCACCAGCTGTTTTTCTGCGTCTTTTTGTTTTATTAGTAAACCGTTTATTTGGTTAAAAGAACTCATTCCATAGATGCAGGAATAGATTCCTAGAGCGATTAGCGGTGCAATACTTGCTTTCAAATCAGCAGAAAAATTCAACTGTGGTTGCTGTATAAGAATGAGCAGGATGAGTCCAAGCCCCAATGCCAAATTATCGGGAATTAATCGTTTGACTCCGCCGTTAATCAGCGCATTGAACTGTAACGTCAGGATGAATAACAGTGAGGGAAGGAGGTTAAGATCAATAACAACCACTAAGCAGCCGAGCAAGAAGGCATCTGATGATGCTAGCCACTGATTGATACGAGTCTTATTTTGTTTGTCGACTGAACTACAAATGAAATGGGAAATAATGATGTAGAGAAGTATCGCCAGTATGAGCGTTACTAAGAAAAAGTCGTAGCCTTGTTTAGCCTGGGATGAGATTAATGTGGTGATACCGGCCAATCCCACCAAAAAGCGGAAAAGGCTTTGGTGGAACATGGATCGTTCCGTCTCTTTCGTACTCTCAACAGTCATCCTGTAAGATCGTGACTCCAGCGCTTATGATGATGCGCATAATTACACGATGTCTGAGTAGAAAAGTCCATTCTTTCTATGGGGAATTGTATTCGGTCTTGCTAAATCCTGAGAATAAATAAGAAAAAGGGAGAAACAATGGATGCACTCAATGCATTACAGGGTAGGGTTTCATCTCCTCGATTGTCAGAACCGGCTCCACAGGGAGATATTCTGGAAAACATCAAAAAAGCGGCATTTCGTGCTGCTGACCATAGTCGAATGAGGCCATGGCGCTTTCTCCTCATCGAGGGACAAGGGCTCATTGAATTGGGACAATTATTTGTCAAATCATCTGAGGATCGAGGTGAGGTGCTGACGGATAAGGGGCGAGAACGAATGATAGCCCGTCCGCAGAGGGCACCCATGATCGTCGTTGTTATTGCCAGCCCGAGAGAGAATCCCAAAGTACCTGTAATTGAGCAAACTATCTCTGCAGGTGCAGCTGCACAGAATATGATTACTGCGGCCTATGCGCAGGGGGTGGGCGCTATATGGCGTACAGGAAATCTCGCATACGATAGCACTATAATGAAGGGGCTCGGTTTGGGGAATTCGGAGAGAATTATCGGCTTTTTGTATCTGGGAACGGTTCAGGGAAAGGTACCCGAAGCCCCGGAACCGGATCTTCGCGAATACTTTCAGACCTGGCCTTGAAAATGGCCCTGGCAATTGCTTTTTAGGGGGTGCTTGTGTAGAGTTGCGCACCTCAAAATACACGGTGAGGTGTCCGAGTGGCTGAAGGAGCTCGCCTGGAAAGCGTGTATACGGCAACGTATCGAGGGTTCGAATCCCTCCCTCACCGCCAAATAAAAAAAGCCCCCAAATTGGGGGCTTTTTTGTGTGTGAAAACTATTCCTTGGCCTTGCTTATTGGTAATGGCTCAGGCTTGAGCACTTGGTCGAGAAGATACTTCATCATACCAACGCAATGAATTGGTATTTTCCTTAGGAATTTCAAGCTCCACCCATTTGGCAAAATCAACGGCACAGAGAGCGGTGATATCCACCATCGTATAACGGTCACCTGCAATAAATTTTGAGTCAGTTAAATACGTTTCAAGCCAGTGGTAGAAGAGTTTCAGGCTGTTGTGGCCTCGTTCAACCAAACCCTCAATGGCGCCTACAGTATCTACTCCAGGTAGGCTACGGTAGGAAAATTTTTCATTTTTAGTGTCATTGCGAAATACTTCCGAGGTGGCGATCATGCCATCAAATTCCATTTTTCGTTGCAGGCACTCCACTTGGGCTCGCTCTACCGGTGTAGTGCCTAATAGTGGTGGCTCAGGATAGAGTTCTTCCAGGTATCGGCAAATAGCCATGGTCTCATCAAATCGGGTACCGTCATCAAGCTCTAAGACTGGCAATAGCCCTCGGGGATTAACCGACAGGAATTCATCTTTTAGGTTTTCGCCACCGACAATATCTATTTCAATTTTGGGGATATCCAGCCCTTTTTCCGCAATAAATATTCTGGCTCGTCTAGGGTTTGGGGCAATAGAACAGTCATAAAATTTCATTGGCACTGATCTCCTTTAAGGGAAGTATTCAGATTAATTTTAGTAGTGGATATTATCTGAGAACGTTTGTTCCAAATAGGTTGGATAGAAATATACCCTAGTGTTCTATGAGATGTATAGGGAATAGGGGCGTTGCTAGTGGTGGGTGCCAGATCCGAGATAACTATGAAAACAGCTTTGATAGCAGCACGGGAATAGCGGTTTCAACACGAAGAATACGGCTACCTAGAGTAATAGGCTGGAAGCCCACATCTTCAAGCTTTTCGACCTCGTAGTTGATAAAGCCGCCTTCTGGGCCGACCGCTAGTGTGGTTGGTTGGTTGAGTGCCGTGGGGCAGGGGGTTCGTCCTGAGGGGTGTGCAACCAATGCCCGAGTATTCGCGATAAGATTGCTTAGTTCATCTTCAACAAAGGGTTTAAATCGTTTTTTGATCATAACCTCAGGAAGCGTGGTGTCACACCCCTGTTCGAGTCCCAAAAGAAGCTGCTGCTCAATAGCAGAACGCTCTAGCCAAGGTGTTTGCCAGTAACTTTTTTCAACTCGCCAAGTATTAACTAAGTACAGCTTTTTTACGCCCATAGTGGCAACGGTTTGAAAAATTCGTCGAAGCATTTTTGGGCGGGGTAATGCCAAAATAAGTGTCAGGGGAAGCGGGGTTGGTGGCTGTACGGTTAATACCACCTCGAGCCGGGCTGATTGTGTGCCTATTTGTCGAATCGTTGCTGTCCCCATTTTCCCATTTACCCTGCCAACCTTAAGCGTATCGCCAACGCAGGCATTATGGATATCTATAAGGTGTTTTAAGCGACGCCCAGAGAGCTCTGCCGAGTCTTCAGAGATAAAGTCATCGTCTTTCAGGAGGAGTAAATTCATAGTGTATTAGTGATATAAAGGTCAGTTCTAGAATAGAGTTTAACCGATTGGGCGTGTACAGATGTTTAAAATAAAAGCTGAGTGATTATGAAGGGTTTAAATCGTTAAAGCTGTAGATATGGGCCAAAACTACTTCTGCTACTTTGACAAAATATGGGTGTTTTACGATTGTCTTATAAACTGAGAACCGAACAGGAGGATACGATGACCTGTTCGGCTTATGTAGCTGAACATGAACCTTTTAAACGGGTATAACTTTAAATTCACCATCAACTTCAGCGAGATGATAAAAA
>JBALWM010000039.1:7512-13679 GCA_036960905.1 Porticoccus sp.
CTTTTAAACGGGTATAACTTTAAATTCACCATCAACTTCAGCGAGATGATAAAAACATTGAAGTTCGGCGTAATTGGGAACTTGGCCTGGTAGACCGCTGACGATGTGTTTGCCTTCAGCTCGAAGAGCCAAGGCAGCTTTACGTTGTTCCATGTTTGCGGAGAAGGGTACAAAGATTTTATGGGAAGCAGCCTGGTTTATTTGTGCTATACGTGCTCTCTGCTTAGCTTGATCTTCGCGACCTGCAGCTGAACCCTTGGGCATTAACAAGTTTGTGTATGGCTGATCTTTTATCTTTGTTCTCTTCATCTTTACGCTCAATTTGAAGTTTGTGTGACAAGTGTTACTGAATGATTACAGCGGGGGGTAGCTCGCTGTTTCAAGGCCCTTATTTTGAATAATAAGTGTAGAAAAATCAACACTTGCTTTGTTCGGCTGCAATGGTATTCCTCTTAACTAATTCCTTATAAATCAAATGCCTACACATAATAAATTGCACTGTATTCGTGGTTTCACAACCCCGAGGCATCGAAGTGATAGGGACTTAGTGAAAAAGTAAGTCATTGATTTATATGGCGCCCCGGAGAGGATTCGAACCTCTGACCTGCCCCTTAGGAGGGGGCCGCGCTATCCAGCTGTGCCACCGGGGCGGATCAAAAGGACACATTACCGTTTGCCGGCGCAATTCTAGGGTTTTAAGGTGACTGTATCAACCTGTGACACAGATAGCTTTAGAGGGAATAGGTGGAATGTCACTATATCCCACGCACAACCATGAATGAGCTTGAGTTAACCTGGCCGCAACACAGCTTCTAGTTCATCTGGAGGATATGAGCAGGAGTGCTTGGTCAAGGCTTGTATTTAAAAGGCGGGGAGGCGCTAAGCTCTCACTGTCCTGGTCTTGCCATCCGACCGAACAGTAGCTATAGCCGCATCACGAGACTCCGCTGATTCGTACCTTTGGCTTGTGGCAATAACTTGGTGGTTGGGCGAGTGAAGATCGAAGTAGTATTCTCCATTAGGAGACTCCTTTGCGTCATACCTGTTTATGTATGAGCAGTTTCTTTGTATCACTTCAATGTCAGCTTTAGCTGAACCTCTGGAAATGTAGGGTTGCTTGCAGATGAGGAGTGTTTCGCCATTGCTATCTTTCAGGTCAAAACTGTATTGGCCATCAGCACCCTTGATTAACTCGAACCAACTGGACATACCTACCTCCTAATGAATAGAAATAATCATGTGCATTGCGCTTAGTGACCGCACTAAAACACCTGACGCGTTGTTAACTCACTTTGCCAGTGAGATTTAGCAAACTGGTTTTACGTTATGGAACAATTTTTTTGAAAGTAAATTTTTATCATGTGATTTAGAAAAATAGAATATTTCTGAGATAAAGCAATTAGCGTCGTACTATCATCATGATTTTCATCAAATGGAGTATGGTGGGGTTAAAAGGAAGATGTGATGACAAGGATGATCATCCGATCAGTTAAAATTCTGTACTGGTAGCCTTAAATAGACATTCGATTTGGCAATTGAATAGACCTGTTCAATGACCTTATCAACCACACAAGAAGCGCCCAATGAGTAATGACAGAAACTTTGATGATTTGGCTGAACGGTTTAAGCGGAAGGTCTATGGTGGTTTAAAAGGCGATATCCGACTGGCGGTGTTGTGGCGTGATTTAGAGGAACAGATTCCCCAGATTCATGAGAGTAAACCCCTTAGGGTCCTGGACATAGGTGCTGGATTAAGCCAGTTGGCTATTCGGCTGGCAAAGCTTGGGCATCAGGTAACGGTGAATGATATTTCCAGTGAGATGCTCTCTATTGCCCGAGAGTCAGCTGAACAGTCAGGTGTGGTTGACTCGATGGTTTGGCACCACTGTCCTTTTCAAGAGCTATCTAACAGGGTGGTGAGTAAGTTTGATGTGGTGCTTTGTCATGCGGTGGTGGAGTGGCTGGCCGACCCAGAACCTCTGTTAGTGCAACTGAAACAGTTTCTTTCTGAGGAGGGAGTGCTGTCTTTTACCTATTACAACAGGCATTCATTGGAATATCGGAACCTCATCAGAGGTAATTTCAATCTATTGAAACGGGATACATTCACCCCAGACCCCGGCAGCCTCACCCCAAGTAATCCGCTCTTACCTGAGCAGGTACAGGAGTGGGTGGACGATGCAGCGCTGACGGTGCAGGCCACCAGCGGTGTGAGGGTATTCCATGATTATGTAACAACGTTGCGTGGGGGTAACGGTGTTCCAGAATCAGTGGTTGAGATGGAGCTGGTATATTCCCAAAGAGAGCCTTATATGTGGTTGGGGAGATATATTCATTTGCTGCTTACGAACAATAGCCAAGCTTAACGGCCATTGATTGCACTGTTACATGTCCTTTCATTGTTTTGATTAAGCTGCGATAGATACCGCTGAATAAATAAGCTCAGAAACAGCGATGTTCCAAACATTTCCATAAACTCTTCCGCCATAAGGAAAGGGTGGCTCACGGTGTACTTTTTTACCTCCAGTGCGGCGGCAATAGGTTCGAAGAAGCCCTCACGACCCTCGATATAGTCGATGCCAACGGCGATGATCCAACACCCAAAGGCCGCAACAACTGTTAATCGTAACTGGTTTTCTAGTAGCTGATACCAGAGAAATAGAAGGATGTAGAGACCAATAGCGCCAAAAAAAGGTGCAAACACCCACTGCCAAGCGTAGGAGGGAAAGAACCTTGAAAGCTCACCCAGTAGAGAGTGTTCATTATCAGCCGCTAATCGTCCGACATGATCTCCCAACCTTTCGTGGATTTTGGCGGCATCATCTATTGAGATGTACAGGAAAAAAATAGCCAGAAGGAGCCAGCCCCAGGTTCTCCATTGGCGAGTGCAGGTTAGCTGGTGTAGACCAAGTAAAATTATCCCTGCGGCGGCAGCCTGTACCACTGAAAACCAAGTGCCCAGACTTTGTTCATGCGCCACATTAAATATTTTTTGAAGGGAGGCTGACTGGATTAGTTGGAAGTAGTTGAGTAATAGATCGAGCAGTAAAATTGAAGCTTCAATGAACAGGCAGGTCAGTAGGGCTTTTCGGCTTATCGCTTTGTGATCGATAAACTCCACAGCTAATGGCCTAATAAGAGATCTCTGGCCGCATTGAGTTTCGCTGCCAGGTAATCATTTCCACCCCGATCCGGGTGAAGTTTTTGTATCAGTCGTTTGTGAGCTTGAATAATGTCCTCCCGGGGGGCTCCAGGTTCTAGACCCAGAAGCTGCCAGGCTTCTTCCTCGGAGAGCGGAGTATTTTGTGGTGAGGAGGGGTGTTCTGACTGACTATGGCGTTTTTTTAACCATACTTGAAGGAAAGGAAGTGCTCGCAGTAACAGGGACAACAGGACTTTAAGGGCAGGCAGTGCTGCAGTAATAGCGACGGCTATCCAGTGAACACGTCCCGTGGCAACAAGCAGTAGGAGAACTGCCATTAGTAAGAAAAATCCACTGCGTAGTAATAGTTTTTTCCGTTGTTCCGGTGGGCAGCTATTCAGTTTCTGCCAGAACAAATAGCCCAGGATGACAACGGCCAACAAAACAGCAATTCTCGCCATGGTTACCTCTTATTTTGAACACGCTCTGAGTGTAACAAGAAAGTAAAAAAGGGTGTTCACATATACCGCATCAGCATGGCGTAGCCACCATCTTCTGGTAGGGATATGTCTGCGGGTATGGGAACACGAACAACATGCCCAGAGCCCGGCGCTACATCCATTTTTTCGCCTTTCAGGTTTTCCAGAGTATCAAGACAGAAGGTCATATTACCATTGGGGGTAATGAGCTCCATGGTGTCGCCGTGTTCAAAACGGTTTTTAACATCCACCGTGAGCCAGCCTTTATCCGCTTCTACGGCAGTGACTTCACCTACAAATTGCTGGTTGGGGTTTCTGGAAGCACTCTCCGTATAGTTTTGGGTTTCCTGGGGAACGTGGCGTCGGTAGAACCCTTCTGTATACCCACGGTTGGCCAGGTGATCCAACTCGGCCATCATGTTGATATCAAAGGGCTTACCTGCCTCTGCGTTATCAATAGCGCGACGGTAGACCTGAGCAGTACGTGCGGCGTAGTAGTGAGATTTTGTACGTCCTTCAATTTTCAAAGAAACAATGCCCATATTAACCAGGCGTTCGACGTGTTGCACCGCTCGTAAGTCTTTTGAGTTCATGATGTAGGTGCCATGCTCGTCTTCAAAGGCTGGCATCATTTCTCCGGGACGCCCTTCTTCCTCCAATAGCATGATGGGCTTTTCTTCATCATGATCATTCTGCAACTGGTCTGGTTGGTTTTCCTGAGAAGCCCCCTGAGAAGGTTCCCATATCTTGGTTGGGACAGTGCTGGCCTGAACAATATCACCCGTTTCTGTTTCTGTGGCTTCTTGAGCGTTGTATTTCCATCGGCAGGCATTCGTACAGGCACCCTGATTGGGGTCCCGGTGATTCATATAGCCAGAAAGTAGGCAGCGGCCTGAATAGGCGATACAGAGTGAGCCGTGGACGAAGACTTCCAATTCCATCTCGGGGCATCGCTGGCGGATTTCTTCAATTTCATTCAATCCCAGCTCACGAGACAAAATCGTGCGAACAATCCCTTGAGCATGCCAAAACTTTACCGTGGCGTAGTTAGTCGCATTGGCCTGCACAGAGAGATGAATAGGTATCTCCGGCCATTTCTCTCTGACCATCATAATCAGGCCGGGGTCTGACATAATCAGCGCGTCAGGCTGCATTTCAATGACTTCTTCCATATCGCGGATATAGCTTCTGATCTTATCGTTGTGAGGAGAAATATTACTGGCGATATAGAACTGTTTGTTTTGGGCATGGGCCTCGGCAATGGCCCCGGCCATAACATCCAGGTGATTAAACTCATTGTTCCGCACACGCAAGCTATAACGTGGTTGCCCCGCATAAACAGCATCTGCACCGTAGGCAAAGGCATAGCGCATGTTCTTGAGTGTTCCTGCGGGTGACAGTAGTTCTGTCATAGTTTAATACCTGAGAAGAAATAGGCGGCAATTTTACACCGATGATGAATGTCTATGTAGCTGGTTCAGATCAATTGTTAGGACAGTGATGATGTGAAAGGGCTGGCGGGAAACTAGCATGAATGCCATGTTCTCTTGAGTGCAGGAGTACATTTACTTAAAATGCGCTTCCCCGGGTGTTCTGGGCGATTTGCTCTAGCTGAAGCACTTCAAATACAACACCCCACAGTAGATACAACATCCCACAACTTGCCCGGTTTTACGTTCCGGTCGCAACGAGGAAAAGGCATGACTGAATCACCGACTAGTGTAGTGGTTGCAGCACTTTACCGTTTTGCAACATTTCCTGATTTCGAATCTTTCCGAGAGCCTCTTCAGAACTTGATGATTGAAGAGAGTGTAAAAGGCACATTGTTGCTTGCTGCCGAAGGTATCAATGGCACCATTGCTGGTTCCAGGGAGGGGATTGATGCAGTGATAGGGTGGTTGGAAAAAGACCCGCGTTTCTTCGGTCTGGATGTCAAAGAATCCTATGTGACAGGCAACCCGTTCTATCGAGCCAAGGTAAAGCTAAAAAAAGAAATCGTGACAATGGGGGTGGAAGGTATTGATCCCAATGACATCGTTGGCACTTATGTTGACCCTAGTGAATGGAACGATCTTATTAGCGATCCTGATGTATTGCTGCTGGATACTCGAAATGATTATGAAGTTGAGATTGGTACATTTGAAAATGCAGTAAACCCTGACACAACAACATTTCGTGAATTCCCCGATTATGTGAGCAAAGAGCTCGATCCAAAAAAGCAGAAGAAAGTGGCCATGTTTTGTACCGGCGGTATTCGTTGTGAAAAGTCCACTGCTTACTTAAAACAACAGGGGTTTGATGAGGTCTTTCATCTGAAAGGGGGTATTCTCAATTATCTTGAGCAGGTGCCCGAAGATGAATCAATGTGGCAAGGTGAATGCTTTGTTTTCGATAATCGAGTGACCGTGAATCATAAGCTTGAAAAAGGTGACTATGACCAGTGTCATGCCTGTCGTTTACCGATCACGGAGGAAGATAAACAGCACCCCAACTACCAAAAAGGGGTTAGTTGCCATCGTTGCTACGGTAAGCATAGTGATGAGCAG
>JBALWM010000040.1:0-13515 GCA_036960905.1 Porticoccus sp.
GCGGTTAGCTTTTGTTGATGTTTCACAGTGCGCTCCTTTGAAAGGCTATTTTTCTATCGTCAGTGTCGTACCAAGTGGCTGAAAAACCATTGATCCTTGTCAAGTATCTGGTGAGATTTCAATTATTTTTACTGGAACAGCTTGGTTGTGAGTGCGTTCCCTTTTTTCCCTCCGTTTCCGTTTTTCTACCAGTGGTGGGCATACGTGCTCATTCCAGTAGAGCACCTGGCAGTCTAGGCAGAAATGGCATTCGTTATCGATAATCTCCCCGGTAGGCTTGATGGCTCCGTTTTGACACAGGGCGGCGCAGGCTTGGCAGGGTTTTCCGCATTCGTTGCGTCGTCGCATCCAGTCGAAGATACGGAAGCGGCCGAGAATACTCAGGCCAGCCCCTAGAGCACAGAGGTATTTACAGAAAAATTTACTATTAAAAATGCCAATAACCAGCAGGGCGGCGGCATAGGCTACATAGCCCCACTCACGCGCAAACTTCAGGGTGATAACGGTTTTGAACGGCTCTACTTCTGCTAAGGCAGCAGCGGTGGAGAATGAGTCTAGCGAGATGCCCACTAGGGCGATTAGAATAAAGTATTTAATTGCCCATAGACGCTCATGAATAGTGCTGGGAAATTCAAATGAAGGAATGCTGAGCTTGCGGGCAGCTTCATGGATCAGCTCTTGTATTGCCCCAAATGGGCAAAGCCAACCGCAGAATACACCTCGCCCCCAGAGTAAAATTGAAGTGGCTATAAAGCTCCAAAGCAGGAAAGTCGCGGGGTCTAGCATCAGCGTGTCCCAGGTAAAACCATGGGTGAGTGTTTGCATAAAAGCCAGCATATTGACGATAGACAGCTGTGCTGAAAATACGTAGCCAATAACAAATACGGTAAATATCAGATAGCCGGTGCGAAGGGTTCTGAATAACCTCGGCTTTCGAACCAGCCAGTCCTGAAAAAATAGAATAAATAGTAGTAATCCCAAGGCTAGGATGAGGGTGATGATGGTGGGCAGTTGATAAAGCCAGGGTTCCAGTCGTTCTTTCCATCGGTCCGCTTCACTAAGTGCCTCTGCTGGTGTAGCTTCCATCACTTCAGCTTGGGATGGCCAGTTTAAGGCCATGGCTACTTTCTTCGCTGAAGCCATGATGGACCGATTCAACACCATGGCTGTAATTGTGGCACTGGTGATTCCATCAATACCTACATAGCCGGGTCTGTTTGACGCATCGACTCGGATCTTATCCAATGCAAACCGGTTGATGTATTGATCGGTAAATCGTTTGAGGTCTTCTTCTTTTACCCCCACAATCAGAATAGGTTCTTCGTGCTGAACAATTTTCAACCCGATAATAGCCGCTCGGGTATCCATGGCGATTAAGGTGACAATGGGTTTTCCCGAGTAGGCCGGTATAGGTGTTATTTGGTGGGTATAGAACACCGCACCTTGAACGACACCGTTGCGATAGACTAAGCGGTAACCAGGTGGGCTTACTTGAGTATCAAGCGTAGATGCTCCTGCAAACCAAGCTTCGATTTGAGGATACTGAATATCTGTGACATCTGGTGGAGTTAGGGCAGCTGCCGAATTGATAGCCAAGACTAAGAGGCCACCTATCAGCCACCTGAAAACACCCATAACGCTCTCATTGTTTCGTTTTAAATTAATAGGCATAAGAATGCTGGGATTATGTATAAATGGAGTTGATGAACATCAATCAAACGAATAGATATAGCCCTTAGACTCTAGTTAATGACTAAATATAGCCTTATTTCAATATTCTTGCTGTTGTTCTGGTCCGGTTGTGCCCAGTCGGATAATAATAATGTAGTCGAGAATGATGCCGTTTCCAATGAGCGCCCACCGCTCACAGGGGATGACCTGGCAAAATATTGGGGCCTCAATTGCCAGCAGATAGCAACTACGACTCAAGGCTGGGCAGAGAAAGAGTTGTTGCTGCAGAGACCAGATATGGATGTAGTTAATTGGCGGGGGCTGGAACTCTGTGGAATGATCTACAACGTGAGAGATACTGGTCGGTATCAACCCTGTCCAAACTATGGTCGAGCATTGCTTGAGCTCAAGTCTATACGTTCAGGAAAAACAGAGGCTGACCCTCTGACTATTGCCGGCTATTTAACGAGCTGCGATAAAAGTAAATAAACCTAAATACTAGTGGCTAGTCCCTTCTTCATAATGGGTTTTGTTGTAGACATTGTATTTTCCTGAAGGCTTATTCATTGGTAGCCTTTTTATTTCCTCAAGTGTTTGTGCGTCATACACCACCAGTGCGCCATCTATATCCCAGATACTCACTAATGCATAGCGACCATCCTTGGTGAACTCAACATGACCAGAGGTTTTACCGGGTTCAGGCTGTAGAGTCTTTACAATTTCCAAGGTCTTTTTATCGATAACATGCATCTTGTCTTTATTGGGTCCAAAGAACACATCACCCCAGGCGTAGGCGCTGTTGGCATGACTGCGCATAAAAAACCCAGGGCCTTCGGTTTTGATAGTTTTAATTGTTTCCCAGCTTTCCATATCGATGACACTGACTTCACCGGTACTGAAGTTGGGTGAGGCTAATATGGTTCTATCTTGGTAACGCCAGGTAATACCAGAACCCAGGTGCGGCATGCCGGGTAGGTCCAGAGTGGCGACTTTTTCTCCGCTATCGAGGTCGATAACCAATCCACCTTTGATTTTGGATTTTTTACCACCACTATCTGTGGGCCTAGCAGCCCCTATGACCTGCGAGTAGGATTGATTAAAGAAAAAGTCATCGAGGTAATCATCCAATTTAATCCGGCGCGGTTTAAAATCGGGAGTAGCTTTTGTTTTATTTACGTCTCCGTAGGGAATTTCCCAGACTTCTGGAATGTCTTTTAATGCCGCTATAAAGCTGTTGCGTGTTGGGGCGGTATAAACGGCACTGACTCGTGAAGTAGCACCGTTGTCTCCCTGAGTGGAGATGATCTTCACAGGAGACAGGTCCTTGGCATCTAGTATCACAAGGTTATGTGGTAGGTAATTACCCACAGCCACATAGCGACCATCGTATGAAACGGCCAGGTTACGGGTATTAATGCCAGCACGAATTTCAGCGACTGTTTTCAAATTGTAGATATCAAATTTTGAGATCCAGCCATCCCGTGAGGCAAAGTAAACATAACGTCCATCACGGGTGTACTTTGGTCCGCCGTGTACGGCATAGCGGGTTTTAAATCGATGAATCGGTTCGAATTTATCACCATCGAGTAGAGTGGCATGGTGGTCGCCCAGCTCAACCACAATAAACAGATTTTGAAGATCTGCTTCAAATACCGGCTTATCAGAGAGTTGTTCAGGTTTGTAATGAATAATATGGGAGTCTTTAATTGCTGGCACATCCCAGTTGGGGCTAACACCAGGTGCTGAATAGATATATTGCACCAGTTGCTCTATAGATTCCGGGGAAAGCTGATCAGCAAAGCCAGGCATTTGGGTGGCGACTCGGCCATTGGCAATAACGTCGGTAGCGGCTGGTTTTTTTAATCGACTTAAGTTTTGTGGCAGTAGCGCCGGCCCCATAGCTCCTAAGCGCTGAGTGCCATGACATTGAGCGCAGTGTTGTTGATAACTGTTTCGAGTGCTGTTTTCTGTGCTTTGTTGAGAGCCCTTTGCCATTCCTGTACTTACTGAATCTGCACTTGCCGTTAAAGCGGTTGCAGCAATAATGATTGCAAAAAATATAGGTATAAAATTCATAAATATCAGTCTATTATGATGTAAATGTAATGTTTTTTGTAGGTATTGTGTCTTTGCTATAGGGTGTTACTTGTAACCGGGAATCTCCTGAAGTTACACCGATTTCTTCATCGGTGAGATAGCAGGCGGGGTCTTCTTGCCAGGGGTCTCCAGTTACTTGGTATGCTCTGACTCGGGTGTTACCGCCACAGATTCGACTGTATTGGCAGGCTCCACAGCGACCTTTTAATTGTCTTGGTTGTTGTTTTAGTCCGGCCATTAATGGATCAGAACAGTCTTCCCAAATTTCTGAGAAAGGGCGTTCTTTAACATTGCCCAAGTTATAGTCCCACCAAAAAGTATCGGGATGCACATTGCCAAGATTATCGATATTGGCTACATAAAGCCCAGAGGCATTGCCTCCCCAGCTTTCCAGGCGAGAGCGAACAAAGTCTTCCAGCTCTGGGTGGTGTTTGCGCACCCAATACAGTAGATAAACACCATCTGCATCGTTGTTGCCGGTGACATATTCCACAGCTTCACCATGCTGAATTTCATTCCAGCAGCGTTCGAACAGTAAATCCATGGCTGATCGAGTCATTTGGTGAACAACATCATCTTTGCGATTACGATTGCCGCGACCGGCGTAATTAAGGTGGGACAAGTAAAACTTGTCGATACCTTCGTCATCAACAATTTTGAGTAAATCTGGCAGCTCATGGGCATTATCTTGGGTCAGGGTGAAGCGCAGCCCCACTTTAATGCCACTTTCCTGACACAGGCGCACCGCACGCATAGAGGCATCGAATGCACCGTCTAATTGCCTAAATTTATCGTGGGTTTTGCCGATGCCATCAATGCTAATACCCACATAATCGAAGCCTGTTTCTAATAAAGGTTCAATATGGCTTTCGTCGATCAGTGTACCGTTGGTTGATAGGCCAGTGTAGAAGCCCTGGTCCTTTGCATAGCGGCCAATGCGGTAAATGTCTGGGCGTAGTAGTGGTTCGCCGCCAGAGAGAATAAGGGCGGGCACATGAAAAGCTTTTAAATCATCCATCACGGTTTGTACTTGTTCCGTGGATAGCTCGCCAGGGAAGTCGGTATCTGCACTGATGGAGTAACAGTGTTTACAACAGAGATTACAGCGTCGAATCAGGTTCCAGATAACCACCGGACCACGAGGTTTTCGTAATGGTGGCGCCTGCTCTGGGTTTGCCAGGGCCTGCATGAACTGTGTTATACGAAACATGTCTCTGTCCTTTCTATGAAAAGGGTTTTGTCCTTTACAGACGGTTGCCTTTAGCGAATTCTTAAACCCGTTTTCTTTAATATTTTTAGGCTGTTGAGTTGTGCTTTTTTACTACAGGCTGACCCCAACAGTTGTTTTATGGTCTCGACCTGCTGGGCAACCTCATCTTCACTGCGGCCATGCACCATGGCAAACAAATTATAATTCCAGTCAGGTGCTTTACGTGGCCGCTGATAGCAATGACTGACAAAGTTAAGCTGTCCTACTTGTGCACCTAAATGTTGAATATCGTTGTCGTTCACATTCCAAACAGTCATCAGGTTAAAGCGATATCCAAGCGCATAGTGATTGGGAACCAGGCCAATTCGACGAATCAGCCCCTGGGATATCATCTCTTCCATGGTGTTTAGCAGCTTGCTTTCCGTAATTCCAATCTGATCGGCAATAACCTGATATGGATGGTCACAAATGGGCAATCCTTTTTGGGTTGCCGTAATGATTTTTTTCTTCAAGTCCATATCTGTCATAAGTGAGCTAGATCTCAAATTTTAGCCCAACAAAAAATTCTGTTTGTTTGGGCAGGTTTAAACTGGGACATCCGCTAGCTTTACTTATCTGGTCGAAAATCTCGATCAGAGCCTGTTCACTCTCAGCCGCTAATACAAACCACATATTCCACTCGTGATCGCGTTGGTAGTTGTGCGCCACTTCGGTATAACTGTTGACCAGTTCTGCGACTTCATCAAAGCGCTGGCTGGGTACTTTGAGGGCACAAAGCGAGAAGGCCCCGTCTACTTTTTCAATATTGTAAAGCGGCCCAAAACGAGTCAGCACACCACGCTCCAATAATTGTTTTATCGTTTCCTGTACTTTTTTGCTGGTTGAATTCAGCAGCTCAGCAATCACCTGGAAAGGCTCGGAAGTTAGGGGGAAGTCACCCTGATAGCAATTGATTAGCTGCTTTTCAAAATCCGTTAGCTCTGCTTGTTGTTGTGTAATTACTTGTTGGCTACACATAGCGAGCACCACGCTGTTTAAATTGACGGGTACTAAATAATAGTTGGTATGGGTAATTCAGCTGATGTTTTTTAGTAATAGATTCAATTTGCTGTTGTACTTGGGAGCGCTCTTTACCATGAATCATACAAAACAAATTAAATGGCCAATTGTCACGTCGCGGTCTTTGGTAGCAAAGCGTGACAGCAGGCTCTGCTGATAGCAGTTGAGCTATGTGATCAATATCTTGATCTGGGATATCCCACACCATCATGCAATTTGCGGTATAGCCCAGTTCGTGATGTCGCAATATCATGCCAAACCGTTTGATCAGGCCTCGTTGTTTTAATTCAGCAATTTTTTCTATGACAGCTTGTTCATTAGTGCCTAATTGTTGGGCGATATGTTGGTACGGTCGAGCGACCAGAGGCAGACCTTTCTGCAATACTTTTCTGAGCGCGAGTTCACTTAGAGCCTGTTCGTTTTCACATTCGAGGGATTGGTCTACCATAATGGAAACCCAAGATCGATGTGGTAACCCTTTATCATAGGCAGGTCGAGCAGAGGGTAGTCAAACTCTGTGGCGATATGGGTTATGGTCTTATCCACTGCCGATTGATCACATCCGTTAACCACAAACCAGAGATTAAACTCATGTTCCCTTTGGTAGTTGTGATTCACTTCCTCAAGGATGTTGATCCTTTCAGCAACAGGTTCAAGCTCATGCTCCGGGACGGCAAGTGCTACCAAGGTGCTGGCCCCTGCGCGCTGGTGATCAAATACAGCACCAAATCTTGAAATAGCATTATTCTGTTGAAAGGCATTAAGGCGATCAATGATTTCTTGTTCAGGGATACCCAATTGATCTGACAATACTTTGAATGGTTCAGGATGAAGCGGAAAATCCTTCTGCACAGCGTTCAACAGGTCTCGATCTTGGTTGGATAATTCCATTACAAAGCTCTCCCCATCACAATGCCCTCTAATCACAAACCAATCTTTCCAGCACGATTACTGAAGAAAATTCCACTGGGTTTGTCAGCGTTTAACGTTGTAACCATTTCTAGACTTTGGGTATCAAATACTTTGATTAGGTCTTCATCGCGAACGGAAATCCAGACTTTTTCACCTCGTGGGGTGAATTCCATATGTAGTGCGCCTTTGCCCACATCAAGGGTTTTAACAATTTTAAGGGAGGGTACATCAATCACTTGTATCCAGTTGTTATCAGGGTAGGCAAAGTTGACCCAGACCTGGCGGCCATCGGGGCGAGCCATGGCAAACACGGGCTGCCCCTTGAGCTCAATGCGAGCTGATTCTTCCCATGTGTTTTTGTCGACAACCAGCACCTGATGTAACCCCATCGCTGGCAGAAAGATACTGTTACCAGCAACAGCCCAGCCTTCCAAATGAGGCATTTTGTAAACCGGCAATTTTTTCTGGCCGCGGCCATAATTAGGCAAGATACGTTTGACGCCGTTGTCTGGTTGCCAGAGGTCCAACATTGCCAGACCATCTTCACCAAACAGTCCGGCGATGTAATAGCGGCCATCCCCTGAAATCAGAGCGTCATAGGGTTGTTTGCCAATATTCTCAAACTTGGTGATTTTTGGTTTTTGTGGATTTGATAAATCGGCTATCCAGGTTGCAGCGCCTTCGAATAAAGAGAAGACAAACTGTTGCCCTGGTGCGTCCACCAGTCCAACAGTTTTTGACTGCTCAGCTTTAGTTTTATTGGTGTTGTTTGACATCACCGCAGGGATATCGGCTACCAGAGACAGGTCATCACTACTGAAGACTTTCACTCCACCAGGCTCGTAATTCGAGACCGCTATGAGTGATCCATCTTGAGAAATAGCGCCACCGATAGAATTGCCGCCCTGAATCACTCGTTTAACAATTATTCCTGTGAGGATGTCTACTTTGGTTAAGCCTCCATCCCGCCCAAAGATATAAGCGTAACGGGCATCTCTTGAATATACCGTCGAGGCATGGGATAGATCACCAAGCCCCTCTATACGGCACAAAACCCGATCACCACTATGCTCAACAATTAATAAGCTGCCATTTTCACGTTCTACGATAACACCAAGATCACCTGTACCACGTAATTCTTGGCCGCATGTTTGGCCCCACACTGACGACACACCAAAAGTTAGCCATAACAGAAATAACCATTTTGCCTTCACATCGTTCATATTATTGGGTGCCTGATGATGGTTGTGTGCTCAAAAGTTGAACTAGATAGTCTATATCACTATCGGACAACAGGTTTTCCCAGGGAGGCATGGCGGATCCGGGAATTCCTTTACTAATGATCTGTTTTAAGTAGAGGTTAGATTTACCTTTGAGAGCTTCCGGAAGAAGGGATGGGCCAAGCCCTCCCTTAAGACGCAAGCCGTGGCAGGAACCACAATCCTGCTTAAGCAGGTACTGTAATTCCTGTTGACGATGTGCATCAAGTTCACCGGCAACCCCCCAGGGAGAGAGGGTAGCGCTGATAGATAAACATAAAAACCCCGCCAAAAGAGAGGGTGGAGTTGCAGTTGGCATCTTCATATTCTATATCATTCATCATTAGAGCATGAACCGACTATGACATGAGTCAGGTAAGAGATAGATGATGTATTCACAGTAACTTGAGTTCAGCCATATCTAAGGTCACTTTATTTTGTTCATTTTTAGAACGTTGCGATAAATCAACTATTTGGACTGATTAGAAGTTAGAATTTACCAAACTGATATTAGAGACCCCGATCCATGGACTACTTGCCCATATTTACAAAACTATTGAACAAACACTGCTTGGTAGTTGGCGGGGGGAATGTTGCAGAGCGAAAGTTATCACTTTTGATCGAGGCCGGCGCACAGGTCACGTTGGTGGCACCATCAATTAATGGGCCGATTCATGAGCTAATTAAAAACGATAGTCAGGTATCACTTAACTTAGTCGAGGGAAATTATCGCAGTAGCCTGATGGATGGTATGGACTTGGTTATCGCTGCTACGGATGATCAGGCGCTGAATGAAGCAGTTTTTCGCGATGCTGATGAGCGACATATTTTTGTTAACGTGGTTGATAATCCGAGCCTTTGCACATTTATCATGCCGGCGATCATTGATCGCTCCCCAGTGACCATCGCAATAGGTACCGGTGGAAACGCACCAGTACTCGCTCGTTTATTGCGTGGAAAAATTGAAGCACTTATCCCTCACCGTTTTGGTGCGTTGGCTGGATTGGCAGCCAAATACAGAGAACGGGTGAAGTCAGCCGTGCCAAAGGGTCCCGCTAGAAAGGCTTTTTGGGAAGAAATCTTTGAAGGTGAGGTTGCAGAGGAGGTTTTTAGCGGCAATCAAGCCGAAGCAGAGAACCAGCTTGAAGCACGTCTAGATAACGGGTATTCACCGCAACGGGGTGAGGTTTATTTAGTTGGGGCGGGTCCAGGTGATCCTGACTTACTTAGTTTTCGTGCCCTCCGGCTTATGCAAAAAGCTGACATTGTTATTTATGATCGGCTTGTCTCAAAAGAGATTTTGAATCTGGTTCGGCGTGATGCAGACCGGCTTTACGTTGGTAAAGAAGCAAGCAATCATTGTGTACCCCAGAGTCAAATTAATGAAATGCTCTCTAAACTAGCAAAAGAGGGTAAACGAGTATTGCGCCTGAAAGGCGGAGACCCTTTTATTTTTGGGCGCGGTGGGGAGGAGGCAGAAGAGCTTTTTGCCGAAGGTGTTCCATTTCAAGTGGTTCCAGGTATTACAGCTGCCTCTGGCGCTTCTACTTACTGTGGTATTCCCTTGACCCATCGTGATTATGCTCAGTCAGTGACATTCGCCACTGGGCATCTTAAGAATGATGCTGTAGATCTGGATTGGCCATCATTGGCACGGGAAAATCAAACCTTGGTGATTTATATGGGGCTGGGCGGCTTAAAAGTGATCTCTCGGGAGCTCATCGCCCACGGCTTACCTACGGATACTCCTGTTGCAGTGATTCATAAAGCCACACAAGCTGAGCAGCGGGTGCTGATTAGCGATTTGACCCATGTGGTTCAAAAAGTACAGGATGAAGACATGCGACCACCCAGCCTTCTCATCATTGGTCGTGTGGTAGCGCTTCACGATCAACTGAATGCTAAATCACACAGCTGATGAGTTGTCGCCCCCAGGTTATTTCATCGCTAGTTATTTCATCGTAAGTTCCTTCTTAGATCGAGTAGAATTGGTCTGAAGGAGTTACGTATGCCAACAACAACGATCAACGATATAGCCATTTCATATACAGATGAAGGGCAGGGTGATCCCCTGTTGTTTTTGCACGGCTTGGGGGTAAGTCGGGCAGATTGGGCCCCTCAAATTAAATATTTCAGCAAAAACTTTAGGACGATTGCTCCGGATTTCAGAGGCCATGGTGAGTCTGCTGCACCAGATACTGAGTACAATATTCCCATTCATGCCGCTGACGTTATCGCATTAATGGATGCTCTGGAGTTGGACTCTGCCCATGTGGTGGGTCTGTCTATGGGTGGGATGGTCGCTTTTCAACTTGCTGTCGATGCACCTAGTCGTTTGCGTTCGATGACTATTGTCAATTCCGGTCCCGCACTGCCTAACGATACCTTTGCTGCAAAGAAAATGCTCTGGACGCGCTTGATGTTGATTCATCTGTTTGGAATGAAGCGTTTTGGGCGCCAAGTAGCGGAGAATATGTTTGCAAGCGAAGGTCACGATGACTTGGTGGAGGCATTGGCCACCCAAATTGCCAGTAATCCAAAGAAAATCTATTTGCGCAATTTAAAATCCTTGTTTGGTTGGGGTGTTTTACCACAGTTGGCTGCAATTGATACGCCGACATTGATGCTGACCGGTGATCAGGATTATTCCCCTGTCGCGATCAAGCAAGCTATCGTTGATGCCATGCAGAATGCAAAACTGGTTGTGGTCGAAAATTCAGGTCACGGTACGCCCATCGAAAAGCCAAATGAAACCAATCAGGCCATAGAAGAGTTTGTTTGTTCTTATTGAATTGCTGAATGGAGTTGCTGGTTTATTTTTCGTTTCAGCTCCCGTTTGATAGGGGTAGCTTGTTTGAAAATCTCAGCCGCTTTGTAAAACTCCAGAACTCGTACATCGACAATATTTGGTTCAAGGTAAATATCGGGTGCCACAATTTTCAGCTTCTCTCGAATAATGCTCTTTTGCATAATTTGATAGGTGTTGAATACCGCCTCAGATAATGAGGGGATTTTTTCAGAGACGGTTCGTTCACCAATAACATCAACTGCAATGGTTAGGTCGCAATCCTTTGGCAATAGATCAAAAGGTACCGGATTGACCGCTCCTCCATCGATTAAGACCTGATTTTTGATTCTAACCGGTTCAAACAGGCCGGGTAGGGACATACTGGCTCTAATAGCGGGAATTAATGGCCCTGTTTCCAGTATGACCTGTTGGCGGTTCCAAAAATTAGATGCGACTACACTCAGTGGTATTTCCAGTTGGTCAAAGCGAGAGGCATGGACTGACTCAAACAGGTAAGTGAGTAGGTTTTCCACGCGCAATAGTCCGCGGCCACGAAACTGGGGTGCAATAAAATCCAGCCATTTGAAGATATGTTTTCGAGTGACAATGTGCTTGAGTGATTCATCTTCTCGCAAGCTGAATTCAAGAAAAATAGCCTTCATTTCAGCGGTAGACATACCGGCACAATACATGGCACCAATCAATGCCCCTATGCTGGTTCCCGCCACAAAAGAGGGCCGAAGATCCATTTCTTCCAGAGCTTCAAGTATCAACACGTGACTGATACCTTTCGCGCCACCGCCGCCAAGTGCCAATCCAATTTTTTTCTTCATATCCCTTACATGATCGCGAAGTTTTAGCTGGTGCCAGTTGATTTAAAGCAGAAATTCCGGTTTATTGCTGCGTATTCTTTAATAGTAGCTGGATATACTCTGTGACAGGTAATAATGACAAGACCAAGCTTCACCCCACTTGGTTAGATGTGATCGGCGTTGAATTTGAACAGCCCTACATGTCGGAGCTAAAACAGTTTCTGAGCAAGGAAAAGGCGAATGGTAAGATTATCTACCCAGTCGGCTCAAACTGGTTTTCAGCATTTAATGAAACACCATTTGACCAAGTAAAAGTAGTTATTCTGGGTCAGGACCCTTATCACGGTCCAAAGCAGGCTCACGGGCTTTGTTTCTCTGTTCTCCCTGGTGTTGCAATCCCTCCTTCATTACGGAATATGTACAAGGAGCTGCAGAGTGATATAGGAATACAGCCACCGAATCATGGCTGTCTGACCCATTGGTCCAGACAGGGGGTGTTGCTACTTAATGCCACGTTGACGGTGGAGCAGGGGAATGCTGGTGCTCACCAGGGGAAAGGTTGGGAACAGTTTACAGACCGCGCAGTACAAGCGTTGAATGAGCAGCGCGAAAGTTTGGTCTTTATGTTGTGGGGTAGCTATGCCCAGAAGAAAGGCGCTTTTATCGATACGAGTAAACACCTGGTATTAAAAGCCCCTCACCCCTCACCACTTTCTGCGCACCGGGGCTTTTTAGGCTGCAGGCATTTCTCTCAAGCTAATAAATTCCTTCAACAGCAAGGAATGGAGCCTATTGACTGGCAGTTACCGTCCTTAGAGGTGGTAACGGCGCAATTAGAGGACAAACATTAGTGCTGAACTAGCATCAGATTAGTGATGGTCAACTTTAAGAGGTGGGTGCTTCGCTTTAGCTCTCAGCCAGTTCAGCCCCTTTAGGATAGATTTTTTGGCAACGATTCGTCGCTCAAGAGTGTATTTTCCTGGATAATCGAGCAACAGTAGCCCAACGGCAATGGTCAAGAGTCCTTGTCCCGGAAGGAAGAGCATAAGTAGTCCGCCACAAAGTAATAATAATCCAAGCAGGTTTTTACCTAGCAATAAAAGGAGTCGAATGACCGGGTGCCGTTGCTTCATCTTGGCGGGATTGCGCCGGCTATGTAGAAAGTAATCTTCTGGAATCATTGAGACCAGCCAGGGTAGAGCAACCAAGCTGCCAACGAAGGTAATCAATGAAATGACACTGAGCCAGGTGAGCAGGTTTTGATGTTCAGAAAGCCAATCAAGCATGTAGTGTTCTTATGAATATTTGGTATGAATGACGCACAGTGTAACAGCCGTTGTATCGATTTCGCTGAAACCAATACCCTCTAATGTTACTCAATTTAGACTGTTAGCAATAAATTTATAAATCACTTTATAAATATTCCTTAATATATTGATTTATAATGTATTATTATACTATCTCATAAGGGAGAAGCTGTTGCTGAATAGTTTGTACTGATGCCTCTCCAATGATTAATGTATCTGACGTTGATGCCTCATCTGTCAAAACAACCAGTAATTCCTGATGATTATCATCGGCATATGCTGCTTGCACAACATTGCCGACGCTTTGTTCTTGACCGGGTAAATAACAGGGTGTTCCAGGCGCGGGTATCTGAGCTGCGTGTGTTGTCAGTCGATACATCCTGCGTTTTAGCTTACCCAG
>JBALWM010000041.1:0-13174 GCA_036960905.1 Porticoccus sp.
CTTCTGTTGAGGCGAAATCAAGGCGTGAAGCAATGGGTTCTATGGCGTTACGCACCGTACTACCACCTACAAATACCAGCAACAGCACAAACAGTGTGAAGTACACAGCTCCTGGCTTTTGGGTGTTCATGGCACTTTTCAGGCTGGCGCTTTTGCCATTTCTCGGCATCATCATGCCCAGTAAAATGGCCACAAACGAACAACTGGAAACGACGATAAGCGCCTCGTTAAAGGTTGTTCCGCGGGCAACCAGTTGAGGCAACAGGTAGCCCACAATGGCAACTGCGGCGGTTTGACCAGTAAGCGCCAAAGCATAGCTTCTTGTGGGGTTGGTGGTATCACCCAAGCAGGCAATGGCCACGGCATAACCTATACCAGCAAATAACCCGGCCACCCCCTGGCAGACCAGTAGAAAGGTAAAACCTGATACAAAGACCGGCAGCAAAAAGGCAAGCAGGCTCATAAACCCGCTGATAAAGATCAAACGCTGCCAATGGGCAATGCGAACAAACAAGATGGAGAGTGCTGCGGCAAGTGCCACCCCTCCCAGGAAAAATCCGCCGAGTAGCCAAACCTGTGATTGCTCCAGACTCAGATCTTTTACTGCGAGCCCCAGCATCAATGGCATATTGATGAAATACATCATGGTGCAAACGCTAATCAATATAGCGGCAAAGCGCACACCAATGCTGTTCACATCTGTGCGCTTCTTTTCAAACAAAATTGAAGACATCCCCTGACCCTATAAAATTGGTTGTAAAAATATGTAGCGATAGTAAGTAACCAATAATAAGTAACAATAGTACGCCACAAAAGAAAGGTGCGTACTGTGATGGCTACCTATCAAAAAGTCCAGATTGATCAGTGACGGAGCCAACCTCTGGATACCGAACCTGAGCGCCTAACAGAAAAAATAATGTCATCTTTCTGTCATGAAATATCCATCGTTCTGACACATTCATTGGCTATCTTGGCGCATATGAAAACAAATATGATGAAAAAGATGAGAATGAAATGAGAACCGCTATGGAAACAACCACTAAAGAAACTATGAAAGCAAGAATGAAAGCAACAATGAAAAACACCTACGATGTAGCCCAAAAGGCCGCCGCTAATGACGCCTCGCCTGTCGACACCTTAATGAGGCAGCAGGCCAATAACTTTTTTGTTGAAAGGGATCATACTGGCGAACTGATTTACCACTGGATTGATACTCGGGTGGATATGTTATCCAGCAGTAAGCTGTGGGGTATTTTAGGTAGCCTGGAGACACCAAACTCAGATATGAATCAGGCATTTATTGATGCGATCATTGACGAGCTGATCAGCCGAAGTGATTTTTTTGATAGCAAACCCATGCCCGTCTCACATTAAAATAACCTATTAGTCTGTACCCTCTTCTACAAACTCAAACCGCTTAAAGGTATTACCATCACGTTCGATCATCTCATCGAACATCGCCAACGGGCGAACCCAGGTACTGTGCTCACCATAGAGTGTGCGGTACACCACATGCTCTTCCTTGGTTTCACTGTGCCGGGCAATATCGATCACTTCGTAGAGATTTCCTTTGAAGTGCTTGTAAATTCCTTTTTTGATGGTCATAAAATAAGGCTCATTGGAAAGAAGTTGTCCATTTGGACGGGGCGGTTTTGGAAGTACTGTTTTGTAAGTACCGTTTGGGAGGAGCGATTTGGAAGAAAAGATACGCCGATAAGAACGTTATCTAGCCGCCACTTTCGTGGTTACTGACACCACATCCACCAGCTCCACAATCAAGTTATCGCCAGGAGATAAAGGCCCCACACCAGCGGGCGTGCCCGTCAGCACAATATCACCGGGCATCAGAGTGAAATATCTGGAGATATAAGTAATCAGCGGCAAGACCGGCGTGATCATATGACTGGTGTTTGATGCCTGCTTGACCTCTCCATTGATGGTTAATCGCAATTCTAAATTTTGTAAGTCACCCACCTGAGCACGATCCATGAACGCGGAGGCCGGACATGCGCCATCAAAGCCTTTGGCTTTATCCCAAGGGTGACCCTTTTGCTTGAATTGATTCTGTAAATCTCTGAGGGTTAAATCCAACGCCACACCAACACCAATGATGGCGTCAGCCGCCTCTTCCTCAGTGCAATCACCCAGAGGCTCACCAATCAAGATGGACATCTCAATCTCATGATGACAAGCGCCAAACTCTACGGGAATGGCTACCGGCTCCTCCAGAGGCACAAGTGCGCTGGAAGGCTTGAGGAAGATCACTGGCTCATCGGCCACCTGACCATCCATCTCTGTGACGTGATCTCGATAGTTAAGACCTACACAGACCACCTTGCCAGCAGGAATCTGCTGCGAACCACCACCTGAAAAATGAATACTGTGATCAAAATAGCGCATTACTGAGTTCCTTGCCGTCGTTAAAGGCTAGCCAACCTTTAACGATCCGGTAGATATACCAGAGGCCAACCGCACCCAATATCAGAAAGCCGATCAATACAATGGCCAATAGCCAGCCAAGTATCACACCGAGCAGGGCAAGCCAGAAGGTTTTAATCTGCCAGGCAAAATGGGATTCAAGGTAAGTGCCCTTCACTTCATCTCGCTTGAGATAATTAAGAATCAATCCAGCAATAGACGTTACACCCACCACCAAGCTGATGGCTTGCAGGATATACACCAGTTGGGTCAGATTTTTTAGATTGTCGTCAGGCTCAGGCTTGGAACTACCATTATTGGTCTGTTCTGTTTCTATGACCTGAACCGGATGCGCCTCCGGCTTTGGTGTTTCTTCGTCCATTATTCTTTCCTTAACCACCTGATACTCTTAGTCTGCCGCATCAATCAACTTGCCGGGATTCATAATGCCCTTCGGATCAAATACCTTTTTAATTTGTCGCATCAACTGCAACTCAGTCTCTGTTCGAGTGTAACTCAGGTAATCTTTCTTCAATAGACCGACACCGTGCTCAGCAGACACGCTGCCATTGAATGACTGAATCAAGGCAGCCACTTGTTTACTCACACCACCACAACGCTCGGTAAATGCCTCTACGGTCAAGTCATCGGGTTTCAATATATTCAGGTGGATGTTGCCATCACCAATATGACCAAACCAGACTATTTCAAAATCCGGGTATTCCTCTGCTACCAGTGCATCCACTTTTTCAATAAAGGCGGGCATTTGGGACACGCTAACACTGATATCGTTTTTGTAAGGCTTCCATTGTGAAAGGGTTTCGGACAGGTCTTCACGCAGCTTCCATAGATTTTCTGCCTGGGCAAGGCTCTGGCTGATCGCACCATCTTCTACCCAGCCTTCCTCCATGCAGGCTTCAAACAGCTCCATGGCCCGTTCTAAATCAGCCTCGGAAGATTGCTCAAACTCAATCAGCGCATAAAAGGGTGATGCCGTTTCAAAAGGGGCCGGCACTTCGCTATGGGCGATTACCTTTTCCATCCCATTGTGGGAAAAGAATTCAAATGCGGTAAGATCCATCCCTTCATTAAAGGTTTTCAGCACCCCCATAATACTGGGAAAGTCTGTGACACCCAGCACCAGCACACTCAACTCCGGTGCTTTGCGAGTCAATCGCATGGATGCCTCGGTGATAATCCCCAAAATGCCTTCTGAACCAATAAACAGGTGGCGGAAATCCAGGCCGGTATTATTTTTCACCAGCCCGTGATTCAACTCCATAATATTGCCGCTGCCATCAACCACCTTCAGGCCCATCACCCAATCACGGGTCATGCCGTAACGAATCACATTGATGCCACCGGCGTTAGTAGCAATGTTTCCGCCAATCTGACTGGAACCTGCCGAGGCGAAATCCACGGGGTAAAACAGCCCCTTATCTTCAGCAAATGCCTGTAACTGCTGGGTGATCATGCCCGCTTCCACGGTCACAGTGCGGTCGACTTCATTGAAATCCACCACCTTATTCATACGATCCATGGCGATAACAATTTCACCATTGATGGCAACTGCACCACCACTTAACCCCGTGCGACCACCAGAAGGCACTATCGCAAGGTTTTCTGTATTAGCCAGCTGCACAATAGCTTGCACTTCCTCAGTACTACTGGGTAGAACAACCACCCCGGGCACCGGCTGCCAGATCGTGGTCCGGTCTACACCATATTGCTGGAAAGATACGTCATCGGTCAGCACACGCTGGTCGCCAACAATGCCACGTAACTTTGTAATAGTAGAGCGTGGTATGTCTATGACGGAAGCAGCAATGGCCATCTTAAACACCTCCAAAAGGGGCAGTTATCAAGGGGCGTGCATGGTATCATAGCGCCCCTTTTTTTTAGATAACTGGTTTTTAGATAATAGACGTTTTTAAATCGCTAAAGTGGCACATATAGCCCAATCGCCCGCAGAGCGCTCTTCCAAGAGGCGTCTACCCAAGAGACATTCATCCACGAGACATGCACCCACGAGAATAGTATGGTCAATTCTTCCCTCAGCTTTTCATTAGACAAAGCCAAAATTAAATTCCTGTTACTGGAAGGGGTTCACCCTTCAGCAGTGGCCACTCTGGAAGCTGCTGGTTATACCAATGTGGAATACTTGAAGTCTGCCCTGCCAGAAGATGAGCTGGTGGAAAAAATTAAGGATTTTCACTTTGTTGGTATTCGCTCTCGCTCCCAGCTTAACCGTAAGGTTTTTGATGCTGGGAAGAAGCTGATTGGCGTTGGGTGTTTCTGTATTGGTACTAACCAGGTTGACCTTCAAGCTGCCACTGAGCATGGTGTGGTGGTCTTTAATGCCCCCTATTCCAATACCCGTAGCGTGGCTGAACTGGTTATCGCTGAAACCATTATGCTGATGCGAGGCATTCCCGAGAAGAGTGCTGCTGCCCACCGCGGCACCTGGCTAAAATCTGCTACTGACTCCTATGAAGTACGGGGTAAAACGCTGGGTATTATTGGCTACGGCAATATCGGTAGCCAGATCAGTGTGATGGCTGAATCCATGGGCATGAAAGTAAAATTTTATGATGTAGTCACCAAGTTGCCGCTGGGCAATGCAGAGCAAGTCTCTAACCTCAAAGCACTGCTAAGCCTTTCCGATGTGGTGTCATTACACGTACCCGATACCGCTGCCACTCGCTATATGATGGGGCCAGAGGAATTAAGTGCGATAAAGAAAGGTGGCATCCTGATCAATGCCGCCCGCGGCCAAGTCGTCGATATTGAGGCGCTCAGCTCACTGCTTGAAAGCAAGCATCTGGCTGGTGCCGCCATCGATGTATTCCCCACTGAACCAAAATCGAATCAGGAAGAATTTGTCTCACCATTACGGCAATTCGATAACGTTATCCTGACCCCCCACATTGGTGGCTCCACCCAAGAAGCTCAGGAAAATATTGGCCTGGAAGTGGCCGAGAAAATGGTGCGCTACAGCGATAAAGGTACTACTGTCAGCGCAGTTAACTTCCCTCAGGTGTCATTACCACCCTTGGTAGGTACCCACCGTCTGCTGCACGTTCACCATAATGTCCCGGGGGTCATGACCGCCATTAACCAAGTGTTCTCCGATAACAATATCAATATCTGTGGTCAGCACCTGCAAACCAATGAAAATGTTGGGTATGTAGTTCTAGATGTAGATGCGGAATATAGCGATGTTGCGCTTAAAGCCCTGAAGGGAATTGAAGGAACAATGCGTTGCAGAATTTTGTTTTAAAATAGCTTTGTTTTTAATAATAGTTTTCTTTAATGTAAAAATGGCTTCAGATGAAGCCATTTTTTATATCTAAAATCTTATTAAATCATGCTATAAATGTTTTTTATTAGCTAATTTTTTCAAAAATCTTATCCCTTAACCGTTGTTCTTCATTAACCAAATGATGCTGCGCACCAGCAATAATTTCTAGATTCAAATGGCAGAATTTTTTACTCAACTCATCGGTATTATGTTGCCAGGCCACCGTCATGTCACAGTTCCCCTGAACAACCAATAAGGGGTAGTCACTGGGTGGCAAGGCAGCAAACTCCTCCGTCCACCGCTTCATCGATGCTATCCATTCCATAGGAATATAATTTGCCTGTAATGGATCATTTTTTTCCAGAAAATGATTAAATTCTTCATTCGCTGTATTCGATCTATATTTTCTCCGTATTTTTTTCAAAAACCGATGAAGAAACTTGTAAGTTTTTTGACTTTTTTTCCAACCTCTAGGATGAATAAGCGGTGCAAGCAATGTAATGCCAGTGAGATCATTCTGGTAATGATGAGGTTTGGCAGCCAGAACATATTTCAACAGAATCGCACCTCCAGTACTTTGCCCTACCGCCTTCCAGGGTTTAGGAAAGTGTGAATGACAACGGTGCAACAGGTCAGAAAAAACATCTACGTAATGATCAAAGCTTTCAATGGTAACTCGCTCTCCACTGGACAACCCGTGACCGGGTAGATCAAAAGCCACCACGGCATAATTCAGGCTTAAAAGATGATGTATCAATGGGCCGTAAAGACCTATGTGATCAAAATAACCGTGTACGACAAAATAAGTGCCGCAAGGATTTTCTGGTAACCAGTAATGTGTCGCAAGCTTGAAACCACTGCTGGGCAGGTAACCCAAATAATGGCTGATACCCGTCAACTCAGGTGGCAACCCTAAACCGTAGTGGTTTAGATAGAGGTCTTCTACCGTTGTTTTTTCAGTGCTGTCCCTTAGAAAATCAAAGACCAGCGGTCGTAATTCACGGCGTACTTTGTCCAGTTGCTCAGGAGTGATACTCATCTATTCAGGTTGCTCGGAGGCGGCCTATTTTCAACTCAATACTATAATAGTAAACCCTTACTGGGGGACACGTGTTTAACACCATTGAACTAAATATAAAGAAGACATACAAACTATGTATAACCAAACTGTTTAATTTTGAGGCCCACGGAATCATGTCTTATGCATTCCTGGCACTCTCTTTACAGGGTTGCTCAAGCATGGACACGCCAGACACTCCGACCTCCCAACCCGCCAGTCTCGACAAAGCATATTATAAAGTGCGCCTGATCACTACGAAGGGAGACTCTGATGAAGAGAGCCATGGAAATCGGTGATAATTTGACGACTGACATCCACTAAACTTAGTATCCTGTAATAGCTATCCTTTTTTGGAGCATAATATGAAAATTAATCACCGTTTCTTTTTTTATTTAGTCATGGCGCTATTTCTACATGGATGTTCAAGCACGAGCACGCAGGACACGCCAATGGAACAGTCTTCTACCCAGCCTTCTGCTGAACCCGTCCAGCCCGCTGAACCCGCGCCTACTTTGGACAAAGCACATTTTAAACAGCATATCCTCACAAAGGAGAGGGACTCAGGAAAAACGATCGTGTTCTCTACTATTAATGGGTTTAAGAAGGACAAGGTTAATGATCGTAGACCTTGGGGAGAAAGCTACGTCAGTGCTGCTGTGGATAAAGAAACAGGTGACATCACTTATCAAATCAACACGATCGTAAAATATAAATCTCATAAATTTCACCTATACCGAGAGGTACGTTATGACTCAAGCGGTGAGACAAAATTCATAGAGGCAACGATTTTAGAAAGAAAAGTCGATTGTCTGGCAGCAAGAAAAACTGGAGCGCCAAGGAGGTCTGGATGCTATCTCTCCGAACGTGTTGTCTTTATTCTCGACCATGAACCTATAAGCAAACTTTCAAAAAGTTATACCGAAGGCTCTCAGGCTCAGTTGCGATATACGATGTTACCAAGATCCGGCGCCACTTATTCAGCAACATTATACCTAGCTGAAATTGCTGCCTTAGTAGAGGTCGTCGAAGAGCACAAGAAATCGTTGGGTTTATAAATTATAGCCAAACAAAGGTGGTTATAAGCTAACCACCTTTGTTCATTCAATCGTTTTTTTTACATGCGGACTACGCTAAGTCTCCACTCAAATAGCGCTGAAACATAGTCTCTAAACTCACTGGTGTGATTTTGCTAGCATTACCTGCCGTACCAAAGGCTTCATAGCGGGCCACACATATATCTTTCATTGCATCGGTCGTCGCCGCCAGGTATTTTCGTGGATCAAATTCTGCTTTGTTATTCGCCAGGAATCTACGCACAGCACCCGTAGAAGCCAGCCGTAAATCAGTATCGATATTTACCTTGCATACACCATGCTTGATGCCTTCCACGATTTCTTCTACAGGCACACCATAGGTTTCCGGGATTTCACCGCCAAACTCATTGATGACCGCCAACCACTCCTGAGGTACCGAGGAAGAACCATGCATGACTAAGTGGGTGTTGGGGATACGAGCATGAATTGCCTTGATACGATCAATGGCAAGAATATCCCCAGTAGGTGGTCGTGAAAACTTGTAGGCGCCATGTGATGTACCGATAGCAATCGCCAGTGCATCTACACCTGTTTTGGCAACAAAATCTGCGGCTTCCTCCGGATCAGTTAATAACTGATCGTGGGACAATGTTCCCTCAGCGCCCACACCGTCTTCTTCTCCGGCCTGACCGGTTTCCAAAGAGCCTAAACAACCCAGCTCACCTTCCACAGACACACCACAGGCATGGGCCATTTCAACCGTACGCCTAGTGACCCCAACATTATATTCATAGGAAGCGGGTGTTTTACCATCTTCTTCCAGGGATCCATCCATCATCACCGAGCTAAAGCCCAACTGGATAGAACGCTGGCAAATGGCAGGGCTGGTGCCATGGTCCTGATGCATACAGACGGGAATATGCGGAAATTCTTCAATAGCGGCCAGTATCAGGTGACGCAAAAAAGGTGCGCCGGCGTATTTTCTGGCACCCGCTGATGCCTGAACAATCACGGGTGAGTTGGTTTGATCAGCGGCTTCCATAATGGCGCGCATCTGTTCCAAATTATTGACATTAAATGCAGGGACGCCGTAATTATTCTCGGCGGCGTGATCCAACAGTTGACGCATTGAGATAAGTGCCATGAGTCTGCTCCTTACTTATGTTGGTGATAGGCCCGGTCGCTAAAAATAGCTACCGGACGGTTGCGGCCTGGCCGCTAATTCTATGTGTTTGATTCAAGTACTGGCGCGTGCTTCAAGCACAGCAACAGCAGGTAGTACCTTGCCCTCTACATATTCCAGGAAAGCTCCACCGCCTGTAGAGATATAGGAAACTTTATCAGCGATATCGTATTTGTCCACTGCGGCCAGGGTGTCGCCACCACCTGCAATGGAGAAGGCATCACTGGCGGCGATAGCCTCTGCTATTATCCGGGTTCCCTCGCCAAACTGATCGAACTCAAACACCCCCACAGGGCCATTCCAAATAATAGTACCCGCACTTTTCAATAACTCAGCCAGTGCTCTCGCCGTGGTTGGACCGATATCAAAAATCATATCGTCGTCTGCAACTTCCCCCACTCCCTTAAGTGTAGCTTCAGCAGATTCAGAAAATTCTTTACCTACCACCACATCGGAAGGCAGCGGAATACTGGTTTTAACCATCAGGCTTTTAGCACTGGGAATCAGATCATGCTCGCAAAGAGATTTACCCACAGGCAACCCTTGTGCTGCCAAAAACGTATTGGCGATACCGCCACCAACGATCAGTTGATCTACTTTATCCGAGAGTGTTTCCAGAACCGTTAGTTTCGTGGACACTTTAGAGCCACCAACAATGGCCACCATCGGTCGGGCAGGATTGGCCAATGCTTTTTCCAATGCATCCAGCTCCCCGACAAGCAGTGGCCCAGCACAGGCGACCGGCGCATACTTGGCGACACCATGGGTGGAGGCCTGAGCACGGTGAGCAGTACCAAAAGCATCCATTACAAAAATATCACACAAGGATGCATAAGCCCTGGCGAGGGTCTCATCATCTTTTTTCTCACCGGGGTTAAAGCGAACATTTTCTAACAGTGTCAACTCGCCGTCTTGCAATTCACTCTCTTGCAATCCGGTGCCCGATGTCCAATCGCTGACAATCTTTACTTCTGACCCAAGTAATTTGCCCAAGTGGTTAGCCACTGGCTGCATGGAGAATTGCTGATCGAACTCACCTTCAGTGGGGCGGCCAAGGTGAGACATCAAGATAACTTTTGCACCCGCATTCACTGCATGCTTGATGGTAGGCAACGCTGCGCGAATTCGTGCATCTGAGGTAACGACACCCTCTTTAACCGGCACATTGAGGTCTTCACGAATAAGAACTCGTTTGCCGGCCAAATCCAAATCCATCATTTTAATGACATTCAACGTCATGTTGTTCTCGCCTTCTTGTTAACAGGTCCTAGGTTAGCCAGTGCGTGACCAGCTCAACCATACGATTGGCATATCCCCATTCGTTATCAAACCAGATCAACACCTTCACTAACCGCTTCTGACTAACCCGGGTTTGGCTGGCATCGACAATCCCGCTACGGGGATCATGATTAAAATCACAGGAAGCCAGGGGCTCTTCGGTATAACCCAGAATACCCACCAAGGGGCCACTGGCTGCCTGCTGTAATACCTGATTCACAGCAGTAATATCTACCTCGGTTTTCAGTAATACCGATAGGTCGATGACTGAAACATTAATAGTGGGCACTCTCATGGCCTGAGCTTCAAAGCGGCCTTCCAGCTCAGGAAGCATCCTATCGATACCGCGAGCTAAACCCGTGTCCACGGGAATAATAGACTGCCCGGCTGCACGGGTTTTTCGCAAATCGGTGTGGTGATAGGCATCAATAATCGGCTGATCGTTCATTGCTGAATGGATGGTGGTGATCACCCCGCCTTCAACATCAAATGCCTCGTGCAATGTCTTAATCACCGGCACCACACAATTGGTGGAGCAAGAGGCATTAGAAATAATGGTTTCTTCACCACTCAGGCTATGCTCGTTGACTCCAAGCACAATGGTCGCATCTACGGTAGATTCTGCAGGTTGTGAGAACACCACTTTTTTAGCACCCGCAGACAAGTGTTGTTCTGCCGTTTCACGATCAGTAAATGTACCACTACATTCCAGCACCACATCAATATCTAAATCAGCCCAGGGCAGCTGTCTAATATCATCACTGTGGAAAACTGAAATAGCATCACCATTCACCGTCAGCACATCGTCAGCAAGCTCTACACTACCGGGAAAGCGACCATGGGTGGAGTCATACTTGGTTAAGTGGGCAATGGTTTTACAGTCAGCGGGCTCATTGATAGCCACGACCTGAATTTTTTCATCACCCTTTGACTCATAGAGCGCACGCAACACCGAACGACCGATGCGGCCATAGCCGTTAATCGCTGCGCGTATCAATACTGTTGCCCCTGCTGTAGATCCATTACCTATTCCAGTCGCTATTTCAGTCTCTATTAAAGCTGTGACTTAACAGCCTCAACAACATTTTCTACGGTAAAGCCAAACTGCTTCATCAGTTCACCACCGGGAGCAGATTCCCCAAATGTAGTCATACCTACAACACGGCCATCAAGACCAACAAATTTGTACCAGTAATCTGCATGGCCCGCTTCCACCGCCACACGGGTGCGAACACTCGGCGGCAATACAGTGTCGCGATAGGATGACTCTTGGGCAGCAAATATCTCGGAACAGGGCATGGAAACAACACGGACGTTAATACCTTGTGCAGACAGCTCATTAGCGGCATCAGTAGCCAACTCCACTTCAGAACCAGTAGCGATAATGATGGCATCCAGCTCACTGGATACATCACGTAATACATAGCCACCACGAGCAATATTGGCCAGCTGCTCTTTACTACGCAATTGAGGTGCTAAACCCTGTCGACTAAAGATCAACGCACTAGGGCCATCTTTACGCTCAATCGCACTCTTCCAGCACACCGCTGATTCTACGGTGTCGCAGGGGCGCCAGGTTTGCAGGTTAGGTGTAGAACGCAGCGAAGTCAGTTGCTCCACGGGCTGATGGGTCGGGCCGTCCTCACCCAGACCAATGGAGTCATGGGTGTAGACAAAAATACTTTTCTGCTTCATCAGTGCTGCCATACGAACAGCATTGCGAGCATATTCCATAAACATCAGGAAGGTCGCACCATAAGTGATAAAGCCGCCATGCAATGCGATACCATTCATCATGGCACTCATGCCAAATTCACGGACACCATAGAAGATATAGTTGCCGGAAGCATCGTCAGCACTAACACCTTTGGAGTCAGACCAAAGCGTCAGATTGGAACCGGCCAAGTCTGCAGAGCCACCCAGTAATTCTGGCAACAACGGGCCATAGGCATTCAGACAGTTCTGTGATGCCTTACGAGAGGCCACTTTTTCCATCGACTGCTGGCATTCGTGAATATAGGCATCGGCCTTTTCACTGAAGTCTGCTGGCAATGCTCCATTCACTCGGCGCTCAAACTCGGCAGCCAGCTCCGGGTGTGCAGCGCGGTAACTATTTAGCGTTTCATTCCAGGTCGACTGGACTGAGGAGCCTTTCTCGACTCCGTTCCAGCGGGCATAAATATCGGCGGGCACATCAAATGGCCCATGCTTCCAACCCAGTTGCTCACGAGCCAAAATAATTTCATCGGCACCCAATGGCGCACCGTGACAATCTTCTTTGCCCTGCTTGCTGGGAGAACCAAAACCAATAATGGTTTTACAGCAAATCAATGTCGGTTTATCTGTCTCCAGTCGAGCCACTTCGATAGCAGCTTTGATAGCTGTGGAATCATGCCCATCTACATTGGGAATGACCTGCCAGCCATAGGCCTCAAAGCGAGCTGGTGTGTCATCGGTAAACCAACCCTCAACCTCACCATCAATAGAGATGCCGTTGTCATCATAGAAGGCAATCAGTTTGCCCAACTGTTGAGTGCCTGCCAGAGAGGAAACCTCATGAGAGATACCTTCCATCAAACAGCCATCACCGAGGAAACAATAGGTGTGGTGATCCACCACATCATGGCCGGGGCGGTTAAATTGGGCGGCAAGAATTTTCTCAGCCAGAGCCATACCTACAGCATTACCAAGACCCTGCCCCAATGGGCCAGTAGTCGTCTCTACACCAGGAGCATAGCCGTATTCTGGATGCCCCGGTGTTTTAGAATGCAACTGACGGAAGTTTTTCAACTCTTCAATGGGGAGGTCGTAACCACTCAAGTGCAACAGGGAATACAACAACATAGAGCCATGACCGTTCGACAGCACAAAGCGATCGCGGTTAGCCCAGCTGGGATCAG
>JBALWM010000042.1:0-2696 GCA_036960905.1 Porticoccus sp.
TTGCCATGGAGCTGGATGATTGTGCTTTCCCTCTGTTGGCAGGCATGGTTTGTACTGATGACCCCAACGTGGCATTCAAAGATGCCGATTATGCTCTGTTGGTAGGCGCACGTCCTCGTGGCCCGGGTATGGAGCGCAAGGATTTGCTAGAAGCAAATGCTGCCATCTTCTCCGCACAAGGTAAGGCGATCAATGACAACGCCTCTAAAGGTATTAAAGTACTGGTTGTGGGTAATCCTGCCAATACCAATGCTCTGATTGCACAGCGCAATGCACCAGATATCAATCCACGTCAGTTCACTGCAATGATGCGCCTGGATCACAACCGTGCTATGACCCAGCTGGCTCAGAAAACGGGCAAGACCGTTAATGATGTCACTAACATGCTGGTTTGGGGCAACCATTCAGCAACTCAGTTCCCTGATCTTCACCACCCTAAGGTTTCTGGTGAAACGGCCATTAATCTAGTGGATCAAAGCTGGTACGAAGAAGAGTTCATTCCTACTGTACAACAACGTGGCGCCGCTATTATCAAGGCACGCGGAGCATCCTCTGCAGCCTCTGCAGCCAATGCTGCTATCGATCATATGCATGATTGGGCACTGGGTACACCTGAAGGTGATTGGGTCAGCATGGGTGTCTATAGCGATGGTAGCTATGGCATCACTGAAGCCTTGATCTACTCATTCCCCTGTGTCTGTAAAAATGGCGACTGGGAAATTGTCCAGGGTCTGGAAATCAACGACTTCTCTCGTGGCAAAATGACCGCCACCCAGCAGGAGTTAACTGAAGAGCGTGACGCAGTGCAGCACTTACTGCCCTAGTTATAAAGTGAGTCCTAGACTGTCATAACGAAGTCTCACGTTGTTCAAAAAAAGGTGCCCTTTGGGGTGCCTTTTTTTATAGGCATTATTTGATGAGAAGGAATCACACCCTACGACATCCCAACAAAGTCATCATTGGTTAGATGTTCTAAACTCACTATAAGGAGTATGAGCATTACTGTATGGGGGTTTCTGTTAATGGTCGCCATCTACACCAAAACCAACCACGCTAAACAGGTGGTGTTGACCCCGAACCAATCTCTAAACTGGAAAGGGAACCTGAGGGTTGTTTTGGGCTTCTCTAGCATTACCGCACTCATGGTATTACCCATAGCACTACGGGGCGGCTGGGTTGTTCTGCCTTTCGCAGCAATCCAAATATTGGCACTGGCTGCCGGTCTTTATATTACCCTTAAAAAACTGAATTACAGGGAAGTTATAACACTTCAAGATGGTCAGCTGGTTCTTGAAAGAGGGCACAATCAGGTTGAAAGCAGCTGGGTATTCCCGAAGCGTTCGGTTGTGGTTTTGGTGGAGAAGCAAGATCGTCCGATGAGTGCGCCTGATATAGACCTTGTAGTAGAAGGGCACTGCTACCACCTGGGCGTATTCCTCAATCGGGCTGACCGGCTTATATTGGCTCGCACACTGAAAGACCAGCTAAATTTAAGGATATCCAATCTGAGTTCTTTTCATCGCGTCAGTTTTTGATACAGTGCCTGATCCTCTTACTTATAAAGAAAGGAGGCCTTGAATGGCTTTTCCCGAAGTAGGCCAATCGGCACCAGAATTCAGCTTACAAAACCAACGTGGCGAAACAGTTAGCCTATCTGACTTCAAAGGCGAAAAAAATGTTGTACTGTATTTCTATCCAAAGGCTATGACACCAGGTTGTACCGTACAAGCCTGTGGCATTCGAGATAGCAAATCAGCGTTTGCAGCGCAGGATACGGTGGTTTTAGGCGTTAGCCCTGACCCTTACCCTCGCCTTGCTCGGTTTGAGGAAAAACAGGCACTGAATTTTGATCTACTCTCCGATGAGGATCATGTCATCACTGAATCCTATGGCTGCTGGGATCTAAAAAAATTCATGGGGCGAGAATTTATGGGTGTCTTACGCACAACATTCATCATTGATAAAGCAGGCAATATTGCGCTGGTGATGAATAAGGTAAAGACAAAAACCCATCATGACGACGTACTGGATTGGATAAAAAATAACCTGAGTTGAGCCTCCTGTTTGAGAATCTATGGATAACGCGCTACAGTCGCGCCTTTCCTTCTTACAATGTTTATATCCACAAAAAATTGAGGTAATTGAATGTCCCTTGACCTGTCCCAAGTTGTGATGGCCGCTGCCGCTCCTGCAGCTTCTGAACCAAACCCTCTGTACACGCTGCTGATGTTTGGTGGCTTATTCCTATTCATGTATTTTCTGATTATCCGTCCTCAACGGAAACGTCAGAAAGAACACAAAGAGTTGACGAATACACTGGGCAAGGGTGATGAAGTCGTTATGAACAGTGGCTTGTTGGGTAAAATTTCTAAACTTGATGATGACTATATAACCATTGAAGTAGCCAATAATGTGGAGCTAAAGTTTCAGCGTGCTGCAGTTCACGCGGTACTTCCCAAAGGCACCATAAAGCAAGCCTAATCTGTCGTTAAGGTCGCCTCTGCGGCCTTAACCTTTATAAGGTTGAGGCGGATATCCATTGAACTTAATGTTAAGCCGTTTAATAGCAATCTAATGTGTCTCTCGTGTTCCCTAAGAGCTTGTAAGACCTACTCAGTCAACTCCTCGTTCTTATCTTTACAGAGCAGCCAGCCCTTCCATTAAGAATCGCCGTTATGGCCGCTGGGAAGGTCGAG
>JBALWM010000042.1:2796-12948 GCA_036960905.1 Porticoccus sp.
AAGAATAACGTTCCTGAAGAGTTAGCAGAGGAGGCGGTCAGGCGCGACGATACTCCCGCAGAACTCGGTGACCTACTGAAAGACCCATCCCGAAGGCTGTTCTTCAAACGGGCCGCGGTCGGTGGAGGTGTAGCACTGCTGGGTGGCGCCGGGGCCTATGGCGCGTCAATGGCTTCCCTGGATGGTCGTGCTGCCCCCGATTACCCCCTTATCGATGAAAAACTTTTCAAGCCCAAGGACCAGCGTGACACGATTTTGAACTTTGTTTCCAGCAAGGCCCTCAATCAGAAGCACCCTGAGCGTAACGAACAATACAACCGCCTGCAAAACAAGCAGTTCGACTGGATACATGGTTTCAGGGATATGTACAGCAAGCCCTGGGATAACAACAAACCCGGTTATACACAAATGGACCGGGCACTGCAGAAGGCCGGTTGGGAGCCCCTGAATATCGCGGGCAGTCGCTTGTCCGCCAATTTACAGCCCAACACTCCATTCAACAGTTGGGACCAGTCGGGTGTAGTGAAAGAGCAGTACCAGTTCAAGAGCAAGCAGGCAGCCAGCGATGCGATAAAAACTGCCGCGCGTGTGTTCGGTGCCGTCAAGTGCGGTATTGCCCGGCGCGACAAGCGCTGGGACTATGATCCTCTGTACGATATAGAAAATGAGAAAGAGCTGTCCTGGGAGAAGGATTTCCCCTTCGAGCCTAAAACGGTCATCGTCATCCTGCTACCGATGGATTACGACTGTATTGCGACAGCCCCAGCCTGGACCGCCGATGGAACGGCCTCCGACGGTTATACACAAATGGGGGTGAAAGCCACCCAGATGGCGACGTTCCTGCATGGCATGGGTTACCAGGCTGTTGGTGCGGGCAATGATCTTGGCAGCAGCGTTCCCTACGCCATCATGGCCGGCCTGGGTGAGGGCGGCAGAAATGGCGCCCTGCTCGCACCCGGCGTGGGTCCTCGGGTGCGGATTGCCAAGATTTATACAGACTTCGATTTTGTCGAGTATGACCAGCCGCACACCTGGGGAATCACGGAATTCTGCCTCAGCTGCGGCAAGTGCGCCGATGCCTGTCCGAGTGAGGCTATTCCAAAGCTGGACGATAAAAACGGTGGTTACGGTTTCGAGCCATCTTACGAGTTTTCCGACGAGCCGGGTTATACCTGGAATAATCAATTGGGTATCAAGAAGTTCTACAGCGATGCCAAGAAGTGCTACAACTTCTGGGTCGAAAATGGCAGCGCCTGCAGCGCCTGTATCGCCAGTTGCACCTTCAACGAGCCGGATTACTGGCACCACTGGTTCATCATGGCGATCACACCGTGGGTACCCAAGCCGTTGCACGCAGCGATGGCGGTATCCCACCCGGCATTTGGCTATGGCCATACCAATGATCCGAAAAAGGCCGAGAAGTTCTGGAAGACCGGCGAGGGTATGCGCACCAACATCGATCTGAAAAACAACATCGGCACATCGAACAAGAGTTAGCAACCTGGCGGAGGAATAACGATGGAACATGTGCAATGGTTTTTCATGGGCGTTCTGTTCACCCTGAGCGTATTCGGGCTTGCTTACCTGTCTACAGTCGTCAGTTTGCAGTGGTATGCCTGGGCCGGGCTCATTATTGGTGCCATCATGGTACTGTTCGGAATCGGCTGGGCAGGAGCCTCTTTCATGGAAGGAATCCCGCAGTCCGGAGCCATGGGGCTGTCACTTTTTAGTGGTGGCGGTGTGGTTCTGATGATTCTTACCTGGCGTTATCTGGTGGCACCTGTATTAGCGAAACGATCAAACAGTTAACTATGTAGAAGCGCCGACCTTCGGCGTGATTGCGTTGACGACCTAGCTCGGTCAGGAGACCGCTCCTGCAGCGGATCAGAAACAACAAGGCGGAAGGATAACGCTGAACCATGACGTCCACGACAAACACAACACCCTCCCACTGGGGGCGGATTCTTGAGGCGCTTGCATGGGCCTCATTACTGGCCGCTTTTATTATAGGTCAGATCGCCGCACAGACAGATTACGAGGCGTTGCTACAAAAGCAATTGCCCAATGTGGAACTCACCCGGTCTCAGGCCAACAAGGACCTGCCGGTGGTTTACCGCATGCAGGTCGATGGCGCGGAGTCGCCCGATGCGATCGTCATGTCCGAGGGTATTGGCTATGGTGGGCCGCTGGTGATTGGAATCAAGGCAAGGCGAACAGATGAAGGGGCGAAGTTAAATGAAGTCCTGATGCTGAGTCACAAGGAAACGCCCCCGTTCATGGAGCGGATAAACAACAAGGGTTTTTTCCGGCAGTTCGCGGGAAAAAATGTTACCGATAATTTTATTGTCGGTGACGATATCGATGCCGTGTCGGGTGCGACGGTGTCATCGGAAGGTTTCACGGCCGCGATTCGCGAGGCGGTGCACTTGGGAGCAGTGCAGCATCTGAAGCTGCCGCGTACCTGGCAGGAACCTGGCTGGCACATCGGCATCAACGAACTTATTCTTGTCGCGCTGTTTGCCCTTGCCTTTTTCGGGGTCTACCGCCGCGACAGGCTGGCGAAGTATGCGCGTTACGTGGTGATGGTGGGGACACTGGTATTCGTTGGCTTCTATGCCAATGCCTCGCTGAATCTGGGCAACATTGCCGGCATGTTCATGGGCTACATACCGAGCCCTAAACAGCATCCCATGTGGTGGATAATGATAATCGGGGCGCTGGGCAGTGTTCTGATACTCGGGCGTAATATCTACTGCCACCAGATCTGCCCCTTCAAGGTGGTGCAGGACCTGTTGCAGAAGCTCAGTGGCGTCAAGCTACGGATCAAGCCGGAGGTGCAGCGCAAATCCAGGGCCCTGATCTTCTTCCTCAGCTGGATCGCGTTGATGTTGATCTTTCTGTCCGCCCATCCGGCACTCGGCTCGTACGAACCGTTTGCCATGATGTTCTCGCTCGAGGGACTGGGCATCCAGTGGTATATCCTGCCGGCTGCACTTCTCGGGGCAATGTTTGTCCCCAGCTTCTGGTGCCGGCTGTTTTGTCCGGTGGGCCTGTACCTGAACGAGATCGTGCGCATGCGTCGGTTAATTCGTGACCGCTTGTTCGGGGGCAGCGCTAAACCACCATCGGCTTCGGGCAAGACCACCAAGACAATCAAGGTTGAACAGGACTAGCGGCATGGTGAAACGCAATGACAATACATGGCAATTCAAAGTCAGCTTTGCACTGGCCATTCTCATGCTGTTCCTGGTGTTTGGTTATTTCACGCAGTCATTTCTGGAGATTCGCAAGGTCAAGCCAGTGAGTGTGGCCATTGAACGTATTAGCGGGTCAGCAATAGAGTCAGATCTAACGCCAAA
Source organism: Porticoccus sp. (assembly GCA_036960905.1). Taxonomy (GTDB): domain Bacteria; phylum Pseudomonadota; class Gammaproteobacteria; order Pseudomonadales; family Porticoccaceae; genus Porticoccus. Next base: position 6,156 of record JBALWM010000042.1, read on the forward strand.
TACTATTCAGAAAAACAACGGAAATCATTGAAATGTTTCTCGACTACTTTGCTTTGATCGTTATGATCATCGTGTTCCTCTCTCTGATTTGCATGTGTAGATCAGATCGGCATTTGCCGAGCAGTCTTTCATTAGAAGCACTTTACTACGGCTTGAGAGGTGGGATGCCTTAGCTTATAATCTGTCGACTTAGAGCAATGCTTAGCAAAATATCGACGTAACTATTTGATCTGATTGAGTAGAATTAGAAACCACGAATTCTACTGATTAGCCCTATTAATTAGTGGGTAGTGTTGATTGTACGGCAATATTGCCAAGATCATGCCTTAATAGCCTATGATCAACTTTCCAGAAAAACTCAGCCTCGCGCAAACACCTACACCGTTACAGCCCCTTGATCGACTCTCAGACGAACTTGGCGGACCACGTATCTGGGTTAAACGCGACGATATGACCGGTTGTGCCATCAGTGGCAATAAGGTTAGAAAGCTTGAGTTTATTCTGGCGAAAGCGCTGGCTGAAGGTGCCGATACGCTTATTACCTGTGGCGGCATTCAGTCCAATCATTGCCGAGCAACGGCAATACTCGGGGCTCAACTTGGCCTAAAAGTCCATCTTATCCTTCGTGGCAAACCACCAGTGGAGCTAGACGGCAATCTGCTACTGGATTACCTGACAGCAGCAGAAGTCAGTTATTACCCGCTGTCTGAATATCAACACCTGGACAAGCTGTTTGATCAATGGCAACAGCACTACCGCCATCAGGGCCGCTATCCATTCTCTATTCCTACAGGTGCCAGTAATGGTACTGGTGCATGGGGGTATATCAATTGTGCTCGTGAACTGGCCGATGACTTTCGCCACCATCAAATTTCACCCTCAGCCATAGTTACTGCCACAGGGTCTGGTGGAACACAGGCGGGGTTAACACTGGGTGCTCATTTATTTCAGCTCAATGCTTCAGTATTGGGTATGGCTGTTTGTGATGATGCAGACTATTTTTTTCATAAAGTGCGTGAAGATATGCGGGGTTGGCAGCAACACAGCTCGATCACTCTAGATGTTGAAAACATTGAGATTCACGTTAATGACCAGCATATTGGACCTGGCTACGCCAAAGCCACGCCAGAGATTTTTTCTACGATACGCCATTTGGCAGCCCTGGAAGGCATCATTCTGGACCCGGTTTATAGTGGCAAGGCCTTTCATGGCCTCTTACAGGAAATTAGGGCAGGGCAGTTCCACGATGCCAGCGATATTGTATTTATCCACACTGGAGGCCTATTCGGTCTATTTGCCCAGCGTAGTCAGTTAGGACTCTCCTGATCAACAGCTCTGCCCACATAATAGGACAACACCATGGCACTACAGGAAACGATTGGAACGATTAATAGCCTGGTGTGGGGGCCGGCGATGCTGGCGCTTATTCTTGGTACTGGGCTCTACCTAAGCATTGGTCTTCGAGGTATACCCATCCGCAAAATAGGGTATGGTTTTCGGCAACTGTTTCAAGGCCAGAAAGGTTCTGGTGAAGGTGATATCAGTCCCTTTAATGCCCTTATGACCTCCCTGTCTGCCACCGTTGGCACGGGCAATATCGTGGGCGTTGCTACCGCTGTAGGTATTGGTGGCCCCGGTGCTCTGTTCTGGATGTGGTGTACCGCTTTGGTTGGTATGGCAACCAAATATGGTGAGGCCGTACTCGCTGTGGAGTATAGAGAGACCGACGAACTTGGCAAAAAAGTAGGTGGTCCCATGTATTACATACGCAACGGCCTGGGATCAAAATGGGCATGGCTAGGTTTTTTGTTTGCCCTGTTTGGCGCTCTTGCCGGGTTTGGTATTGGTAATACCGTTCAAGCCAACTCTGTGGCGGATGCGCTCAATAGTAGTTTCGCCATACCTGAGCAGGTCAGCGGCTTGTTAATGATGGTACTTGTCGGTTTAGTGTTATTGGGCGGCATTCAGCGTATAGCCCATGTCGCGGGTAAATTAGTCCCCTTAATGACAGTCTTTTACTTATTGGCTACCCTGATCATTCTGTTGCTAAACCTAGGCGCCATTCCAGCCGCCATTATTCTCGTTATTAAGAGCGCCTTCTCACCCGTAGCTGCAGGGGGCGGCTTTGCCGGTGCCTCTATCATGTTGGCCCTGAGGATGGGTGTGGCGAGAGGTGTGTTCTCCAATGAAGCGGGGCTTGGCAGTGCGCCTATCGCCCACGCGGCTGCAGAGACTGACAGCCCTATCAGACAAGGCACCATCGCCATGTTGGGTACTTTTATTGATACCTTGGTTATCTGCACAATGACAGGGTTAGTACTAATTATTACCGGTGCCTGGAGCAGTGGAGAGCAGGGGGCTTCTCTCACCACTCTCGCATTTAGTACAGTATTACCCTACGGTGATAAGGTGGTCTCTATTTGCCTATTACTGTTCGCTTTTTCATCATTACTAGGCTGGAGTTATTACGGAGAACGCTGTGCAGAATACCTTTTAGGTGTCAAAGTCATCGTTCCATTCCGCATATTATGGGTGCTGGCTATCTACATAGGAGCCACCAGAGAACTGAGTGAGGTGTGGGGTGTCGCCGATATTCTCAATGGACTGATGGCTATTCCAAACCTGATTGGCTTATTGTTGTTAAGCCCCATTATTTTTAAACTGACAAAAGATTATTTTGAAGTACATTCCAGTGTCGATGAACGTACATATCCAAAATAGATCTGAGATTGTTGGTCACTTCATCGTTTAAGCTAAGTTATTGAGGGAGAGTTGAGTGCCAAAGAATTTCGGTGATAAACTGGTTATCGCTATTTCATCTCGGGCTTTATTTAACTTGGATGAAAGCCACCAAGTCTTTGAAGAGAAAGGCCTCGACTCATATTCTCAATACCAGGTCGAACATGAAGATGAGGTGCTCTCTCCTGGTGAGGCATTTCCTCTGGTAAAAAAATTACTGAGGATTAATGAAAAATTAGGGGGAGAACCCCGAGTTGAGGTAATTCTACTGTCACGTAATTCTGCTGATACAGGACTTAGGGTTTTTAACTCCATTGAGCATCACAATCTCAATGTTAGCCGCGCCGCATTTTGTGGCGGCGAAAGTCCTTATCGTTATGTGGCGGCATTTGGTTGCCACCTGTTTTTGTCCACCAATGCTGAAGACGTCCGCAATGCACTGGATAACGGTGTTGCCGCAGCCACATTGTTATCGTCAGGCGCAAGGGGTAGTGATGACGATGAGCTTCGTTTCGCCTTTGACGGTGATGCGGTGCTGTTCTCTGATGAATCCGAGCGCATCTATAAACAAAGAGGTCTTGAAGCCTTTACAGAGAATGAAATAGCAACGGCAAAACAGCCTATGAGTGGCGGCCCATTCAAGCATTTTCTACAAGCACTACATGGTTTACAGGCTGAATTCCCACCTAAAACCTGCCCCATTAGAACGGCACTAGTCACAGCGCGATCAGCTCCCGCCCATGAACGAGTGGTTCGAACACTTCGAGCCTGGAATATCCGTATTGACGAGTCTTTATTTCTTGGTGGGCTTGATAAAGGTGAGTTTCTGAAATCCTATGGTGCCGATGTCTTTTTTGATGATCAGCATAGTCACTGCGAGTCAGCTAAATCCCATGTGGCGACAGGTCATGTACCACATGGGGTCGCCAATGAAAGCGATTAAATAATTTATGCGCCGGTAACTGTCGCTTATTTGTAACAACGGCGGTGATTACTCACCCCTAAAACACCGTAAATTTCAATCCCATCCCCAGTAACAGAAATGCCAAAATAGTTTGTAGCACATGACTGGGTAGACGTGTTGCCAATTTTGTTCCTAGTTGAATTGCGGGCAGGGATCCGACGAGCAAGCTTGCCAGTAACACAAAATCTACGTTCCCCAGAAAAAACAGATGACTGAGGCCTGCAATCAGGGTTAGTGGTACTGCGTGGGCTATATCAGTGCCGACAATATGTAGTGCAGGTAACCTTGGATAAAGAGTCATCAATAGAGCCGCACAAAAGGCGCCAGCCCCCACGGAAGAGAGTGTTACAAAGATACCGAGAAAAATGCCCACCACAAAAGTGACGCGTGTTGCATGGAGTTGAAAAAAAGCACCCACAGAACCATGCGGCCTATCCGATGTATCACGAAGAAAGCGTTTAAACAGAATGACAACCGCAGTGATGATCAGCATGACACCCAAGCTGGTGGTCAGTATTCCTTGATATTCATCAGCGTGGGTAAAAACTTGATTCAGTAGTATGGCCGTAATAATGGAGGAGGGAATACTACCGGCAGCCAAAAAACCTACCAGTCGCCACTGAACACTGCTTTGGCGGGCATGGGCCACTACACCACCAGCTTTTGTGATGGAGGCATAGAGCAGATCCGTACCGATAGCGACGTTGTATGGTATTCCAAAAATAATTAACAGGGGTGTCATTAGTGAGCCACCACCAACACCCGTCAATCCAATCACCAGACCGACAAGGGCACCCGACATAACGTACAACAGAAAGTCCAACAACTTATTGTTTTTCCGGCCACTAATCAAAGGCTGGCAACTCTAGCAATTTATATCTATTCTTCAAAGTAATAGTTTTTTATATTTTTAGATCATCAGAGTCTAGATAGGTGAGGTAATGAAACTACAACAACTTCGTTATATTTGGGAAGTGGCACACCATGAGCTCAATGTCTCTGCTACAGCCCTGAGCTTGTATACCTCACAACCAGGAATCAGTAAGCAGATAAGGCTTCTGGAGGATGAACTAGGTGTAGAAATTTTCTCTCGTAGTGGTAAGCACCTCACTCGGGTAACAACTGCAGGTGAAGAAATCCTTACCGTCGCTGGTAACATCCTTAGACAAGTAGAGGATATCAAGCAGCTTGCCCAGGAATATAACAACCCAAGCAAGGGTAGCCTGACAATTGCGACCACACATACTCAGGCCCGCTATGCATTGCCTGGTGTTATAGAGTCGTTTATTAATAAATATCCCGACGTCTCATTACATATGCATCAGGGTACACCGATTCAGATTTCCGAACAGGCCGCTGATGGCTCCGCGGATTTCGCCATTGCTACTGAAGCCCTAGAATTGTTTCACGATCTGCTGATGATGCCATGCTACCGCTGGAATCGCTGTATTCTTGTCCCTAAAAATCATCCCTTGGCACAGGTGTCATCCTTAACGCTAGAGGATGTTGCTAACTACCCCTTGGTCACTTATGTCTTTGGGTTTACTGGCCGCTCTAAACTCGATGAGGCCTTTAATGATCGAGGGTTAATACCTAAGGTGGTATTCACTGCTACAGACGCTGATGTGATCAAAACCTATGTGAGACTGGGCCTAGGTATTGGTATCGTGGCACATATGGCCTACGATGCGGAGAAAGACAGCGACCTTGTCGCCCTTGAAGCAAAACACCTGTTTAAATCCAGTGTTACCAGTATTGGTTTTCGCCGAGGGACTTATCTTCGTAGCTATATGTATGACTTTATTGAGCTCTTTGCACCACATCTCACCCGGGATCGAGTAGATGAGGCCTGTTCTATCCATGCCAGGGATGATCTGGAAAAATTCTTTAGCTCTATCACCTTACCCGAATACTAGAATAACCCAAGGTGGGTACCGAGGAAGCCGGCATTAAGTGAAAGGGTTCTGGATGCTAAGGCAGGAGAAACTCTTGGATTATAAACTCTGAGGTTAAAGGAAATCCAAATCCGGGTTGTCATTAAGGATTTCTTTTAGCTCATCTTCCTCACGAGTCTTTTGATTCAGTACTTCTTTAACAAACTTGAAATAGACCGTATGAATCTCAGGTGTTTCACCCTCCCGCTCAACCAAAAAGAATGGTGCTCTATCCACATTATAAAGTGAGGCAAGCTCCATACCTGGCGATGAGGGATCACGTTCATCGGCAACCAACACCTCGTCAATCAAGTCAATCTGGCCAGTAACATCTAACTTCTGCTGCACTTCTTCGCATTTTTTGCAGAGGCTGCCATCCAGTTTAATCTTCTTGACGAGGGTGATTTTCATGGGCGGATTCCAAATGACTTTGACCAGATTATTTTTTGATATTGACGTCGTGTAGACCACATTCTTTGAGGGTGGCTTCTTCCCACCACCAACGACCTTCACGTTCATGTTGGCTTGGACCCGTAGGGCGAGTGCAAGGTTCACAGCCAATACTGACAAAACCACAATCATGCAATTCATTGTAGGGCACGTTATTACTACGAATATAAGCCCATACCTGCTCAGAAGACCAGTTTGCCAATGGGTTGAACTTGGTCAATGAGGCTCCAGGGCGAGCAAAGGCCTTGTCATCCTGGATGACAGGAATAGCGGCCCGAGTTCCAGGGCTCTGATCACGGCGCTGGCCAGTAATCCAAGCATCTACAGTCAACAACTTCCGACGCAGTGGCCCAATCTTGCGGATACTGCAACACTCTTTATGGTCATCCTTGTAAAAGCTGAATAGCCCTTTTTCACGAACCAGATTATTGACCGCTTCTGATTCGGGGAACACCACATCAATATTGATATTGTAATGTTCACGTACTTTTTCAATGTAACGGTAGGTTTCTGAGTGGAGCCGACCTGTATCCAAAGAGAATGCCTGTACCTTCTCTGGGGCAACCTTATACGCCATATCGATTAGAACAACATCTTCAGCACCGCTGAAGGAAATTGCGATATTGTCAAACTGTTCCAAGGCATAAGATAGAATCTCCTGAGGTGTTTGTTCAGAGAGTTTCTGGTCAAGATCGACCGTGGATAA
>JBALWM010000186.1:0-1825 GCA_036960905.1 Porticoccus sp.
ATCCTTGCCTATAAAAACATCACCTGTAATGAAGAGGTTTTTAATGGGCACTTTCCTAATGCACCTATCTTTCCCGGGGTTATGATTATCGAGGCTATGGCGCAAGCAGCTGGTATTCTTGGGTTTCTTACTGCCGACAAAGAGGTGGATGATAATGTTCTTTATCTGTTTGCTGGCGTAGATGGTGTACGCTTTAAGCGTCAGGTTGTTCCTGGCGACAGGCTTACGTTGGAAGCAAAAATTGACTCAGTCAAACGTACCATATGGCGTTTTAAGTGCCGGGCATCCGTAGATGGTGAGCTGGCATGTGAGGCCACTATTCTTTGTGCATTGAAGGCGGATTAATTACGATGTCCTTGATTGATCCACGAGCAATAATTGATCCCTCAGCAGTATTGGAAGAAGGGGTAGAGATTGGTCCCTGGACGATGATCGGCCCCAATGTAACGATTGGTGCGGGCACCGTTATCAGTTCTCATGTTGTGGTTAAAGGGCCAACCACGATTGGTAAAAATAACCGAATTTTCCAGTTTTCGACCGTTGGTGAAGATACGCCTGATCTTAAATACAACGGTGAGCCAACTCGCCTGGAAATTGGTGATAACAACATCATTCGTGAGGGTGTCACGATTCATCGCGGTACTGTTCAAGATCGCGGGCTCACTTCAATTGGTAATGACAACCTGATGATGGCCTATGTTCATATTGGTCATGATTGTACCGTGGGTAACAATTGTATTTTGGTCAATAACGCTTCGTTGGCAGGTCATGTGAGTTTAGGTGATTGGTCAATTTTGTCTGGTTATGTCCTGGTTCATCAATTTGTTTCAATTGGTGCTCATACCATGATTGGTCCCGCTGCTTTTCTACCTCAGGATGTCCCGGCCTATGTCATGGCTTTTGGCTCACCTGCCGAACCCCGTACGATTAACTCTGAAGGCCTGAAACGGCGAGGTTTTGATAAAAAATCTATAGCTGCGATTAAACTGGCGTACAAGATTTTGTATCGTCAGGGTCTCTCACTTGATGAAGCGTTACTAAAACTGGATGAGTTAGCATTAGAGCACCCTGATGTTCTTCCATTTGTCGATTCAGTTCGGGCTTCTTCCCGCGGCATCATTCGCTGATCCATGTCTCAACAGCTTAGGATAGGTTTGGTTGCCGGTGAAGCTTCTGGTGATCAGCTTGGTGCTGGGTTAATTCGGGCATTGAAATTACGTTATCCCTGCGCCACTTTTGTGGGGATTGGCGGTAGCAAAATGCTATTAGAGGGCTTTGAGTCACTATTCCCCATTGATCGTCTTTCTGTGATGGGATTTGTTGAGCCGCTAAAGCGCCTGCCAGAACTCTTACGGATTAGGAAAACACTATTCAATTATTACTGTGACCACCAGTTTGACCTGGTGGTCGGTATCGATTCCCCTGACTTTAATCTGGGGTTGGAGCTAAAACTTCGTAAAAAAGGGATCAAAACAGCCCACTATGTGAGTCCATCAGTCTGGGCATGGCGCCAGGGGCGAATTAAGAAAATTGCTCGTGCTGTAGATTTAATGCTGACCTTGCTTCCCTTTGAAGAAGTGTTCTATCAACAACATGGGGTGCCAGTGGCGTGTGTAGGGCACCCCCTTGCAGAAACGATACCGATGCAAACCGATACGTTAGCAGCCCGGCAACAGTTGCACCTCCCCACTGACAGTTTAGTCTTGACTGTCATGCCGGGCAGTCGTGCCTCAGAAGTTGAAACGTTGGGCCGGTTGTTCTTGGACACAAGTCAACATTGTCAGGCCCAACTATCGGGGTTGCAGTTGGTGATTCCTACCGCTAG
>JBALWM010000187.1:0-1816 GCA_036960905.1 Porticoccus sp.
ACCCACTACCAATTGAACTGAGCTCTTACCTGAGCAATAGTGGAGTCCTCATCTCTTGTTTCTCTATCCACATCAACAAAGATTAAATTGCCCATAAGTTTGAAATGATTACCGGGTGAATACCAGTTAATTCCAACAGTGGTATTCTTTTGTTCTCCACCATGCACATCAAGATCATTAAGGTCGACTTTGGAATGACGCACGGCTAACTCCCATGCGCCCCTATTTCCACGCGGCCTAATACGCAAAAACTTGCCTTGCTTATATTGAAAAGCTTCACCAGTAATTGCCCAATTAGCTTGTACGTAATAGCCATCAAACGTTGTATCTCGTAGAGAACTTCGATCCCATTTTGCTTTGAAAGACTCTCCACGTAATGAATAAGAATCTTTGGCTACGGCTAGCTCAAGCCCATAAATCGACTGATTATCAATCTGTACATCTTGGGTATCTACGAGCCTTTTACCTGATACTCGCGACTCTGGGTAAGCCCTGAATCGAGCATTACCGTCGATTTTTTCATGGACAGCTGAAATACCAACATGAACTAAGTTAAAGCGTGTCCTGGTGGGATTGAAATAGAACCTACCACCATAACCAGGCTCTCCTTTGCCTTCGTTTATATCCCCACCAAAGGCTGACAGTTGTGCACCAAAGTTCTTTTTATACACATCCCAGCCAATGCCCACTCGACGCCCCAGACCAAAGGCATCTGCTGGCAATGCCTCTTCCATAAAGGTTCTTGCTAACCTTGATGTTTGATTGACGAGTGACTGGGGAATTTTTTGATTACCCACAGTGATCAAGCCTAACTCAGTATTAAATCGCACATAGAGATCGGTCCAACTACTATCGCCATCGGTCAAATCCACCTCCAACTTAACCGTTGCTTTCTTATAAAACACCTTAATGAGACCAGCTCTTAAGCTTCGAACATCAAATCCCGACTCGTCGCTAAGCCTTCCTGAGGAATAGTCAGCGTACTCACCTTCCGCCCGTCCAAAAAAAATCCAGTCATGGCCTGCCAAACCGGGCACGTAATCCGGTAAAGTACTCATGGTTTTAGGGATAATGCGGAGCCGATCAAACCAAAGCTTATCCTCTTCTTCAGTTTTAGTGGTCGATTCGGGTGCAGGTGTCGACTCGGGTGTGGCTTCTAATGGTTCTGACTGCTCAGTAGGTTTCGTTAACTCATTATCCTCATCGGTGACATCAATATTCTCAACAATGGCTTCCCTTAAATTTTCTGCCTGCTCCTCAGCTTTTTTTTCTTCTGTTAACCCTTCCTCAACCGGCTTATTTTTAGGCAACTCTTCTTCACTTGTTGCAGACAAAGGCTCATCATCTGCTTGCGCCCACAGACTACTTGTTCCCGCTAGTAAAGCGATAACAAATAATGTCGTTATAATTTTTTTAGTAAGTTTCATTTTTTGTTAGTTGGTCCACATCCGCCACCTAGAGTGTTGCCGAAATAGCGGAAGCTAACCTACGCAGCAGTTTCTTTTCTGCCTGCACCAATGCGTCGTAGCCATCATGGCCAAGTGCTTCGGTATCGTGGAAGCCACTCTCCGATAATACCGTGCGTTCAGCAGGATCAACAATCGTCCAATAAGCCACTAACTTCGCATCGCCATTGGCTGTTCCATGAAGTTCGTCGATACGAATATCGATGCGCTTAGACCAGTTGACCTTTCCATAGTTATAAGCACGAATCACCTGACCAGATTCCTCAGAAATTTTACTGGAGAGAAATGAACGCAGGCTTTCACGCAAGGGTTCGGCCCATTGGTGATCACGCGCTACACGTACCTCACCA
>JBALWM010000043.1:0-7077 GCA_036960905.1 Porticoccus sp.
AATGACCAGAAAGCCCCGTAAAACGGGCTTTTTTATTGCCTTTCACTTCTGCAACGATCACTGACAACGTGGACGGGCAAGACCACGAACGGTGGTGCTGGGCCTAATGCATAATTTGTAATTGATATCTCCCTACACTATCTTTTGGAGGTGGCCATTTTATTTATGAGTTACATCACGAGGTAGTTTCCGCAGGGGGGTGCCTTGTTGCGCCTGTATTGAGTTCTGGCGGATTTGAATACTGTATTCATTAAAGGAGAGAGCATCATGGTTACAGCAAAAAAGAAGGTCAGCACGAAAGAAAACAAGCAAGAGATACAAAAGAAAGAAATCGTACGACCTATGAATTCATTTGAAGAAATGGAGAGACGACTTGAGAGTTATTTTCCAAATAACTGGCTTCAACCCTTTCATGTGGAGTGGCCATTCCCGGGTAAACTGGCAGCACCGTTCGGTGGAAAATCGCCACATGTTGATGTAATCGATCGCAAGAAGGACATCCTCGTCAAGGCGGCATTGCCGGGTGTGGACAAGAAGGACATTGATGTTTCAGTTGAGAAAAACTCGGTCACCATCAAGGGCACCACCAGTCACGAACTAAAAGAAGAAAAGGAAGATTACTACCATAGCGAGATCTCGAGTGGTTCCTATTGCCGTACACTGGTTTTGCCTGAGGAGGTGGATGAAGACAAAGTTAAGGCGAAGTTCAAGGATGGTATTCTGGAGCTGACGTTACCCAAGGCCAAGATAGAAAAGAAAAAAACTCGTTCTATTAAAATAGACTGAGACCGGCATGTTACAAAAGGCTTTCTGTCACCCCAACAGTACGAAGGCTGTTACAAACTGAACGGTGGTGTGGTCGAGTTAATGGGGGCTATTCAATTAGATTGGTTTAGATTAGGGAATTAGAGACATTAACAATGGAAAATATCCGAGCGAATGCGAATAAGTAGAAACAAAGAGTCAAATTAGTGGGCAACGAGAGAAGTAGATTATGACTACATGGATTTTAGTAGCAGATGGCGCACATGCCCGAATCTTTAGTGCCGAGAAGTCAACATCTACACTAAATGAGCTTGAGGGGTTCGTTCATTCAAAATCACGGCAACATGAGCAAAAGTTAACATCAGATTTACCGGGTCGTCAGGCCGGTGGCTCAACCGCCAGCCACCATTCAGTTGGCAATGAGAATAATATCAAGGAAAACGAAGCGGTAGTGTTTGCAAAGGAATTATCCAGACGACTTGATGCTGCTCACAGAGAGGACAAATTCCGTCGACTCATTGTCGTCGCTGCACCTGCATTCCTTGGTCACTTAAGGCAAGAGATGAGTAGTAAAGTTTCTAATGTTGTATCACATGAACTCGATAAAGATATCGTTAGCCTAGACGCCACCTCGATTAGGGAACACCTTCCCAAACATTTCTAGAGCAACTGACGGTACTGACAAATTAACTTAGGCATCCCTGTAAATTCTAGCAGCACCCCACTCTATGCTGCAGTCGCGTTTCTCCAAGACGTAAAGGCACCCTACATGAGTGATCGATAATGGAGTCATTCCAAATGAAAGATGTACTTATTCCAGACCAGGGTATACGGCTGCCCGGGTTGTTGAACCTGCCAAAAAAGGCTACAGGCATCATTATATTTGCGCATGGAAGCGGTAGTAGCCGACTGAGTTCGCGCAATCAGCAAGTGGCCCGAGCCCTCAACGAACTGGGTCTGGCGACCTTGTTGTTTGATCTACTCACAGAGGAAGAGGCTATTGATCGTACCAACGTTTTTGATCTCTCGCTGCTTTCACGTCGCTTGCAAAAGGCCACGGAGTGGGTACAAGGTCAGCTCGAATTGAAGACATTGCCCGTAGGTTATTTTGGAGCAAGCACCGGCGCGGCAGCAGCACTGTCGGCGGCTGCAGATCTTCAGCATCAGATTAAGGCGGTAGTATCCCGGGGAGGACGTCCAGATATGGCCATCCCAAAGTTATGCGAGGTGTCGGCTCCGGTGTTACTGATTGTAGGTGGAAATGACTTTGGTGTGATTGGTCTAAACGAGCAAGCCTTTGAGCACTTGCAAAACGGAAGACTGGAAATTGTACCGGGAGCGACCCATTTGTTTGAGGAGCCGGGGACTCTCGATGAAGTTACTCGCTTAGCTGGCCAGTGGTTTGTAGAAAAAATGTTGTCGGAGGAGAAGGCCGCCTCTGGGCAAGGGAGCTAGAGAGATGAAGTTCAAAAACCTCGTTGAAACCGCCAGATTGCTGGCTGAGAAACTGAAAAGCCTCCGAGGCAAAAATCCCATTGTACTGGGGGTTTCCCAGGGGGCCATGCCTATGGCCCGATCCATTATCGGTGATGGAATTGCTACCCATTCAATTATGATGGAAGCCATTCATGAAGTGAGGATGGGGAAACCCGCCAAGGTTATTGTGGCGGCGGTCGTGGCCTCCGAGGAGGCTCAATCCTAATGAAAGAAAACCTTCGCTGTCAGCTGATTACTTTGCAAGAAGTCTACGACCTGTCGTTTTCTCTGGCGCAAAAAATTCTGGCCTCTTCCTTTCGACCAGACGTAATTATCGCTATTGCCCGTGGCGGTTTTGTTCCAGCCCGATTTCTGTGTGACTTTCTCGATGTTAAAGCAATGTCATCTATTGGCATCCGACACTATGTAGCGGCAGCATCTAAAGAGCCCCAGGCTCAGCTTCTCTATCCGTTGATGGCGGACGTTAAAGATATGAGAGTACTCATTACTGATGACGTCAATGACTCCGGGGACACGTTACAGGTGGCCGTGGATTATATGGCCACTTTTTCACCTTCGGAGGTACAGACAGCCGTATTGCATGAAAAATCGAACTCTAGCTTTCGAGTGCGCTTCAAGACCAAGATCATCACTGAGTGGCGCTGGGTCATATACCCCTGGGCGGTAGTTGAGGATGTCGGGGGGCTCATACTTAGGGAATATTCCGGGGTGACAGAGCTCGAAGATCTTCGTGAGCAGTTGTTAAAAGATCATGAGATTGACGTATCTGAAGATGTATTGAGAAAAGTGATGATGATTCTTTTTAATCATAGGTACTGACAGTTTAAATCCCTCTAGGAGACTGAGAGGCCATCGGCTAAAGCCAACCAGATTTTCAGGCTAGAATGGAAAGAGTGTAAAGAGTGTAAAGCAGAGATTAAGAATGTGTTAAGCCGCCCGATATTTCTTTTAATACTAATAAACCTCCTTGTTACTGGCTGTGTCGCTTGGGAGATGATTCCCAACGATAGCGGTGAAGTGATCTCGGCATTATATAAAGAGGCCAGCGTTATCATTACTCCAGGGGAGACACACAAAACAACAATAGAGAACATGTTGGGAGCGCCCTTTTTTTCAGATGATCAATTAAAATTCGCGGTCTACAGGAAAAGTGAAGCTGACAACATTTTATTTATCGCTAATTTCATCCCCATCTATCCAGTTGGAACATCAGAATTTCATGGGTATTTTCTCGTTTTGTACGATGAGGATGAGGTCGTCAAGGAAACCGGGCATTTCTTTATTTCCGAGCCATCAAAAGCTCAGGAGCAGTTGCGTGAGTACGGTGAGAGAGGAGAAGCAACTATCGGGGGAATAACATTTGGAGCTTACTGGGTAAATGAAAGCTCTTTCCTGCCGGATTATCAAAGCCGATTCTACCTGTTTGCACCCTTTTCATTAGCAGAGCAATTCTCTGAGGCTAAACAATACCCTCAAGACTGTACGCTTTATATATCTTCATTTGGTGAAGATATCAGGAGTATTCATATCGATAAATTTTCGACAAGAGAAAATCTCCAAACTCCCTTGAACCCAAGGCTTATAGGCCTGATTCATAACGGTAGTGATGCATTCCTGCAATTAGACAAGACCAACGTACCCGATAGCCATAGAAAATCCAATAAGCATTACTATTTTCGGCTGAGGATACACCCGGGCATTTACATGCTAACAGCGAACTGGCTGTTGGATAACTCTGAGAAAAGTAACGAATTTTCCTGCTCAGCAGGAGATACACGAGTTATAACCCTTTCAGGCATAGCCAAGGGGCAAAAAAAGTCACTAAGCTGGAGTGGATACCGACTGGACAGTTTTACCAAAAACATCGATATCACTGACCATATAACAGACAATTTGAGACTGGGTGATTTGCTAATATATGGTGAGAGTTCCCACTTGGGTATGTACCTGTGGCCCCAACTGCTGTTACATAACGAATAATGACTATTTTGCGTAACTGTGATGACTACTAATGAAAGAGGGTCTTCAATTTTTTTAGCATATAATCAAGTTGTGAAATTCAACGCAAACTCTCACCCCCCCTAAGTTAAGAGGCCCTCTGATGCACAGGTTAGGTTGGCTTATTTTTTTACTGCTTCTCAATGGTTGTGCTGAAAATCCTGAAAAGATCCAGGCGGCACATACCCCATTTAAGCTTTTTGATAATTACAGCTGTGAAGAGTTAAAGAAGGAATTAACGGTTGTTGAATTCAAGATCAAGGAGCTTTATCTCAAGCTCAACCACGAGTATGAACGGGATAAAGACGAGGCAACCTGGGGCATATTGTTCTTTCCCTTTACTTTGCTCTTGCTTGAGGGAAAACACTCTCCATTGGCTAATGAATATGCCCATCTGCTCGGTATGCGTGAAGCCATAAATAGAGGTGCGTTTGCAAAATCTTGTAGCTGGTTCACAACCAGTAAAAACTAGAAAGATACGGTACACCATCACCATCCAACCAAATTAATTGATAATAAAAATATACTTATACGGTTTTGTTTTTACCCCAGCTCAAAACAACCAGACTCGACTCAAAAATTGAGTTAAATGGTGCCTTTACAACCCATTAGAACACCCATTAGTATTACTTTTTGAAAAAGAATAAGTCATTGAATCAACAGGTTATATTTGAATAGTGTACAGTCCTCTCCTGGGCACCATAATTCCTCTAAACCCTTTGTTCATACGGGTTTTCACGCTCGCTTAGTCAAATGTACCCAAGGTGGTACATAGCCCTTTGCGAGGTGTATTTATGGCTTTCGGACGGTGTTGTAATCCCCCGATTGGCATCAGTGCTTCTTGTGCGGGCACACTGCGAAGATGGCCTCAGAAGCGGAATCTGGCACCCAGCGCCGGACCACTGATAGTCATATCGTCAAGCAAAAAGTCCGAGTCAAATTTATAGTCAAGATAACGGTATGCCAGCAGCACATGGCCCCACTTGAAGGTATAACCCACTCCGGCCATAGCCTGCCAGGTGAAATCGGAGTCGCCTGTGCCGATATCCGCATAGTAAGGAAGATACCAGTTATTACTCAGATTGATCTGGCCTTTGACGCCGACGATGCCGTCCCAAAGATGCTGTGAATCGGACACCTCTTCCTGCCGCGAGGTCTGCAGCATCTGCCCATCAAGCGTGAGATCCAGTTTGGTATCTATGTCGACCCAGGTGTAACGCGCTCCGCCTACGAGATCAAGCGCTGTCCTTTCATTGTCGACGACATTGTAACCAGCGCCGAACGTGGTAATTAATGCCTTCATCTCTATATCCATATCGACGGTCCTTTCGACGGCAAGAGTTCCCCCCAGAATCGGTATCGTCTCACTGCCGCCATCACTCTGCGACATATCCAGGTAAATCGCATCCACCAAAAGCGACCACTTGCCCTTGCGCGCCCCGAAACCGCCCATAAATGCCAAATCAAGATCACTGAGGATGTCGCTAATCGAGATGTTGATTTCATCACCGGTTTGCGTGGTGGCATCGAGTCCGGCCCCCCAAAGATAGATCGTGGTCTCATACTCCCACTTGTCACTACCGCTGGCTGCAGCGGCCGTGACAGGCAATGCTGCCATCAGTAGCAAAGCACCTGCAGCAAGCCATGCGATCGGCTGACTACTCTCTCCTGATTTCCACATTTTTCTTTTCCTCATCTATCGGTTGTAGATTGAGCGCGTAAACTGAAAGTCATGGCATCTCGATTACCACAGCCTCTGTCTCCTTGCCGGACAAACACTCGACGATAGAGGTGAACTGAATGTACATGGTGATGCTCAACTCTCCACTTTTTGGAGCCGACAACCAATTCAATTTTTCCCGGCACAGTTCAATACTGTCTACCTTCCGAAATGACGGGGCCTTGTGCCCCGCCCCAATTCGAGCACTACTCTTGTGCCGGGTTGCTGTGCATGGCCATCTCAAGCTTCTTGATGTCTTCCTTCGAGAGCTTCGGCCGGTCGATGGTCAGGGTCAACTTGTCGAGCTTGCCGGTAAACCTGAACGGCACCTGATAGTCCTTGTCGTCTACCGGCGTGCCGGTATCAGCGCCCACGTCAAAGTTCTCGTCCCATTGCAGAGTCAAAGGGATTGTCTTTTCCATCTTCTGCGTCACGATAACCTTGCCGTCGACCTTGAGTACACCTGTGCCGCTGCGACCCAGGCCGCTGGGGCTGCCGAATGCGAGTGTTGCAGCACCCAGACCGTCGTACTTGAAGTCAAATTCAAGCGTGTGCTTACCGGGTGCGAGCACCTCTGGACCTTGCCATTTGATACGTTTGAGATCAACCAGGTTCCAGGTGAACACTGGCTTGCCCTTGAGCAAATAGAAGCCGTAGCCGGCAAAGCGTCCGCCATGGGTCACGATCATGCCCTCGGCGCCTCCCTTCGGAACCTCGATGTCGGCCTTGAAGTTGTAGGAGGTTGCAATGACGCTCGGCGCATCACCGTTGGGCGTGCCGATCATTTCGCCGGAGTAGGTGAACACGTTACGGCCGGCCGCGAGACTGGGACGCGGCTGGACGATGCGGGTGAAGGTAGTTGCATCCAGCGGCAGAACCTGGTTCCGCTTCGCCTCCTTCCAGAACAGCGCCTCCATCTCCTTTAGTTTCTCAGGATATTTTGCCGCCACGTCCTCGTACTGCGTCCAGTCCTTGCTCAGGTCATACAGCTCCCATGGCCAGCTCGCAGGATCCGGGTGTCCCTTACCGCTGTTGTCCCACGGCACACGCATGACCTTGCTGCTGGCGATCCAGCCTTCATGGTAGATTGCGTGGTC
>JBALWM010000043.1:7177-8638 GCA_036960905.1 Porticoccus sp.
GTCCAGCCCACCGACATATGCGGATAGGTCTGGTCCGAACCCCAGGCATCATAAAATTGCATTTGTGCCTCCACCGGCAGGTGCACACCCTGGACCGCCGCAACCTCGTTCGGCGAGCCGTTCGGACCACCCTCGGCGCTGGTGCCGTTGTCGCCGTTGATGTAGATGATCAGTGTGTTGTCAAGCTTGTCCATGTCCTCGACCGCCTGGATTACGCGGCCAATCTCGTGGTCGGTATAGGCGACATAGGCGGCGAAAACGTCGGCTTGACGCAGGAACAGCTTCTTCTCGGCGTCGTTAAGCTGGTCCCATTCCTTGATCAAATCTTTGGGCCACGGGGTCATCTTCGCGTTTGCCGGAATCACACCAAGTTTTTTCTGGTTCTCAAAGATAGTGTCGCGCAGCTTGTTCCAGCCTTCGTCGAACAGATGCATTTTGCTGATCTTTTCGATCCACTCCGGTGTCGGATGATGCGGTGCGTGCGTACCACCCGGCACGTAGTAAACAAAGAACGGCTTTTCCGGTGCGACTGCGTTCATCCGATTCATGTATTTGATGGCTTCATCCGCCATCGCAGTGGTCAGGTTAAAATCCGGTTCTTCCTCAAACGGATAGATATAGGTCGTATTGCGGGCCAGGTTGGGGGGCTGCCACTGGTTGGTATCTCCACCCATGAAGCCGTAGAAATAGTCAAAACCCAAGCCGATCGGCCACTGGTCAAAGGGTCCGGCCTGGCTGGTCTGAAAGGACGGTGTGTTGTGGTTCTTGCCGAACCACGATGTCAGGTAGCCGTTGTCCTTCATGATCTTGCCAACCGTCGCCTTGTCCTTGGTCATGATGCTGTTGTAGCCAGGGTAGCCGGTCGCTGTTTCAGACACGGTGCCAAAGCCCATCTGGTGGTGGTTGCGCCCGGTGATGAGCGCCGCTCGCGTCGGAGAGCACACTGCTGTGGAATGAAAGTGCGTGTAGCGCAGACCGTTGTCGGCGATACGGTCAAGCGCCGGTGTCGGGATGACGCCGCCGAAGGTGCTGGGCACAGCGTAACCGGAGTCGTCGGTCATAATCAGCAACACGTTCGGCGCGCCTTTGGGCGGCACCACCCGGGGCGGCCAATAGGGCTTGGATTGCAGTACGTTGCGCTCGATCTTGCCGCCGAACTTTTCGTCCGGCATCGGCGGGAGCTGGTTGCCCTTGATGGTTGTGGTGGCGCTCGGTGAACCGAGTGTGCCGGTGATTTGCTCTGCGCCAGCTAGACTTGAACCGAGCACGGCGCACGCCCCTAGCATGCTGATGAGTAAAATTTTTCTTCTCATAATTAATATCTCTAGCTAATTGCTCTGGATTCAGGGCTAGCTCGTACAGCAGTTTCAAGTATGTAAGGCCAGTGTCCGCCGCATGCCTTACGCCGCCAGTAAAATAACAAGCCCTAACAACTGGCCGCTATGAGCATATCCCTTATTT
>JBALWM010000043.1:8738-12175 GCA_036960905.1 Porticoccus sp.
ACTAAAAGCCTAGTTCAAAAAAGGGGGAGTGCCAATTGTCCTGTACCAAAGATCCAGACAATCACTTAACGGCAGTTTGAGCCAGAGTCTCTTTAAGAATTTTTGGTTCCAAGGGGTCTACTAGAATGGGATACTGCTAGAAATTACAAAAGCGCGTAGGTCAGCCTGCCAGGACCGTCACTAACGTTAAATACTGGCTCAATTGTATTTATGATTCAAAAACACACATTATGAAACTACAGGCATCACAATTAACCCATCGTTTACCCGTCGACCACCCAGCGCTTCAAGCTGATGTTGATCCCGATGAATCACAGCTAATACCAGGGCAACCACGTGCCACTAAAGCCCTAGAACAGGGTATTGCTATTGATCAACCGGGCTACAATCTTTATTTGGCCGGTAAAAATGGTATAGGTCGTGTCCGCTATGTGATGCAATACTTAGCACCATTAGCCTCCCATGGAGACACGCCACAGGACTGGCTTTATGTTAATAACTTCGATAATTCCAGCGAGCCCCGCGCAATTAGCATGCCGCCTGAACAGGGCTTGTCATTAATACGAGATATCAACAAATTAATTGATGCTTTACTGGCTACCTTCCCCACCGTATTTGAAAACCCCAGCTACCTACAACAAAAAACCGCCCTGCAAACAATCTTTGACCAAACTTATGACCAAGCGGTAGAAGTCGTCGAACGATCTGCTAACGCGATGCAAATCGCTGTCTATCGAGAAGACAGCTCTATTACCTTTACCCCCATTATCAATGGCCAAGTAGCTGATGAATCCATGTTTGCACAAATGGGGGATGAACAACGCGAAACTTTTCGTGAGAATGTTGAAACACTACAAGCATTATTGAATAACAGCCTATTAGAACTCCCTCAGTGGCAGCGTGATTTGAATCATAATTTACGTGACCTACTGACCACCACTATCAATCAATCACTCAAGCCTTTATTCGACCAGCTGCAACAAAGCTACCAAAGTCATACTGGTGTACAACTTTATTTGGTTCAAATTTATAGCCATTTACCGCGATTTATTGAGGAACACCTGAATAAACCACAAAGCAATTTGGCTGGATCAGTTATTAATAAACGTGCATTGCTAGAAGAGCTTTTTCTCCCCAACTTAATAACCCGCTCGGCCCATAATAGCGGCTCACCGATTGTGCAGGAATCAAACCCTAGTCACGCGAATTTATTTGGTCGAATTAATTATATTTCGGAGCAAGGTTCACTCAAAAGCAACCATCATCAAATTATCGCAGGTTCACTCCATCGAGCTAATGGTGGCTATCTGATTCTTGATATTGAAAAAGTACTGGGTGACCCGTCAACCTGGAAGGCATTAAAGCGCTGCCTGCGTGACGAAAAAATATATATAGAACCACCTGAAAATGAAATAATGGCAGGTCTTCCTCAATTATTAAAACCTGTATCTATTCCCCTTAAGGTCAAGATTATTTTAATAGGGCCCCGATATATTTATTACACCTTAGAGCGTTACGATCATGATTTTGATGAGCTATTTAGAGTGCTAGTGGACTTTAGTAGTCAAATTGATAATACACCAAAAAATCTGCGACAACTCACCAACATTCTGCTGCAACGAGCCAAAGAAGCTAATGTTGCAAAACTGTCCAGTTCGGCCATATCTCGCTTAGTAGAATACGCCTCTCGGATTGCAGAGCATCAACAGAAGTTTACAGCTTGCATTGATCCCATTTTGGAACTGATCATTGAAGCGGACCACAACCTCCAACAATTGCATGATACAGAGATAACGGAAAAACATATTAACCACGCGATAAATACGAGAGAACAACGCAACGCAAGGCTTTATCAGCTAGTCAAAGAAGACATCCTCGAGGGCGTAATCGTCATCACCACTACCGATAACGCCGTTGGTCAAACAAATGGGTTATCTGTCATTCAGGTTGGTGAAAGTAACTTTGGCTGCCCTGTGCGCATTACTGCTACCGTACACCCAGGGAAGCTAGGTGTGGTTGATATTGAGAGAGAGGTTGAGCTAGGCCAAGCAGTTCACTCCAAAGGCGTATTACTGCTATCAGGCTACCTCAGCGGCCGTTACTGCAAAGAATTCCCGTTAGCTATCTCAGCCCACCTAGCCATGGAACAATCCTATGGTTATGTTGACGGTGATAGTGCATCACTCGCTGAACTTTGCGCATTATTATCGGCCTTGATAAA
This sequence comes from Porticoccus sp., assembly GCA_036960905.1. Classification (GTDB taxonomy): domain Bacteria; phylum Pseudomonadota; class Gammaproteobacteria; order Pseudomonadales; family Porticoccaceae; genus Porticoccus. The sequence continues at coordinate 10,960 of JBALWM010000043.1, forward strand.
TGTGCCCCTACGCCAAGATATTGCCATTACTGGATCGGTCAATCAGCGTGGTGAAGTACAAGCTGTGGGGGGGGTTAATGAAAAGATAGAAGGATTTTTTGATATCTGTAATACCCAGGGTCTTAGCGGTACGCAAGGCGTATTAATACCTGCCATCAACAGTGTCAATTTAATGCTATCTGAAACTATTATCAACGCCGTAGAAAATAATACATTTAATATTTATACGATCAGCAATGTTGATGAAGCATTAAATATATTAACCGGAATAGAGATAGGGGAAGCTAATTCATCCGGCATCTTCCCTCCAGGTTCATTCAATGAAAAAGTTGTTAAACGATTAATGAAATTTACTACGCTTATTAAAAATAACTAGCGTCTTAAAACATTATCCGTAGGGTACTGGAAAGCTAAATATTACATATGAAAAAAGTGATCTTTTCCTATTCAGGCTAGCGTCGCCAGTTAACAATGCCTTTTTTTAGGTGTTTTTTATTTGTTAATACTAATCTTCTCCATTATCCCTATAATGAAGTTCACTTAGAGTAAGGTCGTGGTGTATCAATGTGTTTTTCAACTATGGCCAGCTTTTCGAGTTCTGCAATTCTTGTGACCGGGGGATTGTTCTGTTTAAAGAAGGCAACCCAATTTAACAAACCATATTGGGCATTTTCTCTATTGCCCTTGATGTTTGGTATACAACAGGCTATTGAAGGCGTTGTATGGTGGGCACTTGGTGCGAACGACTCTGAAAACCTCCGATTGTCCGCGTTAGGATTCCTGTTTTTTTCACACTTTATCTGGCTAGTGTGGATTCCATTCTCGTGCTATCTAACCGAACCTTCACACAAACGAAAGATGTTATTCTTACTGACGTCAGGAACTGGCGTCTTCTTTGGTGCCTCAATGTTTACGCCATTTCTGCTTTATTCGGATTGGTTGATAGTATCGGCGGTCAATCATTCTATTGCTTACCAGACCACATTGATCTACGACGAGTATCTGCCTAGGATTGTTGTTACCGCCGGGTATATGCTGATCGGCCTAGTTCCATTGATGCTGTCGTCTGACCGACATCATAGGATTTTTGGAATACTTCTTCTGCTCTCGGCAATTTTGACAATGGCATTCTTCAATTTTGCATTTATTTCGGTCTGGTGTTATTTCGCAGCAGTGATTTCTTTGTATATTTATTACATTACAATCATGAAGCTGG
>JBALWM010000188.1:0-1717 GCA_036960905.1 Porticoccus sp.
TTGCAACAAAACCCGCCAAAATAATAGATTTTGGATTTGACTCCATCAAGTCCGTTGCTCGTTTTAAACCAGACCCTCTTTGTAAAGAAAACACCAGGCAGAATGCTTGGGTAATGATCTCAAAAAACCCCAGATTCTTTTTGTTCTGTTCTTCTGAAACAGTTTTAAAGACAGGGTGAGCATCGTACTCAAGATCATTTCCGTCCTGATCGGTAATGATCTCTTTACTAGTAGCGATGTCTTTATCCGCATTGATGTCTTTATCGGTAGTCATGACCTTCTATTTCCCTTGCTGTTGATAGGTGCAACTGTAGTGTCAACCTAAGAATAAGTACAGATGCAGAGTGTTTACGCTGAACCTGGATTTCTACTTTTTAAAGACTATTTCTCAAGTATTGCCGCCACACCCATACCCCCAGCAGTACAGATAGATATCAGTCCTCGACCACCACCTGCATCATTCAATTGTTTCGCCAGCGTGCCTGCTATTCTGGCGCCTGTGGCCGCAAAGGGGTGTCCCAACGCTAGGCTGCTCCCCATCTGATTCATCTTGTTACGATCAATGCTGCCGAGAGCGTTTTGCATACCTAATCTATTCCGGCAGTACGCTTCGGATTCCCAAGCCTTGAGGGTACAAAGTACCTGTGCGGCAAAGGCTTCATGTATTTCGTAGTGAGAGAAACTCTGAAGTGTCAGTTCTGCTTTGCACAGCATATTGGCAACGGCGACCGTTGGTGCCATCAACAGGCCTTCCCCGCCCACATAGTCTATGGCGGCAGTTTCCATATGAGTGAGTCGGGCCAATATGGGTAGGTTGTTCGCTTCCGCCCATTCTTCGCTGGCTAACATAATGGCCGCGGCACCATCGGTGAGCGGGGTGCTGTTGCCCGCAGTTAAGGTGCCAGTTTCTGAACGGTCAAAGGCAGGTTTCAGCCTTTCCAATCGTTCTGATGTAAGGTCGTATCGCAGATTGTTGTCTCGTAGAACACCGGCGCAGGGTGTTAGCAGTTCATCGTAGAAACAGCTGTTGTAGGCAGCTTCTGCCCGATTGTGGCTGGCTTGTGCCAATATATCTTGTTCCTCCCGACTAATGCCCCACTCTTTAGCCATCAGTTCACAGTGCTCTCCCATGCTGAGCCCGGTGCGGGGTTCGGTAATGGCGGGTGCTACGGGCGCTAATTCCCCAAAGCTGAATTTCTTAAATACGGCCAGTTTTTGTTGCAGCGTTTTGGCTCTGGACAGTTCAATCAACCGCTGTGAAAAGCGGCGGGAAAACACGATGGGTGCATCACTGGTGCTATCTGTACCGGCAGCAATGCCACATTCAATTTGGCCACAGGCAATTTTTGCAGCAATACCAAAAGCAGCTTGTAGGCTGGTACCGCAGGCCTGTTGCAGGGTAATTCCCGGTGTCAGTGGTGAAAGGTCTGTGCTGAGTACTGCTTCCCGTGCCAGATTAAAATCCTTTGCATGGGTGGTAACGGCACCGGCGACCACTTCGTCAATCAGTTTACCTTGGAGTTGGTATTGGTTAACCAGCCCCTGTAGGGTGGTAGAGAGCATATCGAGGTTGGTCAGGTCGGCATAAGAGGTTCCAGACCGGCAGAATGGAATGCGGTTTGCACCAACGATGGCAACGGGTCGAAGCGTGTGTAAATTATTCATTGCCGGTTACCTCCTCTGTGGAGATATTCGGGTTGGGATCAGAGCTGAGATC
>JBALWM010000044.1:0-11623 GCA_036960905.1 Porticoccus sp.
GTATGGCGAATGGCACCATCGGTAAAAATAGCGATATCGGTCGTTCCACCACCAATATCCACTAGACATACACCCAACTGCTTTTCATCTTCGGTGAGCACGGCATAGCTGGATGCCAGCTGCTCTAGAATAATATCGTCTACTTCAAGCCCACATCGGCGAATACATTTTTTGATGTTCTGAGCTGCATTCGCAGCACAAGTTACCAGGTGCACCTTTGATTCCAGCCGAACCCCCGACATACCCAACGGCTCGCGCACACCTTCCTGATTATCAATAATGAATTCTTGTGGTAGCACATGAAGTATTTCCTGATCGGCAGGAATCGCTACAGCTCGAGCCGCATCAATGACTCGCTCAATATCCAGAGGTAGCACTTCACGGTCTCGAATAGCGACAATCCCATGGGAATTCAGGCTTCTAATATGACTGCCCGCAATACCGGCGAAAACAGAGTGAATATGGCAACCTGCCATCAACTCAGCCTCTTCGATAGCTCGCTGGATAGAGTGGACGGTGGACTCGATATTGACCACAACCCCTTTCTTCAAACCAGAAGAGGGGTGTAACCCAGTACCCACAATTTCAAGAGAGCCATCAGGGCCAGCTTGCCCGACAATGGACACCACCTTGGAAGTACCGATATCCAACCCAACAATCAATTGATCTTCATTGGAGTTCGCCATTTTTCGACCTCATGCCTGACCCGGAAAACCGGGTACCACTGTTAATACTGATATCTTTTTTGGTTGTACCGCTGATACTTTTTCTGCCCATCTCACAGCAACGCCATTGTCATAACGGATATCTACTCGAGTAATTCGCTCTGCCTGGGTTTTTAATGCCAACTCCCAAACCACCAGAAACCGACGCATTTTCTCCATCACCTGACCACGACCAACCACTAACTCAAGACCATTTTCAAGACTCAGCCACCAGGCTCCGCGCACGTCTCGCCTCAGCGCAACAATCTTCAAACTGGAGGGCTGTAGCAACTGAGCTACCTCGCGATAAGCTTTCATTAATGATCGCTCGGTATGTGCTTCGCCCTGCAAAAGAGGCAAATGCACCAGATCACTGTTCTCTCCAATCTCCCGCATCTCACCCCGGCTATTTAAAAAACCGCTATCACCCCAACGAGCAATAGGCACTTCCTCAACGACGGTGATGACTAAACCACCGGGCCACTCACGACTGACCGCAACCTGTTCAATCCAGGGGTGCAACTCCAGCTGATGACGTATTTTTGCCAAGTTCAGACTGAGAATACCTCCGCTGATCAGTGGCTCTACCATCGCCTGAACATCACCTTGATCGACATAGGTAAATTGACCCTTTACACCAATTACTCCAATGGGCACATCAAGCTTCTGAAACAACCGGTCGCCGCCCCACAACAACCCGACCACAATACCCACCAAAGCCAATAGGGACAGACTGTGGGTCAACCAACGCAGGCGTTCACGTAACGGCAAACGTTTGCCTTGTCGCTTTGCTGCCCTACCCTGAAGACTATTTGCCACCATGACCTAACTCTCAATACCTATTCACAAAACCAAACCGTCAAAATCTAACGCCCAGAACCAGCAACTAACTAAAGGACGTATCCAAAATCCTCAATACCAAATCATCAAAGCTATAACCCGCCTCAGCTGCGGCCATCGGCACCAAGCTGTGATCCGTCATCCCGGGGATGGTATTCACTTCAAGCAAGAAAAAATCACCCGCTTCATTGGCCATCACATCTACCCGCCCCCAACCACTACAGCTCAAGCTATTAAAGGCAGTACTTGCCAATTGCCTAAGCTCTGCTTCTGCCTCAGCATCCAGGCCGCAAGGGCAAAGATAGCGAGTATCATCAGCAAGATATTTGGCGTCGTAATCATAAAATGTGTGATCGGTTTCCAGCTTAATGGACGGCAGCATTTCCTCTCCCAACACGGCCACGGTATATTCCGCCCCAACAATCCACTGCTCAGCAATGACACTACTGTCCAGTTTTGCTGCGGCTTGCCATGCATTTCTCAATGCATCTTTACTATCCGCTCGAGTCATTCCAAGACTTGACCCTTCATGGGAGGGCTTCACCATCACAACACCACCCAGAGTATCCAGAGTGGCTTGCCAGTCAGTCTCTTCGTTCAACACGGCAAACTTTGGTGTGGGTAAACCCACCCCCGCCCAGAACTGCTTACTGTGTAATTTGTCCATTGCCAACGCCGAGGCGAAAACACCACTTCCGGTGTAAGGTAACCCCAGAAACTGCAACGCACCCTGAAGGCTTCCATCCTCCCCACCAGGGCCATGCAACATAATCAGCGCTCGATCCAATCGGTGTGCTGGCAACTGTTGCAAAAGGTCTGCACCCACATCAATGGGCACCACCTCGACACCGCAACGATGCAAAGCTTTTATCACGGCCTGACCCGAAAGCAGCGAAATATCACGCTCAGCTGAAGTGCCGCCATAAAGCACACCAACCCGGCCATATTTCTGTTTCATCGCATCGCTAGCTGTCATCATCAAATGTCTCTATACCAACTTTCTTTCGGCCAAACTTTTCACCAGTTTTCCTACACTGCCTGCGCCCTGAGTAATCACAATATCGCCCCCTTGAACAATATCTTTGAGAACGTCTCCCACCTCATCTATACCCGGCACATAGATCGGATCTACTAACCCCCGCTGGCGAATACTCCGACACAACGCACGACTATCCGCGCCAGGAATTTCCCCTTCACCCGCTGAGTACACGGCCAGCAACAGCAGTACATCGCAACTGGAAAGAACCTGAACAAAATCCTCATACAAATCACGAGTTCGGGTATAACGATGCGGTTGAAACACCATCACTAATCGCTTGTCCGGCCAGCCTTCACGCACAGCTTTAATCGTTGCCGCAACCTCTCTGGGGTGATGACCATAGTCGTCCACCAACATGGCCATACCCCGGTGAACCGGATACTCCCCATAGATTTCAAAACGACGAGCTACACCTTGAAAACCCGCCAGACCTGACCGAATGGCGTGATCAGACATGCCTTCATCTGTGGCAACAGCAATGGCAGCGGTAGCATTTAATACGTTGTGAACACCGGGAATTTTCATATCGATAACCAACGGCTGTTGCTGGTCAGGACGGTGGACGACAAATTGACTTTCACTCTGATTCATCACCACTTGGTCAATACGAAAATCAGCATCTTCCGCAAAGCCATAGGTCAGCACCGGACGAGAGACATCCGGTAAAATCTCCCGCACTACCGGATCATCAATACAGAGCACAGCAAGACCGTAGAATGGCAAGTTGTGTAGAAACTCCACAAAGGTTTGCTTCAAACGGTTGAAATCAAATTCATAGGTTTCCATATGGTCGGCATCGATATTAGTAATCACTGCCACCATTGGCTGCAAATGGAGGAATGAGGCGTCACTTTCATCAGCTTCAGCCACCAAATACCGGCTCTCCCCCAACCTGGCATTGGTACCAGCACCTTTAACCAACCCACCAATGACAAAGGTGGGCTCCTTACCTTCAGCAGCCAGTATTGATGTCAGCAAGCTGGTTGTTGTGGTTTTTCCATGGGTACCGGCCACAGCAATACCATGCCGATAACGCATCAGTTCGGCCAGCATCTCTGCCCGACGTATAACTGGAATGCGTTGCTCCCGTGCACCCACAATTTCCGGGTTACCCATGGTCACAGCAGACGATTTCACCACCACATGGACACCATTAATATTGTCCACAGCATGGCCAATCTGAATCGTTACACCAAGCTGCTTCAAGCGCCGGGTGTTGTTATTTTCACTGAGGTCTGAACCAGAAATTTCATAGCCTTGATTGAGTAGCACCTCAGCAATCCCACACATGCCACTACCACCGATACCAATGAAGTGGATGCGGCGAATACGACGCATTTCGGGTACTTGATAAATACCCTCACTGCTCACGACACACCTCCATGCAAACATCGGCGATAACTTCAGCAACATTGGATTTTGCCAACTGTCGAGCACTCACTGCCATTGAACGTAACTTCTCTCTATCCCCCAGCCACGACTCCAACAGTGATCCCAGTTTTTCAGCGGTGAGGTCCACCTGCTGAATTAACTCTGCAGCACCCTGCTTCACCAACCACTCACCATTACGGGTTTGATGATCATCAATAGCGTGCGGATAGGGAATTAGTATGGCCCCCACACCAGCAGCAGCTATCTCGGAAACAGTGAGAGCACCTGCTCGACAGACCACCAAGTCAGCCCAACTGTAGGCCTCAGCCATATCGGTAATAAAGGGCTCTACCTGAACGTTGACAGCGACCGCTTGATAAGCCTCCTCCGTAATAGCCACATGAGACTTACCGCACTGGTGCCTCACCTCCAACTGCTGGCTTTCCGGTAACAACGCCAAGGCTTCTGGTACTTGTTGGTTGATGGCTAAAGCACCCAAACTACCCCCCAACACCAGCAACCGTAGAGGGCGATCACCTTGAGCGATGCGTTGTTCAGGTTCCGCGATACCTTCAATTTCTTTACGAACGGGATTGCCTGTCCACTCGCCATTGGGCAATGCACCTGGAAAGGCCTCCAGAACTCGGCTTGCTATTTTTGCCAATAATTTGTTGGTTGTCCCAGCTGCGGCATTCTGTTCGTGAATCACCAATGGAAGCCCCAGAATCCTTGCCGCCAAGCCACCAGGGCCGGAAGCGAAACCACCCAACCCCAATACTGCATCCGGACACTCACGACGCATAAAACCAATGGCCTGCCACAGAGCTCGAATCAAGAGAACGGGTGCTTTCAATAACTTGACCACACCTTTACCGCGCAAACCTTCTACATCGATGTAGTTGATAGGGAACTGGCTAGCAGGAACCAGCTCTACCTCAATTCCGCGACGAGTACCAAGCCAACTCACAGTAATACCACGCGCACGAAGCTCTTGTGCTACCGCCAACGCGGGGAACACATGACCTCCAGTACCACCTGCCATTACCATCACCTTATTACATCTCCGCTCTGTCACGTCTCACCTGCTTCGCTACTGCCGGGGCATTGTCCATCTCCCGACTAATTCGCAACACCAACGCCACCATTGCACTGCAGATCAACAAGCTACTCCCGCCATAACTTATAAACGGCAAGGTCAGCCCTTTGGTCGGCAGCAATCCGGAAGTAACACCAATATTGATAAATGTCTGGCCCGCCAACATCATGGCAATACCAAAGCAGCTATAGGCAGCAAACCAGTCCTGCCGACGCAGTGCTTTTTTAGCCACATGAAAGATGCGAGACACCAGCAGAATGAAAAGCCCGATAACAACTGCAACACCCAACAACCCAAATTCTTCGGCGTAGATGGCAAAGACAAAATCGGTATGAGCTTCCGGCAAATAAAACAGTTTCTGCACGCTATTACCCAGGCCGACGCCCCACCATTCACCACGACCAAATGCGATCAATGACTGGGTCAGCTGATAACCCGTGTTGTACTGATCAGCCCAGGGGTCTAAAAAAGTCACCAACCGCTGCACTCGATAGGGCGACATCAAAGCTATTCCGGCCAGCCCTGATACACCCAACACCAGCAGCGCACTAAATTGCCACAACCGAACACCTGCAATAAATAACATCCCCAACACGGTGCCACTCATCACCACGGCAGAACCGAAGTCCGGCTCTAACAACAACAGAAAGATCATCGCAGCCAGTACAGCGACTGGTTTCATAAAACCTTGCCACTGCACCCTCAACTGGCGCTGATGACGCTCCAGATAACCCGCCATAAAAAGAATCACCACAAACTTGGCCAATTCAGACACTTGTAGGTTGATTGGCCCCAGTGGAATCCAACGCTGGCTACCATTAACCTTACGTCCAATGCCGGGAATCAGCACTGCAAGTAACATAAGCAGCGTGAGCAGTAGCAGCGGGACGCCATAGCGATACCAAATTCTCGAGGGAACGCTGAGAAATACAATGGCAACCGTGAGCGCCATGGCCAGAAACATCAGGTGTCGCTTGAGATAAAAGAACCCGTCACCATAGCTATGCTCGGCAAAGCTGATAGAAGCCGAGCTAATCATCACCAAGCCAATAGACATAATGGCCAACGTAGCCAACAGCAGCGATCGATCAAGACCGTCAATAAAATCAACTATGGGGGGTAGTCGCAGAGATAGCGCTGTCATCGCAACCCCTCCACTACTTTTGCAAACTGTTCGCCACGGTCTTCAAAACTACTGAACATATCAAAACTGGCGCAAGCGGGAGACAGCAACACCACATCTCCCGCCTCAACAACCTGTTGTGCGGCTTCCACGGCACTCTGCAAATTAGTCGCAAAAACAGTAGGCACCCTGCCGCCTACAGCATCACTAATAGTCGGAGCATCTTCACCCATCAGCACCAACTGTTTTACCTGGCCTGAGACCGCCTCGGCAAGTGGTGCAAAATCCTGCCCCTTACCTTGCCCACCGGCAATCAGTACCAGGTTATTCTCTCCCGCCAACCCAGTGATCGCAGCCAACGTAGCACCAACATTAGTTGCTTTGGAGTCATTGATATAGGCAACACCCGCTAAGCTTTTCACTGTCTGGCAGCGATGAGGCAACCCGTGAAACTGACGCAGCACCAACAACATATCAGCCATGGGCAACCCTATGGCTGAACCCAACGCTAACGCCGCTAAAGCATTCCGGGTATTGTGACTGCCCTTAATACCCAACTCTGCTTCAGGCATTAGCCGCTCAAATTGATAGGACAACCAGGGCTCCCCATCCTGATCCAGTAGCCCGAAGCCGCCAAAATCTGGCCTATCAAGACCAAAACTCCACTGCTTCACTGTGTCACTGACGAGCGGAGCACTAAGCTTATCCTCCCGATTGACAACGACTTGTCTTGCCCCATTAAAGATTCGATGTTTGGCCTGGTGATAATCGAGCAAGCTATTGTAGCGATCCATATGATCGGGGCTGACATTCAGTACCGTCGCTACCTCAGCATTTAACCCATAGACCGATTCAAGTTGAAAACTGGAGAGCTCCAAGACATAGACCTCAGCCGCTTCATCCAACAACTCGAGTGCTGGCACGCCAAGATTTCCGCCCACACCTGCTGCTAGGCCTGCTGCTGCACACATCTCACCCAGCAGCGCGGTCACCGTACTTTTACCATTTGAACCTGTGATGGCAACAATCGGCGCATTGGCTGCCCGCGCGAACAGCTCAATATCACTAATGACCGATATACCAGACGTTAAGGCAGACTGAACAGCGGCATTCTGGCGCGAAAGCCCGGGACTGAGAATAACTTCGTCCGCCCCCTCAAAACTATCCATGGCCAGCTCACCCAAAACTACCGGCACTTCCGGCAGCTCTGCTTTTAACTGCTCCAGACAAGGCGGTTGTAAGCGGGTATCGAGCATCACGAAACGCTCGCCCATTTGCGACAAATGACGAGCCACAGACAAACCCGTAGCGCCGATACCGACCACTACTTTCAGTTTGCTACTGGCTATCAATTGCGTCATTGCCATACCCTGTAACCTTGCCGCTTAACGCAGCTTCAAGGTCGCCAAACCAAACAGGACCAGAATCACAGTAATAATCCAAAATCGGACAATGACTCGTGGCTCTGGCCAACCTTTTAATTCAAAGTGATGATGGATGGGCGCCATGCGAAATATTCTGCGGCCGGTCAACTTGAAGGATGCCACCTGCATAATTACTGACACCGTCTCAAGAACGAAAACACCACTCATAATGAAAAATACGATTTCATGGCGCACTATTACCGCTATCACACCCAACGCGGCACCCAGTGCCAGCGCACCCACATCCCCCATAAACACCTGGGCGGGGTAGGTGTTAAACCATAAAAAACCGAGACCTGCGCCCCCCAAAGCCGCACAGAACACACCCAGCTCACCCGCCCCTTCGACATAAGGGATATGCAAGTAATCAGCAAACTGAACATTGCCGACCAAATAGGCGATGATACCGAGAGCGCCACCCACCAGCACTGTCGGCATAATGGCAAGGCCATCGAGACCATCAGTAAGGTTGACCGCATTACTGCTTCCAACGATGACCAGATAAGAAAGCACGACATAGAAAACACCCAACGGCATCGCGACTTCTTTGAAGAACGGCACAATCAATTCATTTTCAGCACCCGTGCTACCGCATTGATAGAGAACGATTGCAGCACCCAAGCCACCCACTGACTGCCAGAAATATTTCCATTTTGCAGGCAAACCCCGAGAGTTTTTCTCCACCACTTTGCGATAGTCATCCACCCAGCCCACGGCACCAAAAATAGTAGTCACCGCCAACACCACCCAGACGTAATGGTTAGATAGGTCAGACCAAAGTAGCGTGCTCACAAAAATTGACACTAGAATCAATGCCCCGCCCATCGTTGGCGTGCCTGATTTACTCAAATGACTCTGAGGACCATCGGTGCGAATCGACTGGCCAATTTGAAGGTGATTCAGCCGTCTGATCATGGCGGGACCAAACAACAAAGAAATACCTAAAGAAGTAAGGACACCCAAAATGGCCCTAAACGTTAGATACTTCACCACACCAAATGCGGTAAAATATTGCGCCAAGTAATCAGCCAACCAAAGCAACATAACTACTGCTCTCCCGATTCTGTTATCTGCTGCACAACATCTTCCATGGCCATGAAGCGCGACCCCTTCACCAAAACCACAGCGTCAGGATCAAGCAGTGTTTTGAGGTGGGCACTCAATGCTTCTTTATTCTCAAAATGTTTACCACCCGCACCAAATTCGTGGATAGCGTTGACACAGAGAGGACCAACTGCCAGAAAACACTCAACACCCTGCTCTGCCGCATAACGTCCCACATCGGCATGCAAGCTTACCTCTTCACCGCCCAGCTCACCCATATCACCCAACACCAGAATGTGACGACCACGAAACTTCATCAGGGTCTTAATGGCGGCCTTCACTGAACCTGGATTCGCGTTATAGGTGTCATCAATAACGGAAGCACCATTGGACAACTGAAGTCGGTTCAAGCGACCGGGTACTGGCTGTAGTTTGTTTAGCCCGGCAGAGATCATGCCCAGCTCAGCACCAACAGCATGAGCACAAGCTGCAGCGGCCAGAGCGTTACCCACGTTATGCTCTCCACTCAGAGGCAACCTGATAGCCACTTCGCCAACCGGCGTCACAAGCACAAAAAGATGACAACCCAAATCATCAGCGACCATTTCTTTGGCATAAAAATCTGCGCGGTCATTCACTATGGAATAGGTAAGAACTCTTGCTCGCGTAGAGGCGCGCCATTGATCGGCATAAGACTCATCCAGGTTGATAACCGCCGTACCTTGATCCGAGACACCCCGATAAATCTCACCCTTTGCTTTAGCAATACCATCCACACTGCCAAAACCAGCCACATGTGCTGGCAAAACGTTAGTCACGACCACCACGTCCGGGCGGGCCAAACCACACAGGTATGCAATTTCACCCGATGCACTGGCACCCATCTCAATCACGGCATAACGGTGTCTACGATGAAGAGCCAAAAGGGTCATCGGCACACCAATTTGGTTGTTCAAATTCCCTTTCGTGGCCAACACCTCGCCCGACTCTCGAAGGATGGCAGCAATCATTTCTTTGACTGTTGTTTTTCCACTACTACCTGTGACAGCCACCAAGGGGTTGTTAAAGGCCTGCCGATTAAGCAGCGCAATCTGCCCCAGCGCCTCCGTCGTATCGGGTACCACCCACTGAGGCACATTGATATCTTTAGCTGGATGCTCAACCACCATGCCACAGGCTTGGGTGGCCACCTCTGGTAAAAATTGGTGCGCATCAAACCGCTCACCCCTTAGAGCAACAAATAACTGTCCCTCATTGATCTGGCGACTATCCGTGGATACCGACTCAAAATGGCAGTCGGGATACATCAACGTACCTCCATACGCCTGTGCCGCCTGCGAAAGAGTCAGCTGTTGCATCATTGCGATCCTCCACGCTGACGTAATGCCAATCTGGCCTGCGCCTGATCGCTGAACGGCAACCGCTCTGTACCCAGCAACTGATAATCTTCGTGGCCCTTTCCAGCAATCAGCACAATATCGTTATCACCCGCATTCTCTATAGCTACGCGTATAGCTTCAGCGCGATCTAAACAAGTGATTGCAGTAACGTCCTCGTCGGCTTCACTCACGAAGCCTTCACAAATATCTGCAGCAATACGTTCTGCAAATTCACTGCGAGGATTATCATTGGTGACCACAACATGATCTGCATAGCGGCTGGCGATGTTACCCATCTGAGGCCTCTTGCCACGGTCACGATCACCGCCACAACCAAACACACACCACAATTGACCAGAACAGTGTTCTCGCAACGTCGCTAGAACCTTTTCAAGCGCATCAGGAGTGTGCGCATAATCCACAACCACCTGAGGCCCCGCATCAACGCTGATCAACTCCATGCGCCCAGGCACTGGCTGCAAATGAGGCACGACCTCTAGGACATCATCGAGTGACGAACCCTGAAGGCAGGCAGCACCAATAACGGCCAATAAGTTTTGCAGATTAAATATCCCCAGCAATGAGCTATTAATTTCACCCTCCCCCCAGGGAGTCCGCACTAGAGCACGAAAACCTGATTCAGAGAGAACAATATCTTCGGCATAAATAGCTGCATTGTTATTCAGGAGGGAATAACCGAAAACATTAACGGATGATGCTAATTGCAGCGCAATTTCTGCACCCACAGGGTCATCCACATTAATCACGGCATTGACCAAGCCAGGCATAGCAAACAATTGCATTTTGGCCCCGGCATAGCTCACCAAATCACCGTGATAATCCAGGTGGTCTCGACTCAAGTTAGTAAAGATGGCCGTATGGAATGACACGCCTGCCACTCTCGATTGATCCAGGCTGTGGGAAGAAACCTCCATCGCCACATGATCAACACCGGTATCCGCGTATTTAGCCAATAACGCCTGCACAGTAATCGCATCGGGGGTCGTCATACCTGTAGCGGTCATCTCAGAATCACCCTTTGCGACCACACCATGACCCAAAGTGCCTATAACGCCAGCAGGTCCACTCAACAGGCTAAACACCTGTGCTAGCAACTGACTACAAGTGGTCTTACCGTTCGTCCCGGTAATGCCTGTCAGGGTCAGAAGACCAGAGGGATCGCCATAAAAACGCCCCGCAATGCCACTTAGCTTCTGATTAAGATGTCTAATGGCAATCACCTTAGACGCCAAGCTATCCAAGCCATCTAAATCATTCAGGCCCTCCGCCTCAGCCAACACTGCTACGGCACCATTTACCAAGGCCTGAACAATGTAATCCCGACCATCCTGCGCACCCCCAGGGACAGCAATAAATACATCGCCCTGCTTCACCAAGCGACTATCAAGGCACAGTCCAGCTACCGGCAACTCAGCTTGTATTTGAGACAAAGGAATACCAGCCAGCAATTGCTGCAAAGTACATTCAACAGGAATGTGCGGCGCACTCATCAAGTAGCACCCCCTGGCTTGCCCTTAATAACGGTCACTACCTGCTCCCCACTTTTTGCCTTCGGGGGAATCTTTAACATTCTCAACGCATC
>JBALWM010000045.1:0-9362 GCA_036960905.1 Porticoccus sp.
TGGACGAGCAAAAGCTTTATCTCAGTGCTCGCAATCTGGAAATTGCCATTTGGCGTATCAATACTTATCTGGACGCTCGGAAAGTCCCGTTGGTATTGACCAACAGCCGTAATGGTGAGCAGCATAATCTTAGTTATGCTCAGTTGTTTGGCAAGTTGATCTCCCTCCAGGATATGTTGGCGGTCATCGTGGCAGGGCATAATCAGAGGGTGATAAGAACCGTGGTGTTGAATGCTGCATCGATGGCATTTTTTCCTCTTTGAGCTATTTATCTAAGGGTGTGGTCAACTCCTGTTATTCACGTTGCATTTGATCAGATGCAATCGCTTATCAACCGTGACTTCAATATAGTGCTGGTTATTCATCAGCTTTATGCCCACCAAACACGGTTGCTCTCATATCACTGAGGTCGGATAATACTGGCCCCTATGAAGGACAGTGCTTTCAGTACAACATCATCTAACTAAGAGGTTTACCACGTGACAGAAGAAACTCGTCCCATACCCGCTGACTTTTTTGCAGATTGGAAAGAGCGTGAAGCATTGGCGGAAGCCATGATTCCAGTGATTGGCCGGTTGTACCGGGAGAATAATGTTTCTCTCTATATGTATGGCAAAAGCATGGTGAACCAGTCCGTTATTGATCTCATGAAAGCACATCGTTTTGTACGCCAGATGGAGCAAAATGAGCTGTCCGAGTACGAAACTTTTCCCCTGGTTAAAGCTCTGTCAGAGATGAATCTCGGGCCTGCTCATATTGATGTGGGTAAATTGACCGTGCAGTATCAAGAGTCTGGTAATGGTGGGGATATTGTTGAGTTCCTACAGAAAGAGGTGGGTGATGATATTGGCAATACTCGCAAACCTCTCCCTGAGCCACAGGATGTTGTGTTGTATGGCTTTGGTCGTATCGGTCGCCTGTTGGCCCGGTTGTTGATTGAGAAAACTGGTGGTGGCGACTTACTTCGTTTACGTGCCATTGTGGTCCGTAAAGGTAAGAGTATCGATGACCTGGCCAAACGTGCCAGTCTTTTGCGTCGTGACTCTGTTCACGGTGCTTTTGATGGGACCATCCGGGTTCTTAAAGAGCAGAATATACTGGTTTGTAATGGCAACCCCATTCAGGTGATTTACGCTAATTCACCTGCCGAGGTTGATTACACAGAGCACGGTATTAGTAATGCCATCATCATAGACAATACCGGTGTTTGGCGTGATGAAGATGGCTTGGGGCTGCACCTGAAATGCCCTGGTGCCAGCAAGGTTATTCTTACAGCTCCAGGCAAGGGTGATATCCCGAACATTGTTTACGGTATTAACCACCATGAAATCACGCCAGAATCGAAAATTATTTCAGCAGCATCCTGTACCACTAA
Source organism: Porticoccus sp. (assembly GCA_036960905.1). GTDB lineage: Bacteria > Pseudomonadota > Gammaproteobacteria > Pseudomonadales > Porticoccaceae > Porticoccus. The sequence goes on from JBALWM010000045.1 coordinate 1,376, forward strand.
TGCCATCGTGCCGGTATTGAAAGCGCTGCAAGATGAATACGGTATCGATAAGGGCCATGTGGAAACCGTTCACGCTTATACCAATGATCAAAACCTGATTGATAATTATCATAAAGGCTCCCGTCGAGGCCGTAGTGCCGCATTGAATATGGTGTTGACGGAAACGGGTGCTGCAAAAGCTGTCGCCAAGGCATTACCAGAGCTGGAAGGCAAGTTAACGGGTAACGCGATTAGGGTGCCAACGCCGAATGTGTCTATGGCTATTCTTAACCTGCAACTGAATAGTGAGACTAACCGTGACGACTTGAATGAGTATATGCGCAAGATGTCCCTGTACTCAGATCTTCAGCAGCAAATTGACTACACCATTTCCACCGAGGCAGTTTCCACTGACTTTGTGGGTTCACGGCACGCCTGTATTTTTGATTCTGAGGCAACCATTGTGAGTGGTGACAGTGTTGTTTTGTACTGCTGGTATGACAATGAATTTGGTTACAGTTGTCAGGTGGTTCGCTGCCTCGAAGAGTTGGTGGGTGTATCCTGGCCAATGTATCCAAAATCCTGATTTTTGCGCATGAGTACCAATATGAGTACTAGAGCCCAGATATATCGGGGCTCTTTAGTGATAAGAAGATGATCTTTATCAAGAAACGCTGGATGAGGGTCGAATTGCCACAATAGCTGTACTGGTAATAAAGGGCCTCGGCCTTTATAATCGCGCCGGTTTAAATTCTGACGATTTTTGCATTTGGCACTGTGAATAAGCCTTTTCATGCGTTAGAAATAATAATTTTCATCGCACGTGTTTTTAAGCGGTGTTTTTGGGGAGCTCGTTAAGAGCAATTATCAATTCAACTGCGTCAGTAGGCATAACCTATGATTAAGATCCGTCGCGGATTGGACTTACCTGTTTCGGGAGCACCCGAGCAAGTTATTCATGATGGGCCCGACGTAAATTCTGTTGCCGTTGTCGGCTTTGACTATGTTGGTATGAAGCCAACAATGGCTGTCAAAGAGGGCGACAGAGTTAAACTGGGTCAGTTACTGTTCTCTGATAAGAAGACCGAGGGGGTTCTCTATACAGCGCCTGCCTCCGGTGTGATTTCAGCTATCAATCGCGGTGAACGCCGCGTACTTCAATCTGTGGTGATTGCTGTCGAAGGCAATGATCAAGAGAACTTTTCACAATATAGCGCTTCCGAATTAGCTAGCCTTGATCGAGCAGCTGTTGTTGAGAACCTGGTTAACTCCGGTCTCTGGGCAGCCCTTCGTGCCCGCCCGTACTCAAAAGTACCGGCACCTGCATCAGATGCACCCAGCTCTATTTTTGTGACAGCTATAGATACTGATCCTTTGGTGGCTGATCCCGCGTTGGTGATTGCTGAACGTGAAGAAGATTTTGCTAACGGCCTGAAGGTTCTTAAGCATCTTACTGACGGGCCTGTTCACCTATGTGTTTCTGGCAACAGCTCAGCAGCTGATGCACAGGTAGCCGGGGGTGATGTGGACGGTGTGCAGTCCCACAGCTTCTCAGGACCTCATCCAGCCGGATTGGTAGGTACTCATATCCACTTTATTGACCCGGTCAGTGAGCATAAGACAGTTTGGTCTGTGGGTTATCAGGATGTGCTTGCCATTGGTGTACTATTCACTACCGGTTGTCTTGATACTCGCCGAGTGATTGCCTTATCTGGCCCGCAGGTTGAAAAACCTCGCTTGGTTCGCACGCGTCTTGGCGCAAGTTTGACTGAATTGACGGCAGGTGAATTGGCCGCGGGAGAGAACAGGGTTATTTCCGGTTCGATCCTCTCTGGCCGTACAGCTTCTACTGATGTTGCTGATGGTGCATTTTCTTATCTCGGTCGTTACCATAATCAGGTGACAGTACTTCTTGAAGGCCATCAGCGTGAGTTTTTCCGTTACATGTCCTTGGGTACTGATCGTCACTCCGCGTTGCCTATTTATCTTTCGGCCCTGAATAAAGGGAAAAAGATTAGCTTTACGACCAACACCAACGGTAGTGAACGTGCCATGGTGCCACTGGGCAACTATGAGAAAGTGATGCCATTGGATGTGTTGCCAACCCAACTGCTGCGAGCATTGGTGGTGGGTGATACTGAAATGGCCCAAAAACTGGGTTGCCTGGAGCTTGATGAAGAAGATCTGGCACTGTGCACCTACGTTTGTGTGGGTAAATATGAATACGGCCCCATTCTTCGGAATAACTTATCCCTTATTGAGAAGGAGGGCTGATAGTGAAAATATTACGTAACTATCTTGATAAAATTGAGCCGCATTTCCACAAAGACGGCAAGTGGGAGAAATGGTTTGCCCTGTTCGAAGCGGCCGACACTATCTTCTATTCTCCGGGTACTGTAACTAAAAATGGTTCTCATATTCGTGATGGTGTCGACCTGAAGCGTGTGATGATTACTGTTTGGCTGGCGGCTTTTCCTGCCATGTTCTACGGCATGTACAACCTGGGCTTCCAGGCCAACACCATTATGGCAGCTTCCGGTGCTACGTCCGTTGAAGGTTGGCATGGTGTGTTGATATCCATGTTTGCCGGGCATGACCCAGCAAGCATATGGGATTGCATGTTGTACGGTGCGGTCTACTTTGTGCCGATTTACATGGTCACCTTTATTATCGGTGGTTTCTGGGAAGTATTGTTCGCTATGGTTCGTGGCCATGAAGTGAATGAAGGCTTCTTTGTTACTTCGATTTTATTTGCGCTGATCTGCCCACCAGATATTCCCTTATGGCAAGTGGCCCTGGGTATTAGCTTTGGTGTTGTCATCGGCAAAGAAGTATTCGGTGGTACAGGAAAGAACTTCCTGAACCCGGCACTGACGGGCCGTGCATTCCTTTTCTTTGCCTACCCGGCTGAGATGTCAGGGGATGCGGTATGGGCTGCCGTTGATGGTTATACAGGCGCCACAGCACTGTCCATTGCCTCCACGCAGGGTATTGAAGTGTTGCAACAGCAAATGACTTGGATGGATGCCTTCATCGGTAAGATGCAGGGCTCAGTGGGTGAGACATCGACATTGGCTATCTTTGCCGGTGGCGCATTGTTGCTGCTCAATCGTATCGCGTCCTGGCGGATTATTGCCGGTGTTCTTATCGGGATGATTGCGCTGTCTACGCTGTTTAACTTTATCGGTTCCGATACCAACCCAATGTTCAATGTACCTTGGTACTGGCATTTGGTGATGGGTGGTTTTGCCTTCGGTATGATATTTATGGCGACAGATCCCGTCTCTGCTTCCATGACGGACACAGGAAAACTCTGGTTCGGTGGCTTGATTGGTGTGATGGTTGTTCTAATTCGTGTCGTCAATCCAGCTTTCCCAGAAGGCATGATGTTGGCCATTCTGTTTGCTAACTTATTTGCACCGCTGATCGATCACTTTGTGGTTGAGGCCAATATTAAACGGAGGGTGGCACGTGGCTAGTAACGACTCTACTTCGAAAACTATTATTGTTGCGCTGGCACTTTGTATTGTCTGTTCAGTTATTGTCTCTACTGCGGCGGTTATGCTCCGTCCGGCTCAACAGGCTAACAAAGATCTGGATCGTAAAACGAACATTCTCGCCGCAGCCGGTATGTTGCAAGAAGGCGTTAGTGTAGAAGAGCAATTTTCCAGTATCTCGACTCGTGCAGTAGATATGGCCACTGGCAAGTTTACTGATGCGGTGGACGTAGTTACATATAACCAGCGCAAGGCAGCCAAGAATCCTGCAATGTCTAATGATCTTGGCGATGCTGACCTTGCGAAAATTGGTCGTCTTGCCAAATACATGGTGGTATATGTTGTGGAAGGTGACGCTGGTATTGAAAAAATTATCCTGCCAATAAAAGGCTATGGCCTTTGGTCTACCCTATACGGTTTTGTGGCGCTGGAATCTGATCTCAATACAGTTGCTGGTCTTGGCTTTTACGAACATGCTGAAACGCCGGGCCTAGGTGGTGAGGTGGATAATCCCGCCTGGAAAGCCAAGTGGGTTGGTAAGCAGAGTTACGATGCTGAAAATCAGCAAGCGCTGACGGTCATAAAGGGCACTGTAGATAGCAGTCGTCCCGAAGCCGTACACCAGATTGATGGTCTGTCTGGTGCCACGCTGACCAGTAGGGGTGTCGATAATCTGATTAAATTCTGGATGGGTGAACAAGGTTTTGCCCCATTCTTGGCTAACTTGCGCGCAGGGGAGGCCTGATCATGGCGAATAATATTAAAGACGTGCTGTTTAAACCAGTCTTTGACGACAACCCAATTGCTCTTCAGATCCTGGGTATTTGTTCGGCCTTAGCCGTTACATCCAGCCTAAAGGTCTCAGTTGTAATGTGCATTGCGCTGACATTGGTAACCGCATTTTCCAATATGTTGATTTCACTGATCCGTAACCACATTCCTGGCAGTATTCGAATTATTGTGCAGATGACTGTTATTGCCTCGTTGGTAATTGTGGTGGACCAGATACTCAAGGCTGTAGCCTACGATATTAGTAAGCAACTCTCAGTCTTTGTTGGTTTGATCATTACCAACTGTATCGTCATGGGCCGCGCAGAAGGCTATGCGATGAAAAACCCACCAGTAGCCAGTTTCCTTGATGGCATTGGCAACGGGTTAGGTTACAGCGTAGTACTGCTAATACTCGCCTTTATTCGTGAGTTATTTGGTGCCGGTAAGCTGTTTGGATTTGAGGTGGTGACGCTTGTCAGTAATGGTGGTTGGTATGTGCCTAATGGTCTGCTGCTGTTGCCGCCTAGTGCTTTCTTCCTGATCGGAATGTTGATTTGGGGGCTACGTACTTGGAAAACATCTCAAGTGGAGGCGCCCGACTTCAAGATTGCGCCCAATTCATCTGAAGGGGAGGCTGTCTGATGGAACATTATCTGAGTCTGTTTGTTCGCTCTATCTTCATTGAAAATATGGCATTGTCCTTTTTCTTGGGGATGTGTACCTTTCTAGCCATTTCCAAGAAAGTTCAGGCTGCGTTAGGTCTGGGTATTGCTGTGATAGTGGTGTTGGTTATCACTGTTCCGGCCAACAATCTGATCTATACCTACCTATTGGCCGATGGCGCTCTCACCTGGACCGGTATTGAAGGTATGGAAAATGTAGACCTCAGCTTCTTGGGTCTGCTTAGCTACATTGGTGTCATTGCGGCCATTGTGCAGATTATGGAGATGTTTCTCGATAAATTTGTACCCGTACTCTACAACGCATTGGGCGTATTTCTTCCATTGATTACGGTGAACTGCGCCATTATGGGTGCTGCACTGTTTATGGTGGAACGTGACTATGACCTAGCTGAAAGTACTGTTTACGGTTTAGGTGCTGGTGTGGGTTGGGCTCTGGCGATCGTTGCCTTGGCCGGTATCCGTGAAAAACTTAAATACAGCGATGTACCTGTCGGCTTGCAAGGACTGGGTATTACCTTCATCACTGTTGGTTTGATGTCGTTGGGCTTTATGTCCTTCGGCGGCATCGACCTGTAATCGGCGAGGAGAGGAAAGATAATGAATCTGGAAATCATACTCGGTGTAGGAATGTTCACAGTGGTGGTACTGGCACTGGTGGCATTTATCCTCGCTGCTCGAGCAAAATTAGTGAGCACTGGTGATATCACAATTGATGTCAACGGTGAAAAGTCAATCACGGTCCCTGCGGGTGACAAACTTCTACTGACGCTATCGAATGCGGGTTTGTTTCTACCTTCCGCTTGTGGTGGTGGTGGTACCTGTGCCCAGTGTAAATGTATTGTGACCGAAGGCGGTGGCTCAATGCTGCCCACTGAAGAACCGCATTTTACCAAACGTGAAGCGAAAGAAGGTTGGCGCCTATCTTGCCAGACTCCGGTCAAGCAGGATATGAAGGTGGTTGTACCTGAAGATGTGTTTGGTGTTAAACAGTGGGAGTGTACGGTTGAGTCCAACCCCAATGTGGCAACCTTTATCAAAGAGCTGACATTGAAATTGCCTGAAGGCGAAAATGTCGACTTCCGTGCCGGTGGTTATGTACAGCTGGAATGTCCTCCACATCATGTGAAATACAGTGATTTCGATATTGAAGAAGAATATCGTGGTGACTGGGAGCGTTTCGGTTTCTTTGCTCACGAGTCTATTGTGACTGAGGATGTAATTCGCGCTTATTCCATGGCCAACTATCCAGAAGAGCGGGGTGTTGTTAAATTCAACATTCGTTGTGCTACACCGCCTCCTGGGTCTCACGGTATTCCTCCGGGCATTATGTCTTCCTGGGTGTTTAACTTAAAGCCTGGTGATAAGGTAAAGGTATTTGGTCCGTTTGGTGAATTCTTTGCCAAAGATACCGACAACGAGATGGTCTTCATTGGTGGTGGTGCAGGTATGGCCCCCATGCGTTCACATATCTTTGACCAGCTTCGTCGCTTGAACAGTACTCGTAAAATTTCATACTGGTATGGCGCTCGTTCCATGCGCGAATGCTTCTACAATGAAGAGTACGATGAGCTGGCTGCTGAAAATGAGAACTTTGATTGGCACTTGGCATTGTCTGATCCTCAACCAGAAGATAACTGGGATGGGTTGCAGGGCTTTATCCACCAGGTGCTTTATGACAACTACCTGAAGGATCACCCCGCACCTGAAGACTGTGAGTACTACATGTGTGGGCCTCCCATGATGAATGCTGCCGTGATCAAGATGTTGGTTGATCTCGGGGTTGAGAGAGACAATATCTTCCTCGATGACTTTGGTGGTTAACAAACAGCGGTCAATGAAGAATTTACCTACAAAAACAATAATAAAAACGGGGCCTAGGGCCTCGTTTTTGTTTGCCAGTTTTCTATTGCTGACGGGATTACTGGGCTGTGCAGAAAAGCCAGAGCAGTTAGTCTTCAGTGGCTTAGTGATGGGCACCACCTATCAAGTCAAAATCGTGCCAAATGATACTGTGGTATCGAACAACCTGGCTGATCAAATCGATGAGCGGCTACAGAGTTTGGATGCCACTTTCACTACCTACCAGAAAACCTCAGAGTTGATGGCGTTTAATCAATCGGTCATCAACAAGCCCTTAGTTGTATCAGAGGAGTTGTTTGAGGTGATGACCATCGCCAAGCAGATCTATCAGCAAACTAATGGTGCTTTTGATCCCACCGTTGGACCATTGGTAAACCTCTGGGGATTTGGTCCAAATTATACGGACCAGGTTATCCCTCCACCCGAATCGATTGCCCAACATTTGTTATCAGTTGGGTTGAATCATCTTTTATTAGATAATCAGGCTGGTACTGCAACTCGCCAGTCTGATATTCATTTGGACCTGTCTGCTATCGCCAAGGGGTATGCAGTGGATGAGGTGGCCGAACTATTGGCCTCTCATGGAATTGAAAATTATTTAGTCGAGGTTGGCGGTGAGCTTCGCTTGAAGGGTCTAAAGGCCAATGGGGAACGTTGGCGTATAGCCATTGAAAAGCCATATTCAGGGCAGGGTGTTGGGCAAGAGGACGCTGTACAAGAGGTACTAGCACTAGAAAATGTCGCTGTAGCAACCTCTGGGGATTACCGTAACTATTTTGAGCAAGAGGGTAAACGCTATTCCCACACGATTGATCCTCGAACAGGCTATCCTATAGATCATAATCTGGCTTCTGTTACGGTTATTACTCAAACGGCGGCGAGAGCGGATGCACTCGCTACTGCATTGATGGTATTAGGCCCAGAGGGTGCTCTAAAACTCGCTGAACAGAATGATTTAGCGGTTTACCTGTTGATTAAGGGGGCTGATGGTTTTGAAGCGAAAACCACCACCTTATTCTCTCAATACCTTTTAGGAGAGTAGATAGTGTTGGAACTATTTTTGGCTTTTGTTGTTTTATTATTGATTATGGCGGGCATGGCCATTGGCGTCATTATGGGCCGTAAACCATTAAAAGGTTCATGTGGCGGTGTTGGGGCTGCGTTGGGTGAAAAGGACTACACTTGTGATTTATGTGG
>JBALWM010000045.1:9462-11500 GCA_036960905.1 Porticoccus sp.
ACATCCACAAATAAGGTAAGGCGCTGTCCCGGTTGCAGATAATTTTTCTTATTTAGTTTGTTCCACTCAAGAATATCACTAATTTTTAGGTCAAATTTACTCGCGATCTGGTACAAAGAGTCGCCTCGGCGCACTTTGTATCTGAGTTTTCTCATGCTGGCCGTTGCCGTGCCATTTCCTTCCTCGGTAACTTTAAGTTTTTGCCCAGGCTTGAGTGGTGATTTAACATTCAGGCTATTCCACTTGGCGATATTACGAATTGAAACTTTTTTGTTTTTAGCAATACTCCAGAGTGAGTCGCCGCTTCTTACGGTATAAATATCAACAGCCCCGCCTAAGGGCCCGTCAAAACCAGTGCCTGGAATTTTTAGTGTTTGACCAATACTGAGGTGGTCCCCTGTGAGTGAATTTTTGCTTCTCAGGTGTTTGGTAGGAACTCGGTGCAAGCGCGCGACTTCTGAGAGGGTGTCGCCAGATTTCACTACGTACTGCTTAATGGGTGCCCATTCTGCTCTTGGCGTGCTGGCTAGCGTCACTTGAAAGTGTTTCGCCTTGTGAATAGGTAACAAAATCTGTTGGGGGCTTTCAGGGTGAGTCACCCTTCGACTGTAGCCTGCATTGAGCTGGAAGAGTTCCTTGGCATCAATGTTTGCCATTTTTGCCGCTCTTGACAGGTCAATTTGTTCCGGGAGATCGATGCGAGTGAAATAGGGCCTGTTGGCCAGCTCTGGTAGAGCAATGCCATGTTTTTCCGGGTTGGCAACGATACTTGAAATGGCCAGTAGTTGAGGAACATAAGCACGGGTTTCGCGGGGTAGTTCAAGTGACCAAAAATCAGTGGACTTACCCTTGGCCTGATTGCGCTTAATGGCTCTTCTTACAGTACCTTCGCCGGAATTGTAGGCGGCCAAGGCCAGTAACCAGTCACCATCAAAATACTTATGTAGATATTTCAGATACTGAATAGCAGCTTCAGTAGACGCTACTGGGTCACGGCGGCCATCGTACCACCAGTCGCGCTTTAGGCCGAACCTTGACCCTGTGCCTGGGATGAACTGCCAGAGACCTGAGGCATGGCTGTGAGAATAGGCCAGTGGGTCAAAGGCGCTTTCTACCGCGGGTAACATAGCCAGTTCTAGAGGCATATCGTTGGCTTCTAGTTCAGTAATGATGTGGTAGAGGAAGAATTGTCCCCGTTGCATGACCCGGTCAATATAAGTCTGACTATTACTGTACCAGGCTACTTGTTTTTCAATACCGGGGTTGTCGTAATACTCTTTTAGTTCTAATCCATTTCGCAGACGTTGCCATAGGTCATTGTGGGTGTTTTTCTTCGGGGTTGAAGATAGCTTTATGTTACTTGGTGTGGACTTTTTGTTTGTTTGAACCGAGTCATTTTTATCAATGACAACAGCCATTTGTTCGGGTTCTGGCTGTGGCTTTGATACAGGTATGGCAGCTTCTTGGGTAGGTTGTTGTGCGCACCCAGAGATAAGGATAATCAGAAGAGTGATAAGGGCTCGTGTCTTAATTTTCATAGTTATTATTACGAGTAAAAAATTAGCGGCACATAATTGGAGGAGGATTGTAACGGCCTGCTCTGTTGGGATCAATTTATGACAGTTTTTCTGTAAGCATGATGTGATGAAGTCAGCAATCTTCGTGTTTTGTTATTCATTCAATATGATGAGTACCCAGATACTAGTAGGGCTAGAGTGAGCTTTGCTGGCAGGCTCGTTAGGTTCTAGAGTTACTCTCTAGAGCCGGATATTGGTGTTTGTTGTGTTCAAAAGTGATCTTTCCAGCGACGGATGATGGCAAATGTATCTTCGTCAGAGCTAGTGGGTCGTCCCTCATGGTCTTCGGCCGCTTTTTTGATACTGGATTGATCCGCTCGTAGAAAGGGGTTTGATGATAACTCTTCGGCCAGTGTCGAGGGAATTGTAGACAGGTTCTGTTGACGTCGCTGTCGTACCTGTAAGACCCTCTGTTGTAATACTTTATTTTCTGGTTCAACTGTCAAGGCAAATTCAAGGTT
>JBALWM010000046.1:0-11318 GCA_036960905.1 Porticoccus sp.
TCCACCGTTCGCCCGGTGTATTCTTTGATCATGACAAGGGTAAAACCCACTCCTCTGGAAAGCTGCTTTACTCCGCAAGAATTATCCCCTACCGCGGATCATGGCTCGATTTTGAATTCGATCCGAAAGACTTGCTTTATGTGCGAATTGACCGTCGTCGTAAATTGCCAGCCTCTATTTTATTGCGTGCGTTGGGCCTCAGTTCGGAAGAAATGCTGGCCACTTTCTTTGAAACCAGCACCTACAATCTAGGCAAGGACGATAGCTATACGCTGGATCTAGTCCCCTCTCGACTGCGTGGTGATATCGCTGTTTTTGATATCAAGGGTAAAGGCGGCAAGGTTATCGTAGAAGATGGACGTCGTATTACGGCACGCCATATTCGCCAGTTAGAAAAAGAAAAAATTACCAAGTTGGTGGTGCCTGCTGAATACCTGCACGGCCGCGCACTGGCAAAAGATATAGTTGATCCGGCAACGGGTGAACTGCTGCTGGAATGTAATGCTGAAATCACTGTAGAGGTGGTTGAGCAATTACGTGCGGCCGGTCTGAAGTCTGTCGAAACCATCTATACCAATGACCTGGATCACGGGCCGTTTATTTCCCAGACGCTGCGTGCAGATAGTACCCGTACCCAGCTGGAAGCTCTCGTGGAAATTTACCGAATGATGCGTCCGGGCGAGCCGCCCACCAAGGAGTCTGCTGAGAACCTGTTTAATAATTTGTTCTTCAGTATGGATCGCTATGATTTATCCGCTGTCGGTCGGATGAAATTCAACCGTCGACTTGGGCGCGAAGAAGAAGTGGGTGAAGGCACCCTTTCTCGTGAAGATATTGTTGACGTGATGAAGGTAATGATTGGTATCCGCGATGGTAAGGGTGCGGTTGATGATATTGACCACCTTGGTAACCGTCGTATTCGGTCTGTAGGCGAAATGTCAGAAAACCAGTTCCGTATTGGTTTGGTTCGCGTTGAGCGTGCAGTTAAAGAGCGACTGTCGGTCGCTGAATCCGATGGCCTGATGCCTCAGGATTTGGTGAATGCCAAGCCAGTTGCTGCTGCCATGAAAGAATTCTTTGGTTCCAGTCAGCTGTCTCAGTTTATGGACCAAAACAACCCGCTATCAGAAGTCACTCATAAGCGTCGTGTGTCGGCCCTTGGGCCAGGCGGCCTGACTAGGGAGCGTGCCGGTTTTGAGGTGCGTGATGTTCACCCGACGCACTATGGACGTGTTTGTCCTATTGAGACACCTGAAGGGCCGAATATCGGCCTGATCAACTCGTTGGCAGCCTATGCTCGTACGAATGATTACGGTTTCCTGGAAACGCCTTATCGCAAGGTGGTTGGTGGCAAAGTAACGGATGAGATTGAATACCTGTCTGCGATTAACGAAGCGAGCTACGTAATTGCTCAGGCCTCGGCTACCGTTAATAAGAATGGCAAGTTGTCTGAAGAGCTGGTCAACGTACGGTACCAAAGTGAGTTTGCGTTTAAGGCGCCGGCAGAAGTCGAGTATATGGACGTGTCGCCACAGCAGGTAGTATCTGTGGCCGCATCGTTGATTCCATTCCTGGAGCACGATGATGCAAACCGTGCTTTGATGGGGTCAAACATGCAGCGTCAGGCTGTGCCAACACTGAAAGCTGAGAAGCCATTAGTGGGTACCGGTTTTGAGCGTTATGTTGCTACTGACTCCGGTGTTTGTGTGGTTGCACGCCGTGGCGGTGTGATCGAAAGTGTCGATTCCAGCCGTATTGTGGTTCGTGCCAGTGATAAAGAAGTGGAAACGGGTGATGCGGGTGTAGATATCTACAATCTGACGAAATATACCCGTTCAAACCAGAACACCTGTATTAATCAGCGTCCGATCGTAAAACAGGGTGATGCTATTGCTCGTGGTGATGTTCTTGCTGATGGGCCTTCTGTAGATATGGGTGAGTTGGCTCTTGGTCAGAATATGCGTATCGCATTTATGCCCTGGAATGGTTACAACTTTGAGGATTCAATCCTGATCTCCGAGCGTGTCGTTCAGGAAGATCGCTTTACGACCATTCATATTCAGGAGCTGACGTGTACCTCTCGAGATACCAAGTTGGGTTCCGAGGAAATTACTGCGGATATTCCCAATGTTGGTGAGTCTGCATTATCTCGACTGGATGAGTCTGGCATCGTGTATATCGGTGCGGAAGTGGCCGCTGGCGATATTCTGGTGGGCAAAGTTACACCTAAAGGCGAAACCCAGCTCACGCCGGAAGAAAAGCTGCTGCGTGCCATCTTCGGTGAAAAGGCTTCTGATGTAAAAGACACATCCCTACGTGTTCCTACTGGAACCAAGGGCACAGTCATTGATGTGCAGGTATTTACTCGTGAGGGCCTGGAAAAAGATCAGCGTTCTCTGCAAATTGAGACGGCTGCGCTCGACCAGTTCCGTCAAGATCTGAACGACGAATATCGCATTATGCAAAATGCTACTTTTGAGCGCCTCAGCGTGGCATTCGCGGGTAGTAAGGTTGTTAAGGCTCCCGGCCTGAAAAAAGGTGACGAGCTGACGGTAGATGCCGTCGCAGAATATACCGGCGATGACTGGTTCAGCGTGCGGATGAGTGATGATGCACTGAATGAGCAGATTGCCCGAGCTGAAGAACTACTCGAAGAGAGACGTAAAATTCTCGACGAGCGTTTCGAAGACAAAAAAAGGAAACTTCAGAGCGGAGATGACTTGGCTCCAGGTGTCCTGAAAACAGTCAAAGTTTACCTGGCGATTAAGCGCCGCATTCAGCCTGGCGATAAAATGGCTGGTCGTCACGGTAACAAGGGTGTTATCTCGGTCATTATGCCAGTGGAAGATATGCCTCACGATGAGCATGGTGTTCCTGTCGATGTAGTGCTGAATCCACTGGGTGTGCCCTCAAGGATGAATGTTGGGCAGGTTCTTGAAACCCATATGGGGCTCGCTGCAAAAACCCTTGGTGAAAAAATTAACAAGATGGTTGTCGAGCAGAAGAAAACGACTGAAATTCGTAAGTTTCTCCAAGAAATCTATGATGTTGGCATTGGTACGAAGCCAGTGGGCTTAGATAAGTTTTCTGCAGCTGAAGTGGATGAGCTTGCTGGAAACCTTTGCGGGGGTGTACCGATGGCGACGCCCGTATTCGATGGTGCTCAGGAAGAAGAGATCAAGAAGCTACTGACATTGGCTGATTTGCCTGAAAGTGGTCAGATGACTCTTTACGATGGTCGGACTGGTGATCAATTTGAGCGACCCGTTACCGTTGGCTATATGTACATGCTGAAGTTGAACCACTTGGTGGACGATAAGATGCATGCTCGTTCTACGGGTTCTTATAGCTTGGTGACACAGCAGCCCTTGGGCGGTAAGGCTCAGTTTGGTGGTCAGCGCTTTGGTGAGATGGAGGTCTGGGCGCTGGAAGCTTATGGTGCCGCCTACACCTTGCAGGAAATGTTGACGGTCAAATCGGATGATGTGAATGGTCGAACCAAGATGTATAAGAACATCGTGGATGGTGACCATCGCATGGAACCCGGCATGCCGGAGTCCTTCAACGTGTTGGTGAAAGAAATCCGCTCGTTGGGTATCAACATTGAGTTGGAATCCGAATAACAGCAAAAGTTAAGTTGGGGGCGGGCCTTGGGCCCGTCGCGCAAAGGTAGCACCCGCTCTGGAGAAAGGCATTGAAAGACTTACTGAATCTGCTCAAGTCACAGGATCAAACTGGCGAGTTTGATGCCATCCGTATCAGTCTGGCTTCACCGGATATGATCCGGTCGTGGTCCTTCGGCGAAGTTAAAAAGCCGGAAACAATTAATTATCGTACCTTCAAGCCTGAGCGTGAAGGCTTGTTCTGTGCCAAATTATTTGGCCCAGTCAAAGACTATGAGTGTCTTTGCGGCAAATACAAACGTATGAAACACCGCGGCATCGTCTGTGAGAAGTGCGGTGTTGAAGTGACGTTGGCAAAAGTTCGTCGCGAGCGCATGGGCCATATTGAACTGGCTTGTCCGGTCGCACACATTTGGTTCCTCAAATCACTGCCGTCTCGCATTGGCTTGATGCTGGATATGACGCTACGTGAAATTGAGCGAGTGCTATATTTTGAATCTTTTGTTGTTACCGACCCCGGGATGACGACACTTGAGCGTGGCCAGCTTCTCACCGATGATGAATATTTCCAGGCCATGGAAGAGTTTGGCGATGACTTTGTGGCGACGATGGGTGCCGAGGGTATCCAGCAGCTTATGAAAGATCTCGACCTGGATCACGAAATTGCCACAATCCGTGAAGAGATACCTAACACGCGTTCAGAGACCAAAATCAAGAAATTCTCTAAGCGTCTAAAACTATTGGAAGCTTTCCTTGGTTCAGGTAATAAGCCTGAATGGATGGTATTGGAAGCATTGCCGGTACTGCCACCAGATTTACGCCCTCTGGTGCCATTGGACGGCGGTCGTTTTGCGACGTCTGATCTCAATGATCTCTACCGTCGAGTGATCAACCGTAACAACCGTTTGAAGCGGCTGTTGGAGTTGAATGCGCCAGATATCATTGTTCGCAATGAAAAACGTATGTTGCAGGAATCTGTGGATGCCCTGTTGGACAACGGTCGTCGCGGCCGAGCTATTACTGGCTCCAACAAACGCCCACTGAAATCCCTGGCCGATATGATTAAAGGCAAGCAGGGTCGTTTCCGTCAGAACCTACTCGGTAAGCGTGTCGATTACTCTGGCCGTTCCGTGATCGTGGTGGGACCAACACTCCGTTTGCATCAGTGTGGTTTGCCCAAGCGCATGGCGTTGGAGCTATTCAAGCCATTTATTTTCTCCAAGTTAGAGTTGCGCGGTTTAGCGACTACGATCAAAGCGGCCAAGAAAATGGTCGAGCGAGAAGAGCCAGTAGTATGGGATATTCTCGATGAAGTGATTCGCGAACACCCCGTTATGTTGAACCGGGCACCAACCCTTCACCGACTCGGTATTCAGGCGTTTGAGCCTGTACTGATTGAAGGTAAAGCTATTCAACTTCACCCGTTAGTTTGTGCTGCCTATAACGCGGATTTCGATGGCGATCAGATGGCGGTACACGTACCGCTGACTCTGGAAGCCCAGCTGGAAGCGCGTGGACTGATGATGTCTACCAACAATATTCTTTCTCCTGCTAATGGTGAACCGATTATTGTGCCGTCTCAGGATGTGGTGTTGGGCTTGTACTGGATGACTCGTGATCGAGTTAATGCGCTGGGTGAAGGCATGGTATTCGCCAACCTTAAGGAAGTGTCTCGTGCCTATTACAGCAAGCATGCTCATCTACAGGCTCGCGTAAAGGTTCGCATCAAAGAAGTAACCTTCAATGAAGACGGTGAGCGTGAAGAAAAAACCAGTCTGATCGACACCACCGTTGGTCGTGCGCTGCTGTGGGAGATCGTGCCGGAAGGTCTCGGCTATGACACTGTCAACCAGCCGATGACTAAAAAAGCGATTTCGCGGATTTTGAACCGCTGCTATCGTGATGTTGGTTTGAAGGCAACGGTGATTTTTGCCGATAAACTGATGTATACCGGTTTTGATTTTTCTACCAAGTCTGGTGCCTCTATTGGTGTTAATGACTTTACGATTCCCGATGCCAAAGGCGAAATTATTGCCCGCGCCGAAGTGGAAGTGAAAGAAATTGAAAGCCAGTTCTCCTCTGGTCTTGTGACCCAAGGTGAGAAATACAACAAAGTAATTGATATTTGGTCCCGGGCTAACGATCAGGTGGCGAAAGCCATGATGGATGTGATTAGTACTGAGCCGGTGACGAACCGTGACGGTGAAGTAGAAGATCAACCTTCCTTCAACTCGGTCTTTATCATGGCTGATTCTGGTGCTCGGGGTTCCCCCGCCCAGATTCGTCAGCTTGCCGGGATGCGGGGTCTGATGGCACGTCCCGATGGTTCTATTATTGAGACGCCCATTACCGCGAACTTCCGTGAAGGATTGAATGTACTTCAGTACTTCATCTCTACCCACGGTGCTCGTAAAGGTTTGGCTGATACCGCATTGAAGACGGCAAACTCTGGTTATCTGACTCGCCGTTTGGTGGATGTGTCTCAGGACCTGGTTGTTGTTGAAGATGATTGTGGTTCCACTGAAGGTCTGTTGATGGCCCCTGTGATCGAAGGCGGTGACATTATTGAGTCGCTGGGCGATCGTATCTTGGGTCGGGTGGTCGCTGTGGACGTGCTCAAGCCAGGTAGCAAGAAAATTGCCGTCGAAGCCGGCACCATGATTGATGAAAAGTGGGTAGAAGATATTGAGCTGATGGGTATCGATGAGGTGAAAGTTCGCTCACCGATTACCTGTGAAACCCGCTATGGTATTTGTTCTGAATGTTATGGTCGTGACTTGGCCCGTGGCCACAAGGTGAATTCTGGTGAAGCGGTTGGTGTGATTGCGGCTCAGTCTATCGGTGAGCCGGGCACCCAGCTAACAATGCGGACTTTCCACATTGGTGGTGCTGCTTCGCGTGCTTCTGCAGTCGACAATATTCAAGTGAAGATGAGCGGTACCATACGTCTCGTTAACATTAAGGTTGTTGAGCGTAAAAATGGTGAACTGGTAGCGGTATCTCGCTCTGGTGAGCTGGCTCTGGCCGATATGAATGGTCGTGAGCGTGAGAGATACAAGCTCCCTTATGGTGCCGCTATTAAGGTGAAGGAAGGGGCTGCTGTGGAAGCGGGTGACATCGTTGCCAACTGGGATCCACACACTCACCCAATTATTACTGAAGTGGCGGGTAAAATTGCGTTCTCTGGCATGGAAGAGGGGCTGACTACCCGTAGCCAGACTGATGAGCTGACCGGACTTTCCAGTATTTCGATACTTGACCCTAACGAGCGTCCATCTGCTGGTAAAGACCTGAAGCCGATGGTGACTTTGTTGGATGCCAAAGGTAAAGAGCTGACCTTCGCCAACTCTACGGTGCCTGCACATTATATGTTGCCCAGTAATGCGATTCTGAGTATTAGTGATAAAAGCTCTGTGGACGCAGGGGACGTGATAGCTCGTATCCCTCAAGAAGGTTCCAAGACACGTGATATTACCGGTGGTTTACCACGTGTTGCTGATTTGTTTGAAGCGCGCAAGCCAAAAGATCCGGCTATCCTCGCTGAAATCACGGGTACGGTTAGCTATGGTAAGGAAACGAAAGGTAAGCGCCGTTTGGTGATTACTCCAACGGATGGTCAGCTGCTGCCTGATGGCAGTACTCACTATGAAGCACTGATTCCTAAATGGCGTCAGCTGGGCGTTTACGAAGGTGAGCATGTCACGAAGGGTGAAGTTATCGCTGATGGGCCTGAAAACCCACATGACATTCTGCGTTTGCAGGGTGTGGATTCACTGGCCAGATTCATCGGCACAGAAATCCAGGATGTGTATCGTCTGCAAGGTGTAAAAATTAACGATAAGCATATTGAGGTTATCGTGCGGCAAATGCTGCGTAAGGTAGAAATTACTGAAATGGGTGATTCTTCCTTCGTAAAAGGCGAGCAGGTTGAATACAACCGGGTGCTGGAAGAGAACGAGAAGTTGGCAGGGGAAGATAAGTTTCCTGCCAAGTACCAACGTGTGCTACTAGGTATTACCAAAGCCTCTTTGGCGACGGAAAGCTTCATCTCGGCAGCCTCTTTCCAAGAGACTACTCGGGTGCTTACAGAAGCCTCTGTTACTGGTAAATCAGATCCTCTCCGTGGCCTGAAAGAAAATGTGGTCGTTGGTCGATTGATTCCAGCAGGAACCGGTTTGACCTACCATGCTCAGCGTCGTAAAGATCGCGAGGCGGCCAAGGAAACAACAGTCAGTGTTGTTGATATCGAAACAGCACTGAGTGAAGCTCTGAACTCCGGCGAAGAGTAATTAAATGAGCGGGGCGACCCCTTTTGGGTCGCTTGACTCAAGGGTGCGGTATCTTTAGAATGCCGCCTCCCTGAATAGGGGCTCGTATTTACGGGTCTATTTATTAAAAGCCTTCATAGAGAAGGCGTTTTGTTTGGAGTTATTGAATGGCAACGATCAACCAGTTGGTTCGTAAGCCGAGAAAACGCAAAGTCGTGAAAAGCGACGTGCCAGCTCTGCAAGCTTGTCCGCAGCGCCGTGGTGTATGCACCCGTGTATACACAACGACACCAAAAAAGCCGAACTCTGCTTTACGTAAAGTATGCCGTGTTCGTTTAACCAATGGTTACGAAGTGACTTCGTACATTGGTGGTGAAGGGCACAACCTACAAGAACACAGCGTGGTATTGATTCGCGGTGGTCGTGTTAAGGATCTACCTGGTGTGCGTTATCACACTGTTCGAGGCAGCCTTGATACAGCCGGTGTGAGCGATCGTAAACAACGTCGTTCCAAGTACGGTACCAAGCGTCCAAAATAAGGACGTCACTTTGCGTCGGTAAGAACCGAGTAAGGCCGGGTGTGCAAAAGCACGAGAACTGATCCCGGACAACCCTGAAGAGAAGAGCTAGATTATGCCTAGAAGAAGAGTAGTCGCTAAGCGTGAAATTCTGCCGGATCCAAAATTCGGCAATATCACATTGGCCAAGTTTATGAACCACGTTATGGTCAGCGGTAAAAAAGCTGTGGCTGAACGTATTATCTACGGTGCCTTGGATCTGGTGGAAAGCCGCCTTAAAGAAGATCCAGTTGCCGCATTTGAATCTGCCTTGGAGAACATTTCTCCCATGGTAGAGGTTAAGTCTCGCCGTGTTGGTGGGGCCACTTATCAAGTGCCGATTGAAGTTCGCCCCTCTCGTCGAATCGCGTTAGCGATGCGTTGGATGGTTGACTATGCTCGTGCTCGTGGTGAGAAGTCTATGTCACAACGATTGGCCGGTGAAATTATTGACGCACACCAAAATAAAGGTGGTGCCGTTAAGAAGCGTGAAGATGTCCACCGTATGGCTGAAGCCAACAAGGCGTTCTCGCACTTCCGATTCTAACCGTTATATCGGTAAGTTGGTGTTTCACAAAAGGGTAGCTGTTGTCAGCTACCTTTTGTGGTTTATAAGAATCATTGTTTTGTATTAACCATTCCGGGGAAAACCGTGGCTCGTAAGACTCCCATAGCCCACTATCGTAATATCGGTATTTGCGCACACGTAGATGCAGGTAAAACCACTACTACTGAGCGAGTGCTGTTTTACACAGGGCTGTCTCATAAAATTGGTGAGGTTCATGATGGCGCGGCGACCATGGATTGGATGGAGCAAGAGCAGGAGCGTGGTATTACTATCACCTCGGCGGCGACCACTTGTTTTTGGTCTGGCATGCAGCAGCAGTTTCAACAGCACCGCATCAATATTATTGATACCCCTGGGCACGTAGATTTCACCATTGAAGTAGAACGCTCCCTTCGTGTTCTTGATGGTGCCGTTGTCGTGCTCTGTGGATCCTCTGGTGTACAGCCACAAACTGAGACTGTCTGGCGTCAGGCCAACAAATATGAAGTTCCCCGTATGGTCTTTGTTAATAAGATGGATCGTGCTGGCGCTGATTTTATGATGGTGGTTGATCAGCTAAAAGATCGTCTTGGTGCTAATGCTGTACCACTGCAGATGACTATTGGTGCGGAAGAGGAATTTAAAGGCATTGTCGACTTGGTGAAAATGAAGGCCATCCTTTGGAATGAGGCTGACCAGGGCATGACTTTTGACTATGCAGATATTCCTGAAGACATGGTTGCTCAGTGCGAAGAAATGCGCGAGTACTTAATTGAGTCTGCTGCGGAAGCAAATGATGAGTTGATGGAAAAGTATCTTGAGGGTGAAGAGCTTTCCGAGGAAGAGATTATATCGGCCATTCGTCAGCGTACTCTGGCCAATGAAATTGTTCCTGTTATTGGTGGCTCCGCGTTTAAGAACAAGGGTGTGCAGGCAATGTTGGATGCCGTGATTCAATATCTGCCATCACCTACTGAAGTGAAGGCGATTGAAGGTACATTAGAGGATGGTGAAACTATTGCCATGCGTGAAGCGGACGATAAGGCGCCTTTTTCTGCGCTGGCATTTAAAATTGCCACAGACCCCTTTGTGGGCACATTGACCTTCTTCCGGGTTTACTCTGGCACGTTGGAAAGCGGTACCGCCATCTATAACTCCGTAAAAATGAAGAAAGAGCGTGTTGGTCGTATGGTGCAAATGCATGCCAACAGCCGTGAAGATATTAAAGAGGTGTTGGCGGGCGATATTGCGGCGGCCATTGGCCTGAAAGACGTCACAACCGGTGACACACTTTGTGCCGAAAACAGCAAAATTATTCTAGAGCGTATGGAATTTCCTGAGCCAGTGATCTCTGTGGCCGTCGAGCCCAGAACCAAAGCTGACCAGGAAAAAATGGGTGTTGCACTGGGTAAACTTGCTCAGGAAGACCCTTCATTTCGCGTCCGCACAGATGAAGAGACCGGCCAGACCATTATTTCTGGTATGGGTGAACTCCATTTGGATATTCTTGTTGATCGCATGCGGCGTGAATTTAGCGTCGAAGCCAATATTGGTAAGCCGCAAGTTGCCTATCGTGAGGCGATCAAAAATACCTGTGATGTCGAAGGTAAGTTTGTGCGTCAGTCAGGTGGGCGCGGTCAATACGGCCATGTCTGGATTAAATTTGAACCAGCTGAAGACGCTAATGCTGAGGGTCTTGAGTTCGTTAACGAAATCGTTGGTGGTTCTGTGCCTAGAGAGTACATACCAGCGGTTGAGAAAGGTATCTCCGAGCAGATGCAAAATGGCATATTGGCGGGCTATCCGCTGCTGGGCCTGAAAGCAACGCTGTTTGATGGCTCTTTTCACGATGTCGATTCTAATGAGATGGCATTTAAGATTGCCGGCTCACTGGCGACGAAGAGGCTCGCCACCGAAGGTGGTGCCGTCCTGCTTGAGCCGATGATGAAGGTTGAAGTCGTTACGCCTGAAGGAAATATGGGTGATGTGGTTGGTGATCTGAACCGTCGTCGTGGTGTGATCCAGGGGATGAGTGATAACGCCATGGGTAAGGTCATTGAATCTGAGGTGCCGTTGGCTGAAATGTTCGGTTACGCCACTGACTTGCGCTCTGCTACCCAGGGTCGTGCAACCTTTACCATGGAGTTTCACGAATATTCTGAAGCGCCACGTAATATCGCCGATGAAGTGATGGCCAAGAACCTGGGTTAAGAGAATCAAGGTTAATTTACAAAATTTTAAAGACTTATGTTTAAGAGGTTATAGCAATGGCAAAGGAAAAGTTTGAACGTAATAAGCCCCACGTGAATGTGGGAACAATTGG
>JBALWM010000190.1:0-1566 GCA_036960905.1 Porticoccus sp.
CATCCAGATAACGGTTGCCCTGATCATCCCAAACCCAGGCTCCTTGGCCTTTGCTTAGGGTGAGATTTCGGGTTCCGTAATTATTCATTAATGCGCTGCTGGTCATGCCTGTATTCTCAATAAGGGTGTTAACAAAAGTATCTACCAAAGCTTCTATAGGGGCCTCAATATGGGGCCGGTAGGTTTAAAATAAAAAATCTTTAAAACGAAAAAAGGCAGCCACCTGCTGCCCTAATAGGCGGATTTTATAAGGATTCATGCAGGTTGGCAACGATTGGAAGAGTAGTGCTGTATGAGATGCCGTCTGAAGTTTCATCAATCAGGACATGGGTCAAATTTAGGGTTTACTGGAATCCGCTCATTGATGATTAGGTTTTTTTGGTAAAACCCTTGGTTAAGATTGTTTTGGTCACCCCCTGTGCCGACGGCTAGTGTTGAGCGTTCAGTACTAGCCACCTGACTTGCGCAGTTTATTGTGGCTGTACCATGCCCAAAGCCCGGTCAAGGCGAGCAGGCATATTAGTAACCCGATCAAATCCACAAATAGTACGCCAGCGTTACCAAAGAAGCGTCCACTGTGTAGATCGAGAATGAGTGTTTCCAGCGATATACCTGGGCGATCGGCGCTATTGTCTAGTTGGTCTGCAAGCTGAGCAGGCAGAGGGGAGGGGGTGCTCCAGCCCTGTTGAAGAGGGTCGACGGATCTTGTTTCCAGGGTGTCGATATCGAACGATATGGTTTGGTTACCGGCATTGATTAGAATTTTCTGATCAACGACCTGAAGTGCAGTCGAACCAGTTGGCAACCCACTGAGTAAATCCAGTTTTTCTACCAGCTCTCCTTCAGGCGTGATAATAACAAGTGCATCCTGGCACAGAGCGAGAAGTAGTGATTGAAACTGTGTTGCTCCCAAGAGTGGTGGTTGGCAGCTGGCCACCGATTCACCGTTAAGAAATAACTCGTTGTGCCCAGAGTGACTCAGCCATTTTTCATTAATATTAAACCCATGGTGCTCAACGGGTTGGGCGTTATCATTTTCAAAACCATACCAGTCCATCAGCCATTGGTACTGAAGGGTTTGTGTGCTGAGACTCAGGAACGGTGAGTGGTTTAACAAAAGGCCAGTGATGGCAAGAAAAATCACCATAATGACAACGGACAACCCAATGCGCCGATGCCAACGCAGGTTAAGAATAATGCTTTTACGGAGTTTCTGTGACAAGAGGGCTGGTCTCTTTGTTTTGTGATGGCTGGTTTTGTACTGAAATAACTTGTTGATGATAGAAAAGCGCCAAGGTGGCAACCTTGGTTACTGCTCGAACAGACAGTGTGGCGCCAGTGATACCATCAATATGTGTATCCAGTTTTTTGCCGGGTGTCATTTGGACGCCCAGATACTGAGCTGTAAATGCAGGATAACGCACTTCCCATCCGCGACTTTCCCGGAAGGCGAGTATCTTAACTTGCTCGACGCTGCCCTGATTGATACTGCCTTGATTGACTGCTACACCAATGGTGATAGGTAGCTCTTTACCAATTTCTTCCATAATCCAGACAGTTTTTGTA
>JBALWM010000047.1:0-10598 GCA_036960905.1 Porticoccus sp.
CACAGCATTCATAATGCTGGGGTCGGTGGTTCAAGTCCACCCGTAGCTACCATATAAATCAATGAATTAGAATGGATTCTGGCTCAAAAAATTCTGACCTTTAGTGCAGTAAGTCCACAGTAAGTCCACTGACAAGCATCGCCACAAACGAACCTAACCGCACAGTAGCACCGAAATTGAAGCTACACCGACTCTATTTCCTCCTTGTGCAAGCAAAACTCACAGCCCATCGTCCGCAAGCCTCTGTTGCCAATCACTCTCCATCAGCATTTCAAATTATATGGGGCTGATCTTGTCATCCAGCTCAAGAGCACCGATTGACTCGCTCATATCAGCATGGGTGGTAAGCAGCAGTAAAAGGCTGTGCTTACTGATCGATTTCATAATAATTCCCCCCTAAGGGATAGTTTGGTGAATCCGTACCCATGATAAAGTTATATAGTTTCTATAGAAAATTAGCTAAAAACCGCATTTCGCATCAGAACTCGTAGCGCATGGTGCCGCCAAGGAACAGGAGGAAATTGGTATCAAACTCCCCTTTAAACCGTTCTCCCTGTGCCGTCTGATCAACCTTTGCATCGCCCATGTACATAAGGGTAGCGCCAATTGCATAATCCAAACCCTTCGTTTTCATACCCATACCAGCGGAAAATTTGATTTGCTCGTCCATTGGCAGGTCAATGGTTCGCTTACTGTCACTCACGGGTGAACTGTCATAGGAAAACCCCATACTGTAAAACTTGTTTCCAGTATGGCGTGCCGCCGCAATACCTACATGCCAGGTGTCATCCCAATCACGGTCCAGCGCAGCCTTGGGGTTCAGGACGCCACCCTCGATTGACAGAAAGTTCTCACTGAACTCCGACCACTCCTCCCAGTCGGCATTGGCCATCAGGGACCATTCCTCATTGAGCTGGTAGCGTAGTCCCACCTCCACCGTTTGTGGATTGGTCCAACTCAGCTTGGCTGAGTCGGCCGTGGGCTGAGGAGTCGGCAGCTGCCAGTTGCGAATATTCAGGTCGCCATCGAGGTCGACATCCGTCTTGCTGCGATACACGGCCCCCAGCAACAACTGGTCCGTCAGTTGGAAGGTCAACCCCGCAAAACCCTGCCAGCTCCAGTCGTCCATATCCTCCAGTTTGATCTTGCCATCAGACAGTGTCTCCGGACCCGGGGCAACATTATTGTTGATGCCGATGCTTTCCTCAAATTTGGTATAGAGTGCGGAGACTCCTACTCCTAGGGAAAGCCGGTCACTCACTTTGTAACCCAGTGAGGGCGACACCGCAATCCCCTCGAGTGTTACCTCTTGTGCGCCGTAGCGACCGACGAAGTCGTCGCCATAGTCCATACCGCCCCCCAAGGGTCCCGTGATGGAAAAACCGAGACGTGTTCGGTCGTCGAGCACCTTGACGACAAATAGGCTTGGGATAGCAGCGACCTCACCTGCGTTACCCCCGTCTTTACCACCAGCGTCAGCAATGGAGGAGTCAAACCTTATATCTGGTATCAGCACCTGTAGCCCGGTCACAAGGGTGTCTTTCGTGAGCCCGGTCATTCCCGCCGGGTTGGTAAAGGCGCTGTCAGCACCAAATGTATTGGTCGTATTGGCCACACCGGCGGTACCTAGGCTGCCAGGGGTGCCAACTTCGCTGACGTAAAAAGCACCCGAGTGTACGCTCGAAGTCATCAGCATCGCCAAGCCGGAAAGTAGCGCGCCAGACATACGTGGTGAAATTCTCGTGGTTCTCATAATTATGGACCTTATTTACGCGACAGTACCCTTGATACTGCCGCTGGTACGGGCTATTTCAGGTTATTTTCCTTCTTGAACTCGTTAACCATCGGTGCCTGCGCTTTTTCGGCGGGAGCCCAGCGGCCTTCTTTAATGAAGTCGGTCATTGGGTTAGGCACCGTACCGCGGGCAGGCGGTGATGGCGGCTTGTTCGGGCCATTGACGGCCCAGGCCTGATCAGGCGACACGATATCCCTCACCACGATGTTGTCCTTGGTGATATTCCAGACCATGTTGTCCGTCGCCAGTGACAGTGGGCCATCATAGGTAGTGCGCACGCCCTGGAGAATATCGTCATGTGTGCCCTGCTCGTTGAAGAAATGATAGCCAATAGCGTAGCGCGGCTTGATCGTGCTCATCACCTTGCCAAAGGCCGGCGGTGAGGTGTGGATGAACGTACCGACGAGAATCGCCTGACCGGGTGACTGGCCATAGAACTTCACCAAGTCGGGTGGTGTCAGGAAGGTTTCATGTATCGCGACATCGGCATTCTTCGCATGCTCGATGTACCACTTGTTCGGAAATGTATCACCACCGATGACAACTTTAAGGCCGGCGTACTCGAGGATGAAACTCACCGGCCCATCACCGGCATGAATAGCCGGCACTGACCGAATAGTAACGCCGTTTTCCTGGTAGACCACTGCGTTTACGGCTTTATAGTCAAACTCTTTGACTGTGATCTTACCCGGCTCCGAACTCAGAATGAAGTTCCTGGTTTTGGCATCCCAGTTGTAGGCTTTCAGGAAATGCTCCACCGCGTAGGCCGTGCCCATATCCTCGGAGGCACCCTTTGGGCCCCAAACCCGCAGCGGCTTGGTGCGACCAGCGGTCCAGCCACCTGCCCACAAAGTACTCAAATCACCCCAGTGATCTGTGTGCAGGTGGGTCAGGAACACCTTGTCCAGAAAATCGTAGGGAATCATCAACGCGGCGACATTGACCATGGAGCCGGTACCCACATCAAACAGGAACTTGTCACCGTTACCGACTTCCACCAGCCAGCAGGTTGCTGCTTGGTCACGGCGCGCGGCGGGCAGGCCCGTACCACAGGAAATCAGCCTGATCTCATCTTTGGCAAGTGCTTCGGTGCCGGGATAATACACATAACGGTCCGGCGCGGTACCGGTGGGGGATTTCACCACCCCGCCAGCGGCAAATACCGTTCCAGCGACGAAAAATGAAAGCAGCAATAAAAGGCTGTGCTTATTGATCAATTTCATAATAATCCCCTCCTAAGGGATAGCTGGATAAACTCACATAAAATAAACGCCCTCTTGAGCCCTGTCTACTACAAGCAAAGTGCTTTCTGCATTCGCTATCAGGGCCGGCAACCGATCGTTATGCTCAGGAAGGTTCGGTCTAAGGTCGGTCGAGGCCGCCGAGAAATGAGGCCGACAGAATATTACTTCGGATTCTTAAACTTCTGCCATATTGAAGGTGTGAAGGGACAGGCTCATTCTCTAATAATGTATCCGATCCCTTTTTTACATCACTTCATGGTTATCTTAAAGCCTTCAACACCGACGGCCAACGCAATGCCTTTTGAATCAGACGTTTTCATGTGCAGCGCTACACCTTTCGAATTTTTCATCCAGATAGCACCCGCACCCGCCTCGCCTAGGGTGGCGCCCGCCTCTGCCACGAAGTAGACACCGGGAAAGTCGGCAATGTCATTCAGGTCGTAGACCTCACCCACCATATGTATCTTGTGCACACCCAGACCACCGATTTTTATGCCGCCGGTCTTGAAACTGTAAGAGTTGTCGCCAAACAGCAGAGTGCCGCCACCCATGTCACCGCCAACCATCAGCATCACCTGGGTTTCGTCGATGACGAGGGTCCCGGACGGGGTTTTATCGTCTGCCGCAAGGGCGTTGCCCGTCAACAGTAATGGAACAACAAACATGGCCCAAACAAATTTTCGATAGATATTCATAGTCAAATTTCCTTTTATATTTTCAGCACCTGCGGCGACAGCCGCCCTGCCTTTTGCTAAAGACCCCACACTCACACCCTGATTGCTGGTGACGGATTCCTGCGGGATAAACTCACAGTTCTTTTTTAGTCTCTCCTCCCTTTTTTGTCAAAAAATAACGTACATCGCCGATGAATATTTAGTTCACATCCTCCGCAGAATCGC
This sequence comes from Porticoccus sp., assembly GCA_036960905.1. GTDB lineage: Bacteria > Pseudomonadota > Gammaproteobacteria > Pseudomonadales > Porticoccaceae > Porticoccus. Next base: position 3,939 of record JBALWM010000047.1, read on the forward strand.
ATTGATTTCGATCAATCGGTATGAAAGGGTACCCCCCCCTCTAGGTTCGGTTAGCGGTCAGCACACACCAGCGACAGACACAAAAAGGGTACAAAATTTATTTTTTAGAACTATGAGTCTATACTGAGAATTAGCATCCCATTAGGCCTCGAACACCAACTACTGCGTCGGTGTTTTGGAACCTGAAATCATACAAAATAGCTTTCATTTAATCCTTTTTCTTTCGGGAGAACGACGTGCTTAAAAAAGGCCAATTGACGATTTTGTCGCTCACTTTTTTGCTACTAAGCTGTACAGCGATGGCAGAAAAAAAACCCAATATTCTTGTTCTGTGGGGCGATGATATTGGTGTATGGAATACCAGTGCCTATAACCGAGGTGGTATGGGCTATAAAACGCCCAATATTGACTCAATTGCGGATGAGGGCGCTTTATTTACCGATATGTATGCGCAACAGTCTTGTACTGCTGGCCGGGCGTCATTCATCTTGGGCCAACAACCCTTCCGGACAGGTTTGTTGACTATCGGTATGCCGGGCAGTGATCAGGGTATTCCCGACTGGGCACCCACTATCGGTGACCTGTTGAAAGAACAGGGTTATGCGACCGGACAATTTGGTAAAAACCACCTAGGTGACCAGGATAAGCACCTGCCCACCAATCACGGTTTTGATGAATTTTTTGGCAACCTCTACCACCTGAACGCCGAAGAGGAACCTGAAACGTACTATTACCCGAAGGACCCGGAATTTCACAAAAAGTTCGGGCCGCGTGGCGTGATTCATTCCTATGCCGATGGCAAGATTGAAGACACGGGTCCCTTGACTAAAAAACGCATGGAAACCGTTGATTCTGAGTTCGGAGGGGCTGCCAAAAAGTTTATGGCCTCCGCGGTTAAAGAGGACAAACCTTTCTTTGTATGGATGAATTTCACCCGTATGCACGTGTGGACACGCTTGCAGGAAAAATACCGGGGTATTACCGGAATCGGCCTCTATCCTGACGGTATGGTAGAACTCGATGACATGGTGGGCAGTTTCCTCGAAGAACTCAAAGAACTTGGCGTGGACGACAATACCATTGTCATCTTCTCGACCGATAATGGTGCGGAGAAGCTTACCTGGCCCGATGGAGGCTCAACTCCATACCATGGTGAAAAGGGTACGACCTGGGAAGGTGGGATGAGAGTGCCACAAATGGTCAAATGGCCCGGCACGATCAAGCCTCGCTCTATTTTTAACGATACGATGAGCCAGGAAGACTGGATGCCGACGTTACTTGCTGCTGCCGGCGTTCCTGATGTGAAAGAAAAGCTTGCATCAAAAAGTGGTTATCGGGCCAACGGCAAGAAGTTCCGGGTGCACCTCGATGGCTATAACTTCAAGCCCTATTTTGAAGGTAAGGAGAAAAAGGGACCACGCAGAGAGATCATGTACTTTGCCGCCAGCGGGTTGCTCAACGCGATCAGGGTAGACGATTGGAAAGTCTCATTTGCAACCGAAAGAGGTGGGATCAATGAGGCGTATAGAGAAACACCCCAGTGGCCGGTAATCACTAACCTGAGAGCTGACCCCTTTGAGAGCGCCTCACGCAACTCCGCTATGTATGTGCGGTGGTACGCTGACAATATGTGGTTGATGGTTCCCGCGCAGGGTTTTGTGCAGAAATTCTTTTCCACGATTGAAGGCTATCCGTTCCAACCTGGTGGCTCTTTGAGTGCCAGCAATATTGGCTACGGTACAATCGAAAAGCAGAAGGCGCTGGGTGGTCTCAAAAAGTTGATGGATATATCAGTGCAAAACTAGGTTCTCAGAAAGTAACAGCCCGGATTTGATATTTTGCTCCGGGCTTTTTTTGCTTGAATCATGCTGAAGGTCGCAGCCGTAATAAGGGTACTGACAAGTTAACTTGTCAGTACCGCCTATTGGATTAGCTCAAAGGCATAGAGGTTAGTTACTACCCAGCCAATAAGCCGTCGCGTAAGTCTGATCCAAATTTTTTGTAAATCCGTTTAATTCGAAGACGAGCTTGGACGCTCTCAGTGCCACATTTTCATCCTCCGAACTAACTAGTTCGTGCAGCCGATATACCGAAATTTCGTTGAGAGCTCTAAGCTCAGCTATGGAGTCACTCATACTCTGTTTTACGTACTCCCTATAGATCGACCTATAGGTTGAATTCCGTTGCCAGTTGCAAATGGTTGCCGTAGTGACATCCAACTCTTTAGCCACTTTTATCTGGCTCAAGCCCCGGATTTTTAGCTGGGCGGCCCTATGAAATTTGGCATTCATATCTTCAGCGGACATCATTAAAATTCCTTCAAATATGTTCAATTTCTTAGTTTATAAAATCTATAACCGGAGGCGGATTCTGAATTGCTTCCACAACTTTATCCCAGCCCTCCCAGATCGCACCCGCATCCCACCAAGCGCACTTATGTGAACTCAACCGCTTCGCTAGACTTTTAGCGGTCGTGGCCCCACAGTCTGACAAGGCTCTCTTGAGGCCCTTGAACCGGGCTAACTCAAGGGCAAGTCGCTCTATCTCCGATGCTCCCAGTTTGAGATTTCTCAGGTCTTTAATTTCTAGTCGATCAAACGGGCATGGAATCTTAGCGAGCTCCGTCAACGGGGTCGGTGGCTTTGACCTACAACGCGCCTCTATTCTTATTAGCTCACCCCCATGACCCTTCTTATCCAATTCTTTTGACTTGTCATAAATACAAAGATGTAGCTGGCTTTCGCCACTCCCAAAATAAATGGTCTCAAGCACTCCGTGATTACAATAACAGCTCGTCTTCTGGGCATACTTACAGTCAAATGCAAAATCTGCCAAATCTGCCTCCTCAAGATCAACTGCTATATCAATCCTTGTAACTTTTGCGTTCTCCATCACGCTTTCCCACTCCATCCCTGTTATATACGTCACATAAGTTCGCACCATGCCCATATCATCCAAAGTCGGGTTAAACTCCAAACGTACTGGGTGCTTTTCCAAGGCAGACTCTTTCATCTGGAACATCATCTTACGTCGCAGATAACTTGGTAGATTCCAATTCTGATCAACGTACAACTGCCTAGAACAGCCATAGACGGGGTTAACCTTTTTGTGCCCATAAAGATTATCGGCCACAAGCAAGCCTAACTGATCATAGACAGACTGATAATCCGCCAACTCTGGTAGTGACGTGACTATACTGATCTTGTCGCACATTACCCTGGAAACAACCTGATCAGTAGATAGAAAAGTGATAGTCATGCCGTTGGCAAAGATCCGGTGATGTAATCTAAAACGCCTTCGGTGAAATCAATTGCACGCGAAGAATAGATTGGTATTTCTTGGGTCATTTTGGTCACTCCTGATTGCATTTCACTTTCTGTTTCACCTACCATATTTTTAAACTGCCGGTTGTTAAAGGTTTCTACCAATCCGGAAAGTAGCCTCCCCTCTCATCGCGCATTCCAATAACCAACTGACCATTTTCAACTATCTTGATAATTCTTGGGTCACGGTTATTCAATAGAGAAAACATGAATGCGTTCTGTTGGGCCTCGTCGTCAGACAAACCACAGTATTGCTCCGCAAGACTTCCTCTAAGACTGACTTTCAGGTAATTATTAATATCTTTGATGCTCAACGGCTCAATCATGTTCAAGCCCAAGCTATCTATACTGAGAACTGGAAGAGTAATTTTTAAACTGGCTCAGCCAGCAATCGAGGTCGGTTCGACCGTATCGAATTTGCCTTCCAAGTCGTTTAAAAATTGGGCCCGTCACACCAGCTAACTGACCACTGTGCCTCGCAATTTTTAACGTGTGCTTTGAATACCCAAGGTAGTCTGCGGCTTGGCTTGTGGTCAGAAGTCCACTTACGATTCGGGTTTTATTACTCATAGGATGCGTACCTCAACAATGACTCTTGGAGTATTTCGGTACTTTAAGGGAGGCGGCGAGACTCTACACTGTAAGAACTTCGGCTAGCTTTACAGTAAGTCGCTATTACTTACGATTTCGTCTGAGACTTCTTATACTGATAGTAGTACTTGTGTACCGTATCGGCTGGCATCTTGATCTGTCTTTGTACCAACAGCCACTCAGGGGCAGCTAATATTGCTTGCTCGTTACTATACGATGGGTTCTTAGCTTTTAGTCGCTCAACGGCTTCATAAGCTAGAACCATTTTCTCTGCATGCCCTTCGGGGTACCCCCACTCGTCATACTTACCGCTAACATTGTTGAAAGGGTTTCTCTTGCCACTCTGGCATTCATCTCTACAACTCTTAAGCCCATTGACCAGATACTCCAACTGGTCAGGGTGAAATGTAATTGTTACTGGACCGCCCTCTGTGCACTTATCCAAATCCAAGATCAGTTGATCCAGAGCCCGCGCTAAATATTTTTTGTTTCCCTCCAAGGCCATTCCATACAATGCCCCGAGCCGGCCAGCTGCCTTGGCTGATTCCATATCTAATTTATTGATTGCAGTACCCCCTAACCAAAGACTTTTTTAACTGCTTCAGATTTATAGTCATTCGATAAATGCGCATAAATTAGTGTCGTACTCATATCCGCATGACCCAATAGCTCACGTATCGTATTAAGGTCGATCCCGCCCATGGCCAGCCAACTAGCAAACGTATGCCGAAAGTCATAAGGTCTAAAACCTTCCAATCCCGCCTTTTTTATCACTCTTCCAATAGATTTAGGCAAAGCATCCATTTTCTTTCCATTAACTGGGCTAGGGAAAATCAGGTCGCCATCAAAGTACGGCGATTGACCAAGCCACCGCTCCAATACTTCTGTCGCTTCAGCACTGAGGCTTACATGACGTGTTTTTCCACTTTTGGTATTAATGCCCCGGACAGTTAAAAGACGACGTTCAAGATCAACATCATCCATACGCAAGGAAAGCAATTCTGCTGGTCGCAACCCCGTATTTAGTAGCAGTAAAATTATTGGCTCTACATGGTCCGGATAATGAGCCGACTGGTACTCTGGATAGACCGGAAGACGCCGAGCCTCACGCCAAATATTGCCGCTGATACGAGCTGACCTAACCTCCATGTCTCTACGCAGTAAGGTCACTCTGAGCTGGGACTCTTCCTCCTTACTCAAAAAACGTACTTTTTCGTTGTTATCCACTTTATAGGGTTTGATGTTTGCTAACGGGTGGACATCCAAAACACCGTTACGAACAGCGTGGGACAGAACCGCTTTCAACGCATTTACATCTCGGTTAATCGTCTTCTCGCTGATACCGAGCTTCTTACGAGCCCTACGCCATTTCTCAACTTTCCAACTGTCTATTTCCGATAATGGCAGGCCATACCACTGCTGAAAATGACAATGAATCCTCTTTAGCTCGGCCTCAGCGTCTTTCCGACTGTCTCTTCGCCACTTCCCATAGACCTCTTCTAGGTACGCTCCAAGTGTTCCATGCAACTCAACTTCCGCTGCGCAAACTTTAGCCTTTTTTTCCTTTTGAATATCTACACCCAGCTTGACCTTTGCCTGCAATTCACTGGCAATTTTTCGTGCTTGCGTGGGAGTGAGGCTGCCAAACTTTCCAATCGTGTAACGTTGCCTCCTTCCTTCAGCATTTCTATAAGAAAGGACGAAACTCATCACACCTGAAGGTTGCACACGCAACAAAAAGCCTTTTATATCCGTATCAGCTATTTCATACGGCCTATTTCTTGGCTCAACTTGCTTAATTAGTGAGTTACTTATCTTTTTGATCATCCGGAATACATAAGTCCACCATAAGTCCACCATAAGTCCACCTATGATATACCTCAACGGCCGACAAGCAACCTAAAAAAAACCTGTAAGTCCTTATTTATACTTTATATTCAACAGGTTAATGGTATTTATTGGTATGCTCGGGTTTAGCGGGGATTTGTCGGGCAATGCATTCATAATGCTGGGGTCGGTGGTTCAAGTCCACCCGTAGCTACCATATAAAACAAAGACTTAGATTATCTCTATACATTTTTTATTACACAATGTAACCCTGCTGTAACTCTTGCCAGCCAACAGTCTCTTATATTCCGTTACCTTTCCAACAACTCTGTTCTAACCACAGGGGTTGTAGCCATACAGCTCCCATTTTTTATACCTCAAAAAAGTTATTGGGCAACTAGCTGGGCAATATTTTAGCCCTTATAAGCCTGACTCAAAAATCATCCCAAGGGTCTTTCTGCTTTTCACCCTCGCCAGCGTGTACTTTGCTTCGGCTGCTCGGTGTCATGCCAAATTCGACTAGGTACAAACGCATTTGGGTGATATGGGCAACACTGACAGGCTCACCAGCTTTAGCGCCTTCAACATATTCGCCCCACATATGGCAAAGCGTAGCCAGACCGATAAAATCGAATCCTGTTACCACGCCGATTTTAATCAGTTCTGTAGACAGCCGCTTCCATTCTTTCTTCCCTTCACTGTGTACCCACGCTGGGCAAGGGGGGAGCTTGGATTTGGGCTTTGGTTCTGCTGTATTGATACGACACTTCTGGTCTGTACCCTGCACAATCTTAAGACTTGTGGGGGTTGATTTCCGGCTCATTTCCAAAACGTCCAATTGCATGTATAAAAAAAAAGATAAGGCGGCGGTCTACATGAAGAAAGCCTTAGACTTTTGATCCGCCCCTCCCCCTAGATA
>JBALWM010000048.1:0-6337 GCA_036960905.1 Porticoccus sp.
CACTCAAGAGGAGGTCACGCTCAGTGATGTTCGCCCAATAGTCCAGGAATGGGCCTCAGAAGGTGCAACTATCGTTAAGACAGTGATGTCAGAGGACTCACCTAAGATTAAGACCGTCACTTATTAACTGATATTATATTACTTGAGCAAGGGCCCCCACGGGGCTCTTGCAATACAAAGTCTTTGGTTATCATCCGGTTTGAGAATGGCCGTGATGCCACCACTGACTATCCTGGCTAACACACAAACATCAGCGGCAGATACTTTAATCTGTATTGAGCGGCTTGAACCCAAGGCGTTTTCTCAGATAACCTCTTGAGGCATTGAGGTTAGATAACACCAGATCAGATAATTTTTCTATCCCCTCCTCCCGAGTTTTAACGTTATCATCCAACCAAATAATGCCCTGCCAAAAGTTGGTTGTCTGCTCTTCTGTCAGTAAAAACCCGGTCACTTGTATCACCGCCTGTGTACTAAAATCCCCCTCTCGATAATCGGTAACAAATGCCTCAATAGAGTTGTATGCCTTGGGTGGAATTTGCTTCTGAGCAGAGGCAATACTGGCCTGCATTCCAATATCAATAGGCCTCAATAGCAGTGCGCCTTTGATGCCTTCTTTCTGTAATTTTTGACGCAACTCAGGACCGCGAAGATTGGAAATGTCGGGGATCAGGCTGTGGCTTGCAATGGCATCGTAATTGTTTTCTCGGAGATTTTTAACCAATTTTTCTTCAAAATTACGACGTATATTTTGCTCTTTACTGAGAACAACCACTGTAAATTTTAATAACTGATCTGCACGCTTCTCGTCCTGTTGGACCCCTGCAGACACCTGCCCCAATGAAAGCACTATGAACAAGCTTAATATCACAATAAGACGAAGCATCTATATTTATTCCTGTATCTATATTTTCCCCCATACCCGCAAGCGTTACGTGATGATCAGTCCGATTCAACCGTATAGAAAACCGAGTACAGCACCGGCACCACCACCATGGTCAGTACCGTCGCAAAGATCAGACCTGCGATGATTGTGATCGCCATCGCCGCAAAAAAAGCATCAAATAACAGAGGAATCATTCCCAATGCGGTGGTTGAGGCCGCCATCCCTACCGGCCTGAGACGACTAACACCCGAATCAACGATAGCAGACAATAAGTCCTTATTTTCACCACTCTGAAGAATAATCTCGTCAATCAGAACAATGGCATTCTTAATCAACATACCAATCAGACTGAGAAAGCCCAGTAACGACATGAACCCATATGGCTGACCCGAAGAAAGCAGGCCAAACGTAACGCCGATGATAGCCAGTGGTACGACCAACCAGATAATAAGAGGCTGACGGAGTGAATTGAATAACATAATAGTAATCAGCACCATCGCCAATAAAAACATAGGAAGATTGGCCGTTAAACCCGCTTGAGCATCACCGGAATCCTCATACTCACCACCCCAATCAAGCTCATAGCCCTCGGGCAAGTCAATCGCCTCTATCTTTGGTCGCACCCGTGCAAACAACTTACTGGCCTGTCCCAAGATTGGATCAGCAAAAACAGTAATCGTTGGCTTGCGGTTACGCCGCATGATGATTTCATCCGTGTAGACTGTATCAAACCCCGACACAACTTGACGCAATGGGATCCTGGCTCCTGCAGCAGGGCTCCATATTTGTAAATTGTAGATATTCTCGATGCTAGACCGAGTAGGCTTATTCGCTCGTAAAATAATGGGTAGCAATAGATCGCCATCCCGATAAATCCCCACCTGATCACCCTGAAAGCCTTCCCGTAAAATTCGGGCAATATCTTGTCGAGTAATACCATTATGATTAGCTTGCTTTTCTGCAAGGATTGGCCGTAGCACCTTGACACGCTGTCGCCAGTCGGTACGTATCGCTTTGGCATCTGTATCGGCATGGAGAATAGATTGGAATTGTTTGGATAGCCCTCGCAGCACGTCTGGATCAGGGCCACTTACCCTCGCCTGAATCTTACCGGTGCTACCAGGCCCGAGCTGAAATCTAGAGGCGTAGCCGAGTACATCTGGATAATTCTGTTTCAAATACGCTTCAATATTGGTCGACAACGCATCCACTTTCAATGGGTCATCCACATCAACTAGCAACTGTGTATAAGCACTGTTCAGTTTTTCAGGCGTATAAGTCAGAAGGAATCGGAGCCCTCCTTTGCCAATTAGTGAGCTGACATGGGTCACTCCCTCCTGATCTTTTATATAGTTTTCAACTGACTCAGCCACTTGAGCCATCTCATCAATATGAGAGCCCTGTGGCAACCAAAGATCAACCATAAACTGGGGGCGTGTGGAGGGAGGGAAAAAACTCTGCTCAACAAACTGGAAACCCCAAAGAGAGGATAAAAATACACCTACAACAACAAGTAGCGTCAGCGACTTGCGTCGAATACAGGCATGCAGAATACTTTTATAACGACTATAAACACCGCCACTGAAGGGATCATCTGTCTCTACATTCGTCGCCGGTGCCTTCAAAAACATGACACACAAGAGGGGAGTCACCGTAACAGCAGTCACCCAACTCAAAAGTAATGAAACCAGCACTACTTGGTACAACGAGCGGCAAAACTCACCTGTACTGTCATCTGAAGTACCAATGGCCGCAAAGGCCAAGATGGCAATAACTGTAGCACCGAGCAGGGGAATAGCTGTACGCTTAACCACCTCTATAGCTGCAAATTTTACCTCTTCACCCTTCTGTAACCTAACAAGTACCCCATCTACCACCACAATAGCGTTATCAACCAGCATTCCCAGTGCAATAATTAAGGCCCCCAGTGAAATACGCTCCAGAGCAACCATCATAGGAGCGAGGAAAATAAAGGTACCAGCAATGGTCAAAAGCAGTACAAAACCGATCAATATACCACTGCGCACACCCATAAAAATCAGTAGTACCACAATCACAATGGCAACCGCCTCCAGAAGGCTAACGACAAAGCTTTTAATCGCAATAGCTACTGCATCGGACTGGACGGAGACCAGTCCAGCCTCAATGCCCACGGGTAACTGAGCCGTCAGTTCTGATACCCTCTGCTTCAAGGCTTCGCCCATGTTGACGACATTGCCACCAGCAACTGTCGATATCCCCAACCCGATGGCAATTTTACCGTCGTAACGAATCAAATAGTCCTGCGGCTCTACATAGTCACGCCATGTCAGGGCAATATCTTTCAGGTAAATTTGTTCTGATGTCGCAAACTCCTTCCCTCTGATAAGGATCTCGCCAAATTGCTCTACGGTCTTGATTTCACCCGTGGGATTGAGGGTGATAAATTCATTGCCAACAGAAGCACGACCTGAGTCCACCACCAGATTTTTCTGCTGTAATTCATTAATAATGACATCAGCAGGAATACCAAGTTGAGACATACGATCACGGTTCAATTGGACATAGATAGCCTCAGTACGCTCACCATAGGTATCAATTTTTCCCACATCCTTGACTAGCAGCAGCTCACGCCGGAGCATATCAACGACATCTTTGATCTCTGCATAACTGTAACCATCACCTGTGATAGCTACGAAGATACCGTAAACGTCACCATAGTCATCTAATATCAAGGAAGGTCCAGCACCTGGTGGCAGCTCACGTTGAGCATCACCAATTTTGCGTCGAAGTTCATCCCAAACTTGTGGCAAAAGCTCCTTGTCATATTTATCTTTAATGGTCACTGTAATGGTAGACAGGCCACGCTCAGACTTAGACTCCACCAGATCAAGCTGACCCATATTCTGGGCAGCCTTTTCCAGACGATCAGTCACCTCTTCCTCAACCTCGGCTGCTGTAGCGCCTGGGTATGCGGTAATAACCAAAGCCTCCTTAATCGTGAACTCTGGATCTTCCAACCGACTAAGACTCTGATAACCCACCATGCCTGTACCGAGCATGACAACGGTCAATACCAGTGTGACGACGCGACGTTCGATGAAAAACTGAGCAATATTCATATAGCGGTTCCCACCATCACTCGCCTAAGGGACGGACCTTCATCCCTTCACGCAGATGATGTACACCAGAGATAGCTATACGGTCACCTTCTTGCAGGCCACTTAGCACCGAAATCCCCGTACCGGCCATCAAACCCAGCTCTACGGGCACCTGTGACACTTGCATTGTGTCAGCGTCCACACGCCAGACATATGCCCCCTCCCCGCTTCCGGCCACAGCAGAAACAGGGACCGTAAAGCCCCTTTCAGAAAGATTCTCTTTTTTCGCATGTAGAATCACTTTCGCGGTCATGCCTGGAAGAATCGTAGACTCTTTATTGTTAACGAAGGTAAGAGTGGCCGAATAGGTGCGCGTCACTGGGTCAGCAGCTGTTGAGAATGACTTGAAGCGTGCGGGAAATCGCTGGCCAGGTGTCGCACTAAGTTCCACCTCAGGCCTAATTCGAGCGGTACGCTCATCTAGAGAAAAGCCTTGCTTTACTCGTGTTACATCCTGCTCCGGTACAGTTATATCTATTTCGAGATTCAATAGATCATGAAGTAACAGTACTGCTTCCTTGGCCCTAACATTTTGATAATTTTCGACTATTTTTATTGCAATACTCCCGGAAAACGGGCTAATAATTTTGGTGTCTCGAAGCGCTTTTTCGGCCCTTTTTAATTCCTCCTTGGCAACCTGAAAATCCCGTAATGTTATATCCACTTCTGCCTGCGACCCGGCACCCTGATCAAATATCTTCTTTGCACGAAGGTATACCGAGCTCATTGCTTTCAGATTTGACTTAGCCGCATTACGTGTGGCCAAGTAATCAGTAGGATCTAACTGTGCCAGTAGTGCCCCTTTCTCAACTTTATCACCTTCCTCAATAGGCAGGTCCATAATTTTTCCTGGCACTTCAAATCCTAATCTGACACTCTGCTCCACTGATACTAGGCCGGACAACTCTCGAGTAACCCCACCCCCGCCCCCACCCAGGGTCATCAGTTTCACTGAACGCACAGTCTCCACTTTCGGTTCTACTGGCTCATTACAGGCCTGTAACGTAAATATTGAAATGATTGCCAGGAAAACCCTGTATTGAATGGAATGGGTCTGTCTTAATTTCATCTGCTCCCTCCAGGGGGATACACAAATTGAGATACACCTCTGTGGTAAATACCACATGACCGGGTGTTTTCTACTTGGCTTTATTCTCGGGCGTTAACAAATCACCCCAATTGGTACGTTTTTCCATTTCATGTCGAATTTCATCGGAAATAAAACTATTCCCCTCCCGAATTTCCCAACCACCGCCCAACGCCTTATACATGGCAATAAGATTTAGTGCGATATCGCCACGAGCCGTGGTCCACTGATTTTGCTGTATGACAAGGACGCGTTGAGAATCAATGACTCGCTGAAAATCCACTGACCCTTCCCGGTACTGAATACTTGAAATTTCTACAGACCGTTTAGCTGCTGCTGCACTGGTAGCACGGAAGGTGCTCTCTCGCTTAGATTGCCCAAACGCCACCATGGCATCCTCGACCTCCTGATAAGCGGTGAGTACTGTATTTTGATAATTCACTACGCTTTGTTGGAAACGAGCATCTTGAACACGAACATTATTTTTAATGCGACCATAATTCAGAATATTCCAAGTAAACGATGGCCCTGCTGAGAAAAACAGTGTGTCACTATCAAATAAATCACTCGTACTATTATCCCAAGTATTACTAGCTCGATAACCAATGGAGCCTGTTAGTGAAAAACTTGGATACAAATCTGCCTTGGCAACACCAATCAAAGCACTCTGGCTAGCCGCTTGGTATTCGGCTAAGCGGACATCCGGACGACGCCTAAGCAGGTCAGCAGGAATACCTGTTGCCATAGACACTGATGCTACTGGTATCGGCCCTAACCCACCCAACATCTCCGTCAAGTCCGAAGGGGGCATCCCCATCAGGACGCTGAGACCGTTGTTGGCTTGACGCAAGGATGTCATAAGGACAGGGTTCTGCGCTTGAGTATCAGCAAGCTGAGAGGTTGCCTGCTGGACATCCAGTTCAGTTGTTGCGCCATTGTCATACCGTACTTGCGCAATTCTCAAACTTTCTTGCTGTAAGCTGATATTAGAGCGAACCAGTGCAAGCTGCTCTTCCAGTGTTCGGATGGTGACATAAGCACGAGCCACTTCTGCAGTCAGGATAACAAGAGTGTTGTCATAATCCGCCTCGCTAACAGAAAGGGACGCCTCTGCAGACTCTATTGACCGGCGAAAGCGACCCCAAAAGTCCAGTTCCCAAGCAGCATCGAAACCTATCTGATGGTCAGAATAATTATCGTCAGTCAATGCATTAAAATTTGGAC
>JBALWM010000048.1:6437-10486 GCA_036960905.1 Porticoccus sp.
ATCCTGCTCTGACCAACTGGCCTCTGTTGCGACTTCCGGTTTTTCAAAGTCCGGCCCAAGTGCTGTACAACCTGTTATCAACAGGATAAACAACAAACCAAATAGAGCCAGCCCGCTTTGCTTTCTACGGAATAAAAAGTGAGCAATGAATACTGGCTGAGAGATCATCCACCCCGATCAGTAATTTTTATTTACTTATATCTGATTTGAAGTCTAACGCTTATTAGAGGAAATACAAGGTGCTGTTGAGGAGAGCAGCTGATTTTAACTGTCAATAAAAATTCAACTTCAAACTCCGCCTAAAACAACACAAAGTATCAATAAGATACTTTAAGAAAAATGAACAATAATTAGAGAAAACACCATTTTATTCCATTACTTTTTGCAAGGGAATTTATTCAATCCATCCTAAACCTTATAATGTTTTGTCAACACTAAGGCACTACTTCCGTGAGCGAAAGTACTGATCAACACAGTCAAGACAATAATCGAATAAGCATCTATATACCCAACCACCCCTAGCTCACCAGCAGCGATTAATAGATAGAGAATTGAGGCTATACCTCTGGGGCCAAACCAGCCAATAAATCCTACGTCGTAATAATTTAAACCACTACCTGTCAACGAGATGGCCACAGGAAGCATGCGAATCACCGTCAAGCTCAACAGAGCATAGAACAGAGTCCAGGCATTCCAGGCATCTGCCACTATGGGTACTAGCACCAGACCAAATATCAGAAAAATAAAGAGAGAAAGCAACTGCCCTTCTGCTTCACCAAACTCCTGAATTCGCTCCCGTACTGCCGGTGTTTTCACACCAAGCATTAAACCGGCAAAAAACGCTGCAATAAAACCATTACCCTGAAGTAATTCTGCACCTGCGAACGCCAGCAGGGCCAAAGATAATGCAGATAGTCGTTGGAAGGCACCCTTCATCCAACCAGCAGTGGCAGCCCTGTCAACCAGATAACCACCGCCCCAGCCTATCAAACCACCCACCAAGGGACCGATAGTCAACTGCTTGGCCATGAAGACAGTCCATCGTCCGCTGCCATCGATAACCTGGCTCCCTTCCACCAAAACTGCGATACACACAATAACCAAGGGAAGTACGATACCATCATTCAGGCCACTTTCAACACTAAGTGCTTCACGAATTTTAGTGGGTACCTTTGGGCTGGTGATAACGGCCAACCCCAGAGCAGCATCTGTTGGCGACAGGATCAATGCCACCAGTACTATCAGCCAAAGGTCCATAGAGGGAAACAATACTTTGGCCACCCCGATACCAAGAAGCATGGTTAACGGTAACCCTAAAACCAGCAACCGAGCGGGCAGCCCCGCTAAGACATTACCCAGATGGACAGATCGAATCATCGTTGCGTCCACAAACAGAATAAGAATCAAAGTGATTTCGGCAACAGTTTTGACCACATCAGCACCGGGTTTTATGTTAAAGAGATCTAAACCCAAAGGGCCTAGAAGTAGACCGACCCCGACAAAAAACATGGGGCCAGTTATCGGTGATCGTTCAGCAAGCCGTGAAAATAACCCAAATAATAGAATGAGCAGTGCTGTCAGGATAATGCCAGGATAATCATGCATTGAAAATCATTCCTATTTCTGGGGGACAGAGGCCAACAGCGTCCCAATATATTGCTCAAGGCGCTGCCGCCCTACGGATTCAGGAATCTCTTCCCCGACAAAAACTTGTACAGCACCACGCCATAGTGCGCGATGGCCTTCCCGCTTACCAATAGCCAGTAATAACGTGCCCACCTCGTAGTCTTCTGACGCCTTATTCAACGCCGGGTCAATATTAAAAAACTTATTGAGCCTTTCACTTTCACTTGTCGATATATCACCTAATATGATGGCAGCCAACATCACATACTCAGCACTATTGGTATTAATAAACATATGCCCCTTGTTAGACATTTGACGCTGTACTTCTGACCGAAGGTGATTAGGGAGGGAGGGCTTATTTGATAAAATTTTCTGAGGGTCAACCCAAACAACATCTGAATACCAGCCTACAGGCTCACCCTTAGGGAGATAAAACCCAGGTTTGCTGACCACAACAGACGAGGACGACCTCAACTTTTTAGCGTAGCTTTGTTCAGGTTCACTCGGGGCAGATGACATACACCCGGATAACCCCCACAAAACAAGCACCACTAGTTGAAGCGTCCTAATCACGAAACTCTCCTTAATTATTCGTCAAATAAAAAAATCTATCGAAGCATACAGCTGGAGAGGCCTGTCCTCATCAACAAATATTTTCTAGTATAGTGCCTTTCCCAACATCAGGTTTGGGAGTCTTCTGTGTCATCTCCCCTTAGCTCAGTCGCAATATAAAGCCCCATTAAACGTGCCACAATAACAGTTAAATAAAGCTGGCCTACAATTGCCTCCATTGCTGCCCATGATCTGGTGATAGGGGCCCCCGGTATAATATCCCCATACCCTAGAGTGGTGAGTGTGACATAACTGTAATACAGCAACTCTCGTAGCAGCGCTGAATAACTTTGTCCTTTATCAGCATTGATGGAAAACGCCTCAGGTATAACCAGCTCCATCAACAAATAAATATGAGCCCATATCACCCCGATTAATAGGTAGACACAGAGCGAAGCAAAGATAAGGTCGCTGCTCACCCGCCGGGTGACAACAACAAAGCGCAACAAGTGGCCAACAATAAACAGTAAAAGAATCAAGCTGATACAGCCATGCCCCAATGACCAAATAGTCGCCTTGCCTACCAGAGACTGCCAACTTACCACCAAAACAGGAAGTGCTAAAACCCCAGCTATCAGCAATAACCAGCGATTATGTGTTACCAACCACAACCCCGCCAGGAGAGTCGCAAGCCACATTAGTTTCTGTATTAACGCCAAATCATCACCAAAAAAAGGAGGTAACAATATCAATGCTACTAATGAGAGAAATAGCGCTAGAAAACTATAGCGAGGGAACTGTTGATCATCCATATGTGACGCCCCTAATACGTTTTTAGAAAAGATCTACACTGATACGATTGTTGGTGCCATTTATGACTCAAACAACTCACCATAATGCCAGCCAATATTTATCAATCCCTGAAGTTATCAAACTGAAATGGCTGCCCCAAGTCTGCACCCCGAACTAGCGCCATGACCCCCTGCAGGTCATCACGTTTTTTTCCGGTGATTCGTATTTTGTCGCCTTGAATTGCGGCTTGTACTTTCATCTTGGCTTCTTTTACCAGCTTTACTATTTTCTTCGCCATTGGCTGGTCAATACCCTGTTTAAAGCGAACTTGTAGGGAG
Source organism: Porticoccus sp. (assembly GCA_036960905.1). Classification (GTDB taxonomy): domain Bacteria; phylum Pseudomonadota; class Gammaproteobacteria; order Pseudomonadales; family Porticoccaceae; genus Porticoccus. The sequence goes on from JBALWM010000048.1 coordinate 9,746, forward strand.
AAGGTTTTTCCACTGTGTAGAGCCTCTTCATCCACATCAATCACATAAGGATCAACCTTTCGTTTAACCAGGTTCCCTCGCAACATATCCAATAGCTGCTGGCATTGAAAATCTGCCTCAGTAGAAAGTGTCACTTCACCATCCTTAAATTCAACCTTGGCATCTACACCTCGAAAATCAAAACGAGTGGTGAGTTCTCGCTGAGTATTTTCTGCAGCATTGCGAATTTCTTCTTGTTCAACTTCGGAAACAATATCAAAAGAGGGCATTGAGCTATTCCTACTAATTAATAATCACAAAGCTAACAGTCTAATCCTGATTACCAATCAGGAAAAGAATCTGTTGAGTAGTCCGCTTGGCTCATAGCTGCCAACAACCTAGTGGAACGCTGCGTTATTAATATAGCCTGACATCCGATCTAGCTAAGCCATCGAGACCAAGGTGCACGATTTTTATAGGTTGCTACTCATATTTGTTTTTTTATGACCACCAGTAAAATGATCAACTATTGTACACAGCACCAGGCATTCAAAGAATATATGTCGTCACCAAATATCTTGGGCAGAAACAATACAGAAGTAGCATTAAAGAATGCCGGAGAGTGCTCAACCGCAACCGCATACAGTATCAACCGCTGTAAAGTGTAAATTCAGAGTGACTAACTCTGCGTCATATTTGTGGTAGCAAATTGCGGCTGGGTCAAACCCCCGTTGCCTGCGCTTGTTACTGCGCATCGCTCGA
>JBALWM010000049.1:0-10445 GCA_036960905.1 Porticoccus sp.
TTCAATTGTTCTTGTAGACGGAATACCCGGCGCAGATTGCGAGAGGTATCACTCATGAGTAATTCGCTCACCAAGTCGGCCTCACCATCTAACAGGGCATTGAAGTCATTACCTACTTCCCGCCATAAATCTATCAGCACATAGGGGGCAGGGTAATGTTCTCGGCGGGCCTTTTTGGCGACCTCGCCCTCCATGACTTTTGCCAGGGTGTGACGTATGCCGGGGCTACTGGTCAGTTTCTCTAATCGACTGGCGCGATGCCCTCTGCGATTTTTAACAATCGCCTTGCGGGCTGCCCAGCGCAGACTACGGTGTTCTGACACCACTTGATCAATTAAGCCAACCGTTCTGGCGGCCCGTGCTCTGAGCATCCGGGCGCTGAGAATTACTTCTAGTGCTTTGCGTCCACCCAGTAGTCGTATACTTCGAGCAGTCCCCCCAAAGCCGGGGAAGATGCCCAATTGAATTTCAGGGAAGCCAATGCGGGTGCTGTCTGTATCCAGGGCGATGCGATAGTCACAGGCCAGTGCCAGTTCAAGACCACCACCCAGACAGAATCCGTGAATGTTAGCGACAGTAGGGCAGCGCAGGTCTTCCAGGCGTGCAAAAAGGTTTTGGGCTTGAAGAATGCCCTCTCTGGCGGCGTGTTGATCCGCCTGCTGCTCAAACTCACGGATATCCGCACCGGCGATAAACCCACTGGCTTTTTTAGAGTAAATCACCAGCCCCAATGGCAGATCAGCTTCCAAATCGCCCAGTGCTGTATTCAGCTCGAGCATTACCTCGGTGCTGAGTGAATTGAGTTTTTCACCCTGACGATCGAGACCCAACCAAACGATGTCTTCAGCGTCCCGTTCCAAATGCCAGTGCGTGTATGGTTGATGTTCAGTCATGGTGTTTCTCAAACTCTTAAATGGTTGTAGGTGCTCGTTTTATAAACACTAGAAGTCATCTTCAGACATCGCCATCAGTGATTTGGACCCGGTCCTAATGGTGGCTTGAAGTGATGCCGTGCGAGGTAAAATTTTTGCAAAGTAAAATTCAGCTGTCTGGATTTTGGCTTGGTAGAAGCTCTTGTCAGTTATGTTTCCACTGTCAGTTTCGATGTTAGCTTCCTCAGAGAGTTTCTGCTGTGCCGTATAAGCACTCTTGGCCCAAATAAATCCGAGTAGTACATAGCCTGAGTACATCAGATAATCTACCGAAGCAGCACCCACTTGATCTTTATTTCGCAGGGCAGAAAAACCAATTCTGCGGGTCAGGCTTTTCCAGCGCTTTACGCTTTTCCATAGGGGGATCACAAAGGGCCGCATGTCGCGGTTCCAGCGGTGCTTTTTGCAGAATGTAATAATTTGAGCGGTGACGGGCTTTAACAGTTTACCCTTGCTGCCAAGCACCTTGCGGCCCAGTAAGTCCAGCGACTGAATGCCAGTGGTGCCTTCATACAGTGTGGCAATTCTTGCATCGCGCGCATTTTGTTCCATGCCCCACTCACTGATGTAGCCGTGGCCACCAAAGCATTGCATACCCAGATTGGCACTTTCAGAACCGACTTCGGTGAGGAAGGCTTTGATAATGGGGGTGAGAAAGCCCAGCAGACTTTCTGCTTCTTCCCGCTTTGCGGGGTCGGTAGATTTTTCAGCGGTGTCTACTAACGTGCCTGCAAAATAAATCAGTACCCGGCCACCCTCGGCAAAGGCTTTTTGGGTGAGCAGCATACGCCGTACGTCAGGGTGAACAATAATAGGGTCGGCAGGGCCATCGGCATTTTTAGGGCCGGTCAACGAGCGCATGGCTAATCTATCCTTGGCGTAGGCCAGAGAATTCTGGAAAGCCAGCTCAGTGTGCGCCAGCCCCTGAATACCGGTACCCAGTCGAGCCACGTTCATAAAGGTGAACATACAGCGCAGCCCTTTATTGGGTTCGCCCAGCATGTAACCGGTGGCACCATCAAAATTGAGTACACAGGTGGCGTTCCCGTGAATACCCATCTTGTGTTCCAGCGAACCACAGGTCACGGCATTTCGGTCACCGGCTGAGCCATCTTCTGTGGGGATAAACTTCGGCACAATAAACAGGGAAATTCCCTTGGTGCCCTCAGGGGCATCGGGTAATCGTGCCAGCACAATATGGACGATATTCTCTGCCAGGTCGTGTTCACCCGCAGAGATAAAAATTTTAGAGCCAGTAATAGAAAAACTGCCATCATCATTGGGTTCCGCTTTTGTTTTTAGCAGCCCAAGGTCGGTGCCGCAGTGGGCCTCGGTGAGACACATGGTGCCCGTCCATTCACCGCTGGTGAGCGGTTTCAGGTAAGTTTCTTTCTGTGCCTCGGTACCGTGATCAAAAATAGTCACGGTGGCCCCGTGGGATAATCCGGGGTACATGCCCCAGGCCCAGTTGGCGGTACCAATCATTTCGCGGATGACCAGCCCAATGGAAAGCGGCAGCCCCTGTCCACCGTATTCAATCGGTTGTTCCATGGTGGGCCAGCCGCCTGCCACAAATTCCTGATAAGCCTCTTTGAAACCGGTGGGTGTTTTCACTTCGCCATCGACAAGCTGGCAACCTTCTTTATCGCCCACGGCGTTCAGTGGGGCGAGGACCTCCTCAGAAAATTTGGCGGCTTCTTCAAACACAGCATTGACAAGATCGGGGGTGGTTTCTTCATATCCTGGGAATTCTTGATACCGGGAATAAACATCGAGTAAGTCTTCCAAAACAAACTGAATATCGCGTAGCGGGGCTTTGTAGAGAGCCATATGAACACCTGTTCAATTACCATTGCCGACGTATCATTACCGATGAATGGTTGAGAATGAAAGCCTGCTTTACAATGCAGACATGGTTGCTATCTTCGATCAATCATAGCGCATTACATGGGGATTGAAATGACGTGTTTCCAAAAACAACAACAATGCTCAATCGGGTCTACGGTTGCTCATATTCCAAGACTTATTGAAGTCATAATAACGAGAGACTTTGTTGATGCAGCCTAAGATTACCCCGCGTCAGATAGACCCCAAACTTGGCCAATTCAGCGACAGTATTTCGCCACTACTACAGCGTATTTACCTTGGGCGCGGGATTACCTCTGATGAACAACTAGAGCGAACCTTAGCGAAGCTGCCCCGTCCCGATGCGCTTAGAGGGTTATCTGATGGTGTCGCTCTTTTAGAAGAAGCCTTAACACAACAACAGTCTGTATTGATTGTGGGTGATTTCGATGCCGATGGTGCCACCAGTACTGCACTCACCCTATTAGCCATGCGTGCCATGGGGCTACAGCATATCGACTTTATTGTGCCCAACCGCTTCGAATTTGGTTACGGACTGACGCCGGAAATCGTTGCATTGGCCCAGCAGCGCAATCCAGACCTAATTATTACCGTCGATAACGGTATCTCCAGTGTTAATGGCGTGAAAGCAGCCAAAGATGCGGGCATCAAAGTGCTGATTACCGACCACCATCTGCCCGGTGCGATATTGCCTGAGGCCGACGCTATTCTTAACCCCAATCAGCATGGCTGTGACTTCCCCAGTAAAAGCCTTGCTGGCGTGGGGGTGGTGTTCTATCTGCTGAGTGCGCTACGGAGTCAATTGCGTGAAACGGGCTGGTTTGACGCTCAAAATATTGCCATGCCCAACATGGCAGAGTGGCTCGATCTGGTAGCACTGGGCACCGTGGCCGATGTGGTGCCACTGGATCAAACCAATCGTGTGTTAGTGCATCAGGGGCTACAGCGTATTCGTGCGGGCAAAACCCGACCCGGTATTCAAGCATTGCTGGATTTGGCAGGGAAAGACCGTCAGCGATTAGTGGCCACAGATTTAGGCTTTACCGTAGGCCCACGACTGAACGCCGCTGGTCGATTGGATGATATGAGTATCGGCATTGAATGCCTGTTAGAAACAGATCCTTATCTGGCCCGCGAATATGCGGTGCAACTGGATGAGCTGAATCGTGATCGTCGAGTGATCGAAGCAGATATGCAGCGTGAAGGCTTGGCCATTCTTGATCAGTTAACGCTGGATGAAGACGCACTGCCTTGGGGTTTATGCCTGTTTGATGCCGATTGGCATCAGGGCGTGGTGGGGTTGCTAGCTTCCCGTATTAAAGACCGGGTACATCGCCCAGTGATTGCCTTTGCTGATGCAGGCGGAGAAGGTGACGAAAAAGAATATAAAGGCTCTGCTCGCTCCATTCCAGGGTTACATATTCGAGATGCACTGGATGCCGTGGCCACAGCGCACCCGGAATTAATCAGTAAGTTTGGTGGTCACGCCATGGCGGCAGGTCTGAGCCTCGACGCCAAGCACTACCCCGCGTTTGCCGAGGCTTTCGATGCTGAAGTAAAGCGGCAGCTCACCCCCGCTGACCTCGAGGCAGAAATCGTCACCGATGGCGAACTCACTTCAGAAGAGCTAAGCCTGGAAACCGGCCATTTACTCAGAGAATCCGGCCCTTGGGGGCAGCACTTTCCTGAACCACTATTTCAGGGCGAGTTTTATATTGTTCAGCAGCGCATTGTGGGTGAAAAACACCTGAAGTTATTGCTGGCAGTAGACGAACAAAAACAACAATTAATCGATGCCATCGCTTTTAATGTGGATACCGATAGTTGGCCAAACCCAAATGCCGATAAAGTGCAGCTGGTGTATAAACTGGATATTAATGTGTGGCAGGGTAGGGAGTCGGTGCAGTTGATGGTGGAGACCATTTTGGCTTAACTCTTGAGAAAGGAGGTTAAAGAAAAAGCTTTAATAAAACTGTTTCATTTCCTCACTTGTTGCGATGTGGCAACAATTTACAGCTCAATGCCAGAATCAACTGCATATGTGTTTCAGCCCGCAAGGGCGTCCAAAGACGCCTTGCCAGCCTTGCTTAACGCGCGATATCTAACATCCGTTTTTCGGTATACATTAAACGAATCAGCTCGTACTCGAAGGGAGAGCCTGAATCATAATAGCGAAAGCCGGTACGATGCCGGCGATCAATGGCATTCAAGAGATGAAATGCCGCTTTACGTTTATTGTGGTCGTCTAGATTGAGTATGTCGACCTCTGTAAAGATAAGGCTATCAGTAATAATTCCTGTTGTGTCTCGCACGTTAGAAGGACCCATAATCGGTAATACGATATAGGGTCCCTCACCTACGCCGTAGTGGCCCAATGTCTGACCAAAATCTTCGTCGTGTTCGTTGATCCCCCACTTTGAGGCTACATCGAATAGGCCGGCCAATCCCACGGTTGAATTGATGAGGAATCTTCCGGTTGTTTCTAGCGTGGCCGTTGGTTTTAGTTGCAGGATCGAATTGGCTAGGTTGTTAATCTCGAACAGGTTGTTGAAAAAATTCGAGACGGAGTCCTCAACAACATCTGGCATAACGTAGGTATAGGCACTCACTACGGGCAGAAATATGTAATGGTCAAAACGTGCATTGAAGCGGTACATGCCTCGATTGAAGCTTTCCCATGGATCGTAGATATCGATCGCATAGGTAACATCATCGCGCACGATAGATTCAACTGAATACTGAGCGGGAGCTTCATTCGCATTTTTTTCGGGTGAGGTACTGCAGCCTGATAGTAGTATCAAGCCACTAGCGATAACGGGTAATAATAGGTTACGGGTACAACAAACTGCCTCTATCATTGGTAAATGCCCCTAGTTTGTGAAGTAGTTGATCATGTAATCAACATTATCTTTGTAGGCCATGTTGCCGCAGTGGCCACCCTTGGGGTAGATGTGGGCCCGTGACTGGAATGTATCTCGAAAGAAATCGATTTCGCCGGGAGCAAGGATGATGTCATCTTCATTGTGGACGACTGCGATTTTTTCGGCCGAACGCAAGTAGTCGACAATGCTGTTCAAGCTGGTGTCATGGATCAGGGATTTACGGGTAGCCCCCGGCGTTAGCTTGCTGAAGAACGGGTAGAAACGCTCGTTGAAATAATCGGTAAAGCTGATGCGGTTAGCTACCTTGAAATAGTCCGTGGTTGATTCCGTTTTTTGTAACTCGTGGTTCTTTGGCAGAATGTAGCCACCGTTGGTCATCACGTCGGAGGTGAAGATCATATTGGTTGATGACATTCTGAATGATATACCAATTGTGGCGGCCACTCTCGAGTAGTTGATCTCTTCATGCTCGTATTCGTAAATACGGTAGAGAAAGTCATCGTTGAAGTCGAGATTTTCCAGTTCGGTATAGACCTTGGTGAATTCTTTCATGAGGTCCTTGAAGAATGCGTCAAAGTTATTCACTCCTCCGGGAATATTTTCCTCAAGCATCCGGTCCAGAATAGAAACCGAGTTAAACAGGCTGACTGGCGGGTTTATCATCAGTACTTTTTTGAAATTGAATACCTTGCGTTCTTCATCGAGTTTGGCGACAAAGGCAGCCTGTGCACCACCCAGGCTGTAGCCCGTAATATAGAATTCCGTCACATCAACGTTGTCGCTGATCTGTTCTTCGATCAGTTCCATGACCTTATATAGGTCTGCACTGTCTTGCACAATATGGCCCGGCACTTGATTAGCGGATGCTGTGACAATGAAATTGGCATAAGTGGGCGAGGGTAGTGAAACAACGTGTAAACCAGCTTGGTAGAACGCCTTTTCCAGTAGCCGCATCTTTGCGCTACGATGGCTGGCACCCGTTCCAGCGATAGAGAAAACAAGAGGTGCTGCGTGCTTCTGACGTACCAGTGTGTAATTAAGCGCCTTGCGCGGAATAAATTTCTTCACCTCTCGATCGGGAAAGACAACCACCTTCATGTCCGAGCGGGGAATGTCATTCGGCAGTTCTGCTGTATACGCCTTCGGCGTGCCAATGACCGTGGCTGCGAGAGGGTTGTCGATCGGGTAGTCATAGCCGTTACCAGACCAGCACAGTGTGCTGAATAGTAGGGCGAAGGAGCTAATTACGTATCGCTTCATAAGTTGACCTGCTGATAGGGTTATGACAATTCTAGCCTGCTCATAAAACAAGCGTAGTATAGTTTGTTTATGTGTACCTTAAGATTTTGGCAAAAACATTACAGTTTTTGATTCTTGTCATAGAATGTCGTTTGTAAACGGCTCCTCTCCTGCTTTAACGTAGCTGACTTAATTTCCGGCTTATCGATATATTTTGGCAGAGTGTCTTGCTCTTGATATGCTTTAATATTCGATAAAACATATATGCAATATTCCATATATTCCTAATGGCTGCCATTAATGAACCCCGTTAAATTTTATAAATGTCTGGCAGATGAAACCCGGCTTCAGTGCTTGATGTTAATTGAGCGTGAAGACGAGTTATGTGTGTGTGAGCTGACGGAAGCCTTGGGTGAGAGTCAGCCTAAGGTGTCCCGGAATTTGGCCCAAAGGGGCCGGTGACAACATTTGTTCAAATCTCAAAATGACTATTCAGTAACTTCAAAATTTCGTCAGCGTGTTCCGGTTTGCTAAATAGATAACCCTGTACGGCATCACAATTCATGTTCTTGAGAATGTTAAGTTGTTCTGATGTCTCAACCCCTTCAGCGATAATTTTATAGCCAAGTTTGTGCCCCATTTCTATCATGGAGCTGATAAGAAGCAATGCTTTCTTATCGAGGAGCATGTCATCAATAAAGTATTTGTCGATTTTCAAACAATCCACTTCCAGGTGTTTAAGAGAAGCCAGCGAAGAATAACCTGTTCCGAAATCATCGATGGCCAATTGAATGTCGAGTTCTTTTAAATCTCGAAAAATTGAGAGGTTTTCTTGATTTGTTTGTACAACACTTTCGGTGACTTCCAGTGATAGTTCTGCTGGCGCGATGCCTGTCTCATGGATCATACGTTTAATCAGAGACACAATGTCCTTATCAAGAAAGTGTATGGGTGATATGTTCACGGACATTTGAAGTGCAGGAAAGCCTTGTTCCTTCCAGGCAACGGCCTGACGGCAGGCTGTGTCCAATACCCATTCGGTGAGTGGTTTAATCATGCCAATTCTTTCAGCGGTGGAGATGAAGTCGGTGGGTGGAACTTGGCCTAATTCTGGATGGTTCCAGCGTGATAATGCCTCGACACCGATGATTTCACCGGTCTGCAGATTAACCTGGGGTTGATAAGCGAGTGACAACTGTTGCTTTTCTATGGCCTCTCGGAGGTATTGCTCGACCTGGAAACGATACTCTGCCTTATGTGTCAGCTCTGGTTTATAGAAAGCGTATTGGTTTTTCCCTCGTTCCTTTGCCGCGTAAAGGGAGGTGTCTGCTGTTTTTATTAGCGTTGATAGATCTTCCCCGTCATCAGGATAGTGTGCGATCCCAATACTACAAGCCGGTGTGAGTTTTCTGGCAGAAAGCTCAATGGGTTGGGATATTGCCTCAAGGCAACGTTGCGCCACATTGGCCGCATAATCATCATCTATCTCTTCAATGAGTATACAGAACTCGTCGCCACTGAGACGTGCAACAAAATCAATTTCACGGCAGGTGCTTTCCAGGCGCCTTGCAATGATTTTTAGGAGCAAGTCGCCAGCATCATGCCCAAGGCTGTCGTTAACACCTTTGAAGTCATCCAAATCAACATATAGCAGGCCAAAACGACGATTATGTCGACCAGATGTCTTTATGCATTCCTCAAGGTGTTGGTAAAAGCGGGCGCGATTGGGAAGCCCTGTGAGTTCATCGATAAAGGCTAATGTTCGTATCCGTTTTTGGGCTTGATCCCGTTCCATGACAATGCCAGCAAGCCTTGCCGCAGAGGTGAGATCATTTGATTCCTCGTCATTAGGCAGTGCAGGATGGTTGTAATACATGCCAAAAGCACCTAATACGTCTCCGGAGGAATTTTTAATGGGTTGAGACCAACAACTACGCAGACCATGAGGTAGTGCTGCATGCTTGATTTTTTCCCATTTGGGGTCTGTTTCAATGTCTTCAACAAGAACGCGCTTTCCGGTATAGGTAGATGTTCCGCACGAGCCAACACAGGGCCCGTATTCCAGGCCGTGTATCGCTTCACAATATTCCCTCGGCAGGCTGGGAGCGCCTCCGTGCATGAGCTTGTTGCCGTGTAATTCTAGCATTGAACATCGCATGCCTGGGTGACGCTCTTCATACATCAGTGCAATCGTATCGTAGACATCTGATGCAGGTTGCCCGACGGCAATCATCTCCATAACTTCAGCATTTTTGTCATTAAATACTGCTGTTTTTTTGCGCTCTGTTACATCGGCTTGAGTACCAACCAGACGAATAGGTTTGTTCTCTGATTCGCAAGTGACCTGAAATCCACGGGATAGCACAAAAACTTCATGGCCACCCTTGTGGCGCATACGCATTTCAACCTCAAATGAGTCGGCGCGGCCATCAAAATAATCCTGAACCTTTGCTAACACCCAATCCTTATCATCGGGGTGAACTAGGCTTACCCAAGTGTCTAAATGACTATCGAGTTCATGCTCTTCATAACCCAGCATGCTTTTCCAGCGGGGAGAGTAATACACTTCATCCGTTTCAAGGTTCCAATCCCACAGACCATCGTTAGCTCCACGCATCGCGAGAGAAAACCGCTCCTCACTTTTGTAAAGTTCAGTGGTACGCTCTTCTGTTGTCAGCTTTCCCGCAGCTAGTTCTTCACGTAATTGCTTAATTTCTTCAAGCAAGTGAGTGCTGGGCTTATCTAGATCATTCAAGACTATTTCTTCTCTTCTATGCGTCGATTTTCCGGCAGAGCTTAACGCATATTAGTGGGATTATCCAAAACCGCTATTGACCGATAACGGGTATATAAATTATTCCCATTGTTTGACTGATGATCCCAGATACTATGGATTTATTTCAGCTTGTATATGTGAAAAACCATATATACTATATGCCAGATATTTAATGGCAGTGATTCATGAACCCCGTTCAATTTTACAAATGTCTTTCAGATGAAACCCGGCTTCGCTGCTTGATGTTAATCGAGCGCGAAGGCGAGTTGTGTGTCTGTGAGCTGACGGAAGCTTTGGGTGAGAGTCAGCCAAAGGTCTCCCGGCATTTGGCTCAGTTGCGCCAGTGCGAGTTACTGATTGATCGCAAGCAGGGGCAGTGGGTGTATTACCGAATTAACCCGGCGTTACCGGACTGGGCAAAGTCTGTATTGCTGCAGACCAATGACGCGAATAAAGCATTTTTGAGGAAAAACCTGGCTAACTTGTCCCGTATGGGTGATCGGCCTAATCGTGCAGCCAGTTGCTGCTAAAATTTAATTTTGTATATGTGATTATCCATATGTATTTGTCTATATGTCTTTATGTGTGACTGTCTTGCTAGGGAGCCTGTCTAATGGGGTTGTTTGAACGCTATCTGTCACTTTGGGTGGCTTTGTGTATTGTTGCTGGTGTGTTTTTGGGCAATGTGGTGCCGGGGACCTTTGCTTTTATTGCAGGTATTGAATTTGCGCATGTGAACCTGGTGGTGGC
>JBALWM010000050.1:0-6136 GCA_036960905.1 Porticoccus sp.
CTTGATATGCAAAAATCCATAGATGAAGCTAATCTGTTTATAGACCGGATTAAGAGTTGAGTCAGTAGCGAACAAAAGAGGCCACAAGATGAAGTACAACAATATTCTCGAAACCATTGGCGATACACCGCATATTCGTCTCAACAAACTGTTTCCCGGTGAAACAGAAGTCTGGATGAAAGCCGAGCGGTTTAATCCCGGTGCCAGTATCAAAGACCGTATCGGACAGGCAATGATCGAGGATGCTGAAACGAAGGGCCTGATTAACAAAGATACCCTGATTATTGAACCCACCTCTGGGAATACGGGCATTGGCTTGGCACTGGTTTGTGCGGTCAAGGGTTATCGGTTGGTGCTAACCATGCCTGAGTCCATGTCCATTGAGCGCCGCCGTTACCTCAAGGCACTGGGTGCAGAGCTGGTGCTGACACCAAAAGAGCTAGGTATGGGGGGGTGTATCGAAAAGGCGAACCAGTTGCTGGCTGAAAACGACAATGCCTGGATGCCTCAGCAATTCAACAATCCTGCGAATGTACAGGTTCACCGAGACACTACTGCCAAAGAAATTCTAGCGGACTTTCCGGATGGCATTGACTATTTAATTACCGGTGTGGGTACGGGTGGACACATAACCGGCTGCGCTGAAGTGCTGAAGGAAAAATTCCCCAACACTAAAGTGCTGGCAGTAGAGCCCACCAAATCCCCCGTCATTAGCGGTGGAGAAAAGGGTTTGCATCGTATCCAGGGAATTGGAGCAGGGTTTATACCTGGCGTGTTGAATACCGACATTCTTGATGGCACGGTTCAAGTCACCGATGAAGATGCCTTTGAGATGACCCGGCGCTGTGCACAGGAAGAAGGTATTTTTGTGGGTATTTCGTCCGGGGCCAGCCTTGCTGCGGTACAGCAGACACTTAACGACATTCCTGCAGGCAGCACCGTGTTGGTGTTCAGTTACGATACCGGTGAACGATATCTTTCTATTGAAGATTTATTTTAAACAAGGGTTTTTATCGTCGCTAGAAGAGATAAAACCCTGGGTATGTTCCCGGGATTTTTGTCTGGGGAGAGCAGCCCCTAAGAGCATGGTGGGCTAAGCTGCAGGTAGTTGTTCTAAAATGTTGGAAGAAACACGCCATGAATAAAATGCTAAAACAAAGCCTGGGTCTCTTGTTTGGTTTGGGCGTGGTAAGCAGCGTTTCAGCCGGCCACCACTGGGACACGGTTGAATACCAAACGGTTCAGGTGAAGGATAACCTTTATGCCATGATTGCCGAAGGGGGCAACTTGGTGGTATCTGTTGGCGAGGAAGGTACTTTTTTAATCGATGACCAGTTCGCACCACTGACAGAAAAGCTGATTACCGAAATTAAAAAAATGGGCGGTGATATTCCTCGATTTCTAATAAATACCCATTGGCATTATGACCACACTGGGGGTAATGAAAATCTGGGTAAGGCTGGGACATTAATCGTGGCGCACGACAATGTCCGGAAGCGCTTGTCGGTAGATAACATACTCACCGCATTCAATGTCGAAGTACCAGCATCACCAAAAGAAGCGCTGCCCGTTATTACGTTTAGTACCGATACCAGTTTTCACCTTAATGGCGAAACAATCCACGCGCGTCACGTTCACAATGCACACACAGATGGCGATACAGTAGTTCATTTTAAAAATGCCAATGTCATCCATGCCGGAGATGTGTGGTTCAACGGGTTTTATCCCTTTGTCGATGTAGAACATGGCGGCAGTCTTGCCGGCATGATTGAGGCAACCACGACTATAATTAATATGGCGGATGACAATACGGTCATTATTCCCGGTCATGGTTTAGTCGGAGACAAAGCGGGATTAGTCACCTACAGGAGCATGCTCAGCGATGTGTTGGCCAAGCTGCGAAAGCTCAAAGCCGAGGGAAAAACAATGGATGAAGCCGTTGCTGCAAAACCAACCCAGGAGATGGATGCTGTCTGGGGTGATGGTTTTCTAAAGCCTGACCAGTGGGTCAGTATTATCTACATAGGTTTGGAGATGCCAAAAAAATGATTTCATTTCGTGCAGCGCAAAGAGAAGACTGCCGTGCTATCGCAGAGCTATACAGTATCTCCTCCGATGGTGTAGCAGATTATATTTGGGCAAAGTCGGTCAAACCCGGTGAAGAAATACTGGATGTTGGTGAGCGGCGCTATGAAAGGGAAGACAGCGTCTTCAGTTATAAAAACTGCACAATTGTTGAGGTGAGCGGAGAAACTGCAGGGATGATGGTTTCTTTTCCGATGAAAACCTCTGGTGAGGTAGATGAAGACCCAGTGCTTGCACCCTACAGTCGACTGGAGGAAGACAATAGTTACTATATTTGTGGCATGGCATTATTTCCTGAACACCGCGGCAAAGGTATTGGGCATCAATTTTTGGCATTGGCAAATCAGCAAGCAAAATTGAGACGGTTTAATAAATTAAGTTTAATTGTTTTTGAAGAAAATGCCGGTGCAAAGCGACTGTATGAAGAGTTTGGTTTTAAAGAAGTCGGCCGGGAAACGATAGTCGCCCATCCGTTCATTCCTCATACAGGCGATGCTATATTGATGGTAAAAACATTAGAAGAATAAATTATTTAATAGAAACAATATAAATGAAAATTAAATTGATCATTATTTTTTCGATTATTTTAATCGGCGTGGTATTTGTTTTTATTGAGCCAATACCCCAACCACAAAGTTATTATAAATTCTCTGACAACAATAATTACTTTGGAATTAATAATTTCTGGAATGTTATTTCAAATACACCTTTTTTATTAGTCGGGTTATTTGGATTAATTTTAGATAAAAATAAAAAATTAACGCATGATAATTATTTAATAACCCCCGTCTATAGTATTTTCTTTTTGGGCATTTTTCTCACTAGTTTTGGTTCATCCTGGTTTCACCTTAACCCAAGTAATGAAACTCTGGTATGGGATCGTCTGCCCATGACGATAGGCTTTATGGCATTGACCACAGGGTTGTTATCAGAATATTTGAAGCGAGAGCTACAACAGTACTTACTTTACCCACTTCTTCTAATAGGTTTTACCAGTGTTATTTATTGGCACTTTACTGAGCAAGCTGGAAGGGGGGATCTACGGTTATACGCACTCGTACAGTTTTTACCGCTATTAGTTATCCCCGCAGTGGTAGTAACTCATAAGCCTCGGTATACCTGCAGTTGGGATTTAATCTGGGTATTCATCTTTTATATCCTCGCCAAAGTGACTGAGCATTTTGACCATGCCATTCATCAACTACTGGGAGGTGTCAGCGGCCACAGTATTAAGCATCTGTTGGCTGCGGCAGCTGCCTATATGGTGTTGCGAATGTTGCAGCGGAGAAAACCGGTTTAGGGGCGGTTTCATTAGTTACAGCTATCGGTTGGATAGCGATAATCAAGTAGAGCTATTGGCGTGCACTGTCTTATAGTGTTTGTTAATGAGGAAGTAAATGTAACTAATATTAATAAGTCCGATGTAAATACTGGAGTTAGCCATGCAGCGTTATACAATTTTTGGACATCAAGCCTGTGGGTTTTGTCGTCAAGCGAAGGCTGTACTGGAATCCAAAGAGCTACCTTTCCGCTATGTGGACATCCATGAAGAAGGCATCAGTCCAGCGGATCTGGCAGCAACTGTGGGCAAACCAGTGAGCACGGTACCTCAGATCTTTCATGGAGAAGAGTACGTGGGCGGTTATCAAGAGTTAATGCAGTATTTGGATCAGGCTGGCGTCGCCTGAGTAGCAGTAGAAAAATGGGTGTTGAAGTGACCAAAAAAGGGGCCAACTGATATTAGCCCCTTACAGGATTCGCCGCGCGCTACTATTCGTTAATACCCAGAAGCTCCACATCAAAAATCAATGTTGATCCTGGGCCAATCACACCCATATTACGGTTGCCATAGGCCAAATTACTGGGAATAAATAGACGAGTCTTCTCGCCCACTACCATCAGTTGCAAACCTTCTGTCCAGCCGGGAATAACTTGATTCAGGCCAAAGCCGATCGGTTCGCCACGGTCTACAGAACTGTCAAATACTGTGCCATCAATCAATGTGCCATGATAATGCACTTTCACGAGATCAGTTGGGCCGGGGTGTTCCGTTCCAGCCCCTTTGGTTAACACCAAATATTGCAGTCCGGTGGCGGTAGTTTGCACGCCCTCTACATCTTTGTTGGCGGCCATAAACTCAATGCCTTTTTGTATATTCACTGTGGCTCCTTTTTTGTTGGTCAAAATTCGTTGTGCCAGAAATAATACCATCGCAATAACGATAATAATGATGAAAATTTTGAACATAGAAAGTCTCTGATAAGGCGGTAAATTTTAATGAAGGGTAAGTTGCCTGGGCTAGAGGGTCAACCAATATTAAGCTCTTGCTAGGGTTGGATGGAGACCTCTCCTCCCACGTAAAGCCAGTGACCGGATGTCCTCTGAAAGACGGAGACCTCATGCATAACTTGAAGCTCGGAAAGGTCTGGTTCGCGATAAAAGGCTTTAAATTCTACAGTGGCTTTATCACCTGTTTGGTTGCTGGACAGTACCTCCAGTTTTATCCATTCCACCGTTTTTTCAGAAAGCGCCTTGGCCGTTAGCCCTAGCGCTGTTGCAGAAAACCAGGTCGATAATAAATAATCTCCATAGCCACCCAATGCATACGCCGAATAACGAGAGCGCATCAGTTGCTCGGGGGTTTTAGCCTGTTGGCCGGCGACAAGAAAGCGACCACAACATGTATCGAAGGGTTTGTTGCGGTTACAAATACAGGTATCAGCCATTAGTTTTGTTGCCTATTAGTGGGTTAAGGCGAGTTGTATCTCCCATAGCGCTTTTAATCCTGTTCAGGCACCACCCTTGTTTTACCCTCATCATCAATCGCCACAAACACAAATTCGCCTTCGGTGACTTTGGTCGGTTCGTTGGTGGACTCGATATTGATCCAGACCTCTACATTGATGGCTACGGAGCTGCGGCCCACTTTGATGAGTTCACTATAGCAACTGACAATGGCGCCCACCGGTACGGGGCGAAGAAAAGACATTTCACTGATGGCGACAGTGGCAACGCGGCCTTTGGCCAGTCGCTTGGCGAGAATGGAGCTACCGAGATCCATTTGTGACAATAACCAACCACCAAAAATATCGCCATTGACGTTAGTATCTCTAGGCATGGCAATGGTTTGCAGGGTAAGAACACCGCGAGGTTGGGTCGGTTGGTTGATAGCGGTCATGGGTAATTCCTCATACGTTTCAACAGTTTTTTAGAAGACCACAGAGGGTAGCCAGGTGGCAAGCGATGGCCAGCAAGCTAACATCAACAACAGTAAGACCTGAATACCAATAAATGGAATAACACCGCGATAAATATCACTAGTTTTGACACTTTCCGGTGCAACACCACGCAGGTAGAACAGGGCAAAACCAAACGGTGGGGTCAAAAACGAGGTTTGTAGGTTGATGGCAATCATGATCCCAAGCCAGATGGGATCAAGTCCCATGGCGAGCAACACGGGGCCGACAATAGGGACTACCACAAAGGTGATTTCAATAAAGTCGAGAATAAACCCGAGCAGGAATATCACGACCATGACAACAAGTGTGGCACCGATGATACCGCCAGGAATATCGTGAAATAGCGCCTCTACCAGCTCTTCACCACCAAAGCCCCGAAACACCAGAGAAAATACCGCAGCACCAATAAGAATCAGAAATACCATGGCAGTGACTTCGGTGGTTGATCGGGCAACCTCTCGCAGTCGTGTGATGGAGAGCTGCCCCCGCACAATGGCCAATAAGGTGGCACCAAAGGCACCGACGCCAGCGGCTTCCGTAGGCGTGGCGATACCGGTCAAAATGGAGCCCAATACGGCGACGATTAATACTACTGGTGGTAACAGGCTTCTCAGTAGGCGAAAGGCGCTGAGACGGTCGTCATCGTCTATTTCGGCAACGGGTGCAATGTCGGGCTTGAGCCGGGAAATGACCACCAGATAGCCGATATACATCACCACCAACAGCAAGCCCGGAATAATAGCGCCTACAAACAGGTCGCCAATGGACATCGTTTTGGGGGTGAAAATACCCATAGAGAGTTGGGCTTGTTG
>JBALWM010000050.1:6236-10190 GCA_036960905.1 Porticoccus sp.
CGCCAATGGACATCGTTTTGGGGGTGAAAATACCCATAGAGAGTTGGGCTTGTTGGTAGGCGCTGGAGAGAATATCCCCCAGTAACACCAGCGCAATGGAGGGTGGGATAATTTGCCCTAATGTGCCCGTGGCACAAATAGAACCTGTAGCCAGTGAGGGAGAATAACCGCGTTTTAGCATGGTGGGCAGGGACATCAATCCCATGGTCACTACCGTAGCACCGACAATGCCGGTGCTGGCTGCCAGCAGCATCCCCACAAGGATGACAGATATACCCAAGCCACCTTTAAATTTGCCGAACAGTAGCGACATACTGTCGAGTAGGTCTTCTGCCAGCTTGGATTTTTCCAGCATCACGCCCATTAATACAAACAGCGGCACGGCGATCAGGGTGGTGTTATCAATGGTGCCATAGAGCCGGTTGGGCAAGGCGTGAAGAAACGCCATATCGAAATGGCCGGTCATGTTGCCGACCAGGGCAAATAACAGCGCAGTACCCGCCAGAGAAAAGGCCACGGGATAACCTGCCATCAATACCAGGCAGACCACCACAAACATCAGCAGGGGAATATATTCGGCCATCAGACCATTCCCTCCTGTTGCTCGCCGGTATGTTCACCACCAAGACGGAAAAAGAACAGCAGGTTTTTAATAATTTCGGCTACCCCTTGCAGCAGCATGGTTGCCGGCATTATCAGTAGCAGCGTTTTGAGAAGATAGACCCAGGGTAGCCCTTGGGTTTCTTTTGATACCTCATGGACTGCCCAACTATTGGCCACATAGTCCCAGCTGAAGATGAGAATTAGCAGGCTGACAGGAATAAGAAATAGTATGGCACCCAAAGCATCCACTAGTGCTTGGCCGCGAGGTGTGAATTTTTGGTAGAGAATGTCCACCCGCACATGGCCGCCACGCTTTAAGGTGTAGGCGGCACCGAGCAGAAAGACCAGTGCATGCAGATAGGTAACGGATTCTTGCAGGGCAATGGAGCCTGACCCAAGAAAGTGCCGCATCACAACGACAACGCAGGTAATGGCCATCATCGCTAAGGTTAACCATGCGATGATTCGGCCAGTCCACTCAGTGAAACAGTCAATACCTCGGGCGAGCTGTTCGAGGGCGCGGATAATGACAGGCATTATTTTTATTCTGTCTGATACAAAAGGTTGCTTATTATACGTTCAATAGTGTCTGGACTTGTACTGGGGTTTGTTTCTCGCCTTTATGCCACATAGGTACAGCCTTGCGGGATATATTGTCCCTCTGGCTTCGCCCGCCGGCAAAGCTAACGTCCAAAACGGCACGAAGCCGTTTTGTCACACTATTGTCATAGAGGGTTCATATAGTTGTCATCATTGAAAACTAGTATGTCGTTCGATGATTAACGACAAGCCCTGGAGGCAACAGTGAAAAAGACTCATAAATTAGCCATTGCTGGCGCTGCGATGGCGCTGACGGTAACAAGCACAATGGTACTGGCGGCTGCTCGCGACTATGTAAGTGTAGTGGGCTCCTCAACGGTTTACCCGTTTGCGACCGTCGTTGCCGAGCGTTTCGGAAAATCTACCGGTAATGCCACGCCAAAAGTTGAATCTACCGGCTCTGGTGGCGGTATGAAATTGTTCTGCTCTGGTGTTGGCACGGCCCACCCGGATGTGACTAACTCGTCACGTCGTATGAAAGCCTCTGAGTACAAGCTTTGTCAGGACAATGGCGTTACGGACGTGATTGAAGTGCTGATTGGTTATGACGGCATTGTTGTTGCCAACTCAAAAACCAAAGAGCCAATGACGCTGACTCGTAAGGATCTGTTCCTTGCTCTGGCTGTTCAGGTACCTGGTCCTGATGACAAGTTGATTGCCAATCCTTACAAGACTTGGAAAGATGTTAACCCTGCACTGCCCAACACTAAGATAGAAGTACTCGGTCCGCCCCCTACGTCTGGTACTCGGGATGCGTTTTCTGAACTTGCAATGGAAGGTGGTGCAAAGAAATTTGCTGACTTGGCTACATTGCGTGGTTCGAAGGATGCCGATGAGATCAAAATGTTGATGGCCAAACTGGGTATTCCAGAAAGTGCTTTTAACAAAAAAGGTAAAACAGTATTTAAGGCGGTTGCCCACGCAATTCGTGAAGATGGCCACTACATTGAAGCCGGCGAGAACGACAATCTGATCGTTCAGAAACTGGAAGCTAACCCCAATGCATTGGGCATCTTCGGTTTCTCCTTCCTGGATCAAAACAGTGACAAGGTGCAAGGCTCCATTGTTGAAGGTGTAGAGCCTGAGTTCGATACCATTGCCAACAAGTCTTACCCCATCTCTCGCCCACTGTACTTCTACGTTAAGAAGGCGCATATAGGTGTAGTTCCGGGTATCGAAGGCTACCTGGCCGAGTTCAGCAGTGAGAAGGCCTGGGGTGAAGAGGGTTACCTGGCTGAAAAGGGCATGATTCCCATGCCAGCTGAGTTGCGTGGTCAATATGCAGCCTCGATTAAGAACCAGCAGCCTATGATGGGCAAAGAACTTAAGTGAGCGCTTAAATAGGGTTGCTTAGCGGTATTCTCCCTCTTGCCGCTATACACCAAGGCCTGACAACAGTCAGGCCTTCCCTTATTTTTAGATAAAAAGTTTTAAACAAAGGGTTAGGGGACAAAATAAATCAGGTCCGTGAAACAGTTATGCAAACAGCCAACTTATTAATTGTTCTACTTGCGCTCAGTGCCGTGGCCTACTACATGGCTCGTGGGCGTTCAGTGGCGTTGGCTCAGCCCCTTGGTGGAATTCGACACCTGCACTCCCTGCCCTTTTTCTATGGTATGCGTGCTGCCATTTGGTGTGCGCTGCCCTCCCTTATGTTACTGGTGATATGGCTTTTATTTGATGAGCACATTATCAGTACTCTGCTGCTCGATAGCCTGCCAGAAGGCCAACAGCCGACTTCGGCTGCAGAACATAACCTGTTATTGAACAGTATTGAAAATATTGCCAGTGGTGCGCTCAGTGCTGAAACGGCAGAACCCGCCCTGGTCGCTGCGGCTAAATCGCTGGAAAGCTTGCGAGAGACCGGACGAAATTTAGCGACCGCTGTAGTGTTGTCTCTGGCCGTCATCGGTACCGGTTGGGGCTGGATTAAAGTCTCGCCCAAGCTTCGTGCCCGTCAACAGGTAGAGCGGGTATTCCGGGGGCTTTTGTTGGCCTGTGCCTGCGTGGCCATCTTTACCACCATCGGAATTTTGCTGTCGGTATTGTTTGAGTCATTGCGGTTTTTCCAAGCAGTGCCCGCTACAGAGTTTCTGTTCGGTACGGAATGGAGTCCGCAAATGGCTATTCGTAGCGACCAAGTGGGCTCCTCGGGTAGTTTTGGTGCCATTCCCCTGTTTGTGGGCACCCTGCTGATTTCCTTTATCGCCATGTTGGTAGCGGTACCAGTAGGCTTGATGTCGGCGGTTTATCTCGCAGAATATGCCAGCCCGAGAGTACGGGGCCTAGTAAAGCCAGCATTAGAGGTACTGGCGGGTATTCCTACCGTGGTGTATGGCTTTTTTGCTGCATTAACGGTTGCTCCTTTCCTCCGCCAGGCTGGTGAGGGCGTGGGTCTTGAGGTTTCATCAGAAAGTGCCCTGGCTGCGGGTTTGGTGATGGGGGTGATGATTATTCCGTTTATTTCCTCCCTGGCTGATGATGTGATTAATGCTGTGCCACAGAGTTTGCGAGACGGTTCATTGGGTTTGGGCGCTACCCGTTCAGAGACCATCAAACAGGTTGTTTTCCCTGCGGCACTGCCCGGTATTGTCAGTGGTGTGCTGTTGGCAGTTTCTCGGGCCATTGGTGAAACCATGATTGTGGTAATGGCCGCTGGCTTGGCTGCTAAGTTGACTGCTAACCCGTTGGATACGGTAACCACGGTAACCGTACAAATTGTCACCTTATTGGTGGGAGATCAGGAATTTG
>JBALWM010000051.1:0-10109 GCA_036960905.1 Porticoccus sp.
CCCCCACCACATACGGTTAATCAACTCAAACACACCAGAAGTCATTACCACTAACCACTGAGGGAGATCAGGGTGTCCATCTACCAGCCAGTAGAGCACATAGCAAATCAGCACGATTGTTGCGGAAATCCACAATAGGTAATCTGGACGCTGTTTTTGTGGGTGGCACGAGTTGTGACCAGCCCCCCCACTGTTTGTCGCCCCCTTGGATTCCGGTTCTTTATTACAGCAATCGCCCATCTGCGCTTACTCCTGCTCTGCTGCCAACTTACTGATAATCGAGCAGTTTGGATTATCATCATCGGGACACTGCGCCAACAGTTCAGAGAGCATTTTCTTCATCGACTTCAGCTCGAGAATATGTGCATCGATATCCCTGACTTTTTCCGTAACCAATCCATGCACCTCAGCACTGCGACGGTTTGGATTGGCCCACAAAGCCAGTAATGCACGACACTCATTGATAGAAAAGCCAAACTTCCTGGCTTTACGTAAAAATCCAAGTTGTTGGATACCTTGCTCGCTGTACTCGCGGTAACCATTTGCACGCCTTGGTGGCGAATCGACCAAATCAATACTTTCATAGTAACGAATTGTTTTGGCATCTAATCCGGTTCGCTTGGCAACGTCACTTATCTTCATCTGACACCCCAACTCTATAGGAATACTATCAATGTAAACCTTAGAGTAGGTATAAGGTCAACAATAAACACAACTAGCAGGTGAAGCCAAAAACAAACTAAAGGACTATCTCCCTTCTTTTCTCTTGATACTGCAAAATAAAACTATATATCACCGGCAAGACCAAAAGGTTGAGAATCATGACCGTCAACATGCCGCCTAACATGGGAGCTGCTATACGATGCGTGACATCTGAGCCTGTACCGCTACTCAACATAATAGGGATCAGGCCTGCCATTGTTGATATCGCGGTCATGACCACAGGCCGCACACGCCTCGATGTTGCCGATAGCACCGCATCCTTTACTTCATCAAGGGACAATCTAGTATGGGTGGCAGACCGCCGTTTGGTCATTTCGGTATCGATAAAGCTCAAGACCAGCACACCAATTTCCGCAGCCATACCCGCCAGCGCGATAAAACCCACCGCGACAGCCACTGACAGATTGTAATCATTGATATAAACCAGCCATATGCCACCGACCAAACCGAACGGAATCGACATCATCACGATCACAGGTTCAATCATATTTCGGAAGTTGAAATATAAGAGCAGAAAAATAAGCAGCAACGTTGCGGGAGCGACGATACTCAAACGTGCAGCAGCTCGTTCCATATATTCAAACTGCCCTGACCAGGTAATGGTATACCCTGAAGGTATCCTGATCTGTTCATCCAGTACACGTTTTGCCTTGGAGACAAAACCACCAATATCTGAGGTTGAAATATCCACATAAACCCAGGCATTAGGGCGGGCATTTTCACTCTTAATCACCGGAGGCCCACGTTGATAATTAATCTCTGTAACCATCGTCAAGGGAATTTGTACGCCTGTGGGTGTTGGGATCAATACCCGTTTAAGGGTTTCTAAATCGTCGCGCAGCTCTCTCGGGTAACGCAGATTGACCGGGTAGCGCTCTAGGCCTTCAACGGTTTCGGTAATATTCATACCGCCAATGGCGCTTTGAATCACATCCTGCACCGCACCCACGGTCAGCCCATAACGAGCCGCTCTTTCACGATTGATATCAAAATCCAGGTAATAACCCCCAACTGCCCGATCACCAAAGGCAGAGGTTGTCTCTGGTAATGTTTTCATGGCCTGTTCAATATCCTGTGAAATCTGCTGTAAAACGTTCAGGTCAGGACCAGAAACCTTAATACCAATGGGTGTTTTGATCCCTGTAGATAACATATCGATACGGGTTTTAATGGGCATCGTCCAGGCATTAGCCAAGCCAGGGAACTGTATGGCCTGATCCATTTCTTTCATCAAGTCCTTCGTCGATTTTTTAGGGTTTGGCCATTCCTCTCTGGGCTTTAATCGCACCGTGGTCTCGATCATGGATAACGGTGCAGAATCCGTCGCTGATTCGGCACGACCGACCTTACCAAAGACATGATGTACTTCAGGGAAGGTGTAGAGAATTTTATCGGTCTGCTGCAAGAGCTCTTTGGCTTTGGTAATTGAAATGCCGGGGAATGTGGTTGGCATATAGAGAATATCACCCTCGTCCAGCGGCGGCATAAATTCACTACCCAGTTTTGAATAGGGGTAATAAGTCACCGCCAACAACACTAATGCTACGAGTACGGTAATACTTCGCGATTGCATCGCAATTTTTAACGCTGGCCCGTGTAAGGCATGTAAAACACGACTAATAGGGTTCTTTTGTTCGGAAATTATTTTTCCGCGCAAAAAATAGCCCATCATTACCGGTACCAACGTCACCGCTAAAATCGCAGAAGCGGCCATGGCATAGGTGGCGGTAAACGCCAGCGGGCTAAACAAGCGTCCCTCTTGCGCCTGCATAGTAAAGATAGGGAGAAACGATACGGTAATGACCAGTAATGAGAAAAACAGTGCAGGACCTACCTCTTGGCAAGATTCGCCAATAGTTTTCCAGTGCTCATTAATCGTCAATTCGCTGCCCTTTTCTTCACGAGCTAGGGCCAGTCGGCTATGACCATTTTCGACCATCACGATAGCACCATCGACCATGGCACCAATGGTGATGGCAATACCACCCAATGACATGATGTTGGCGTTCAAACCCTGAATTCGCATCACGATAAACGCCATTAAAATGCCTAATGGCAAGGTGATAATGGCCACAAAAGCCGAGCGCGCATGCAATAAAAATAGGATAACCACCAGGCTGACAATGATCAGTTCCTGCAATAACGACGTGTTGAGACTTTTAACCGCGCGTTCGATCAAGTCACCTCGATCATAGACGGAAACAATCTCTACACCCTCCGGCAAGCCACTTTTCAATTCATCGAGTTTGGCTCGTACAGACTGAATCGTCGCCAGTGCGTTTTCACCGAAGCGCATGATGACAACGCCACCAACAACCTCCCCTTCGCCATTCAGGTCAACAACCCCTCGACGCAACTCTGGACCAATATGAACCTGGGCAACGTCTTGCAAACGTATTGGTGTACCGTCCGCATCAACACTGACGGGGATACTCTTGATATCATCGATGGATTTAATGTAACCCAGGCCTCGCACCATGTACTCGGTTTCAGCCATTTCAACGAGTCGGCCGCCAACATCCTTGTTGGACATTTTTATCGCCATCTTAATTTTATTCAGGGGTATGTTGTATCGCAGTAGCGCATTGGGATCGACTTCAACCTGATACTGTTTAACGAACCCGCCAATAGACGCAACCTCAGCTACCCCGTCCACTGCTTGTAATGGATAACGTAAATACCAATCCTGCAGTGAGCGCAATTGTGCCAAATCGTGCTTACCGGTTTTATCCACCAGTGCATATTCGTAAATCCAACCTACCCCAGTGGCATCTGGACCCAATGTAGGAGAAACACCCTGTGGTAAACGACCACTGATATAATTCAAAGATTCCAGCACCCGTGACCGCGCCCAATACATATCGGTGCCGTCTTCAAAAATAATGTATACAAAGGACATACCAAAAAAGGAATACCCTCTAACCACTTTGGTTTTAGGTACAGACAACATAGACGTCGTTAAGGGATACGTCACCTGGTCTTCTACCACTTGCGGCGACTGCCCCGGGTATTTGGTGAATACAATAACCTGTACATCCGAAAGGTCAGGGATCGCATCTAACGGTGCATTTTTATAGGCAAACAACCCCACCAAGGCAATGATCACCGTCGCAATCAAGATCATAAAACGATCACGTAACGAGGCACTGATAATGGCACTAATCATGATCATTCGCTCCATGCATTGAATGATCCATCGCTGTACCCTTTTGCATATTAGAATGATCGATCTTCTGCCTATTTGAGTGATCAGTCATTCCATCCTGATTGCTACCAGAAGTCTTTAAGTCGTCCATCATCTTAGCGGTGGCTTCACGCAGTTTTGATTCAGAATCCACCAGGAATTGGGCAGAGGTCACCACCTCATCCCCCTCATTGACACCCTCCAGAACCGCAACTTGCCCACCGGACTCAATACCTAACTTAACTATTCTTGGTTCGAATTTTCCTTGACCTCGCACCACAAAGACTTGTGTACGTCCCCCCGTGCGGATGACGGCCTCTGCCGGTATCACCACCATTTTCTTCTGGGTATCGGATTGAATACTGACCTCCGCAAACATATCCGGGCGCAGCAATCGTTCGGTATTATCAAAGACCAAGCGCACCTTGGTGGTCCGTGTTTTGGATTCGGCATAAGGGTAGATATAGGCGAGAGTTCCTTTGAACGTTTTACCGGGTACAGAGGCCAAGATCATCTCGACTTCATCACCAGGCTTCACCCAGGGCAATTCATATTCATACACGTCGGCATAAATCCAAACCTGACTAAGATCGACCACCATATATAATTCGGTTGTCGGTGTGACGTATTGTCCTTTGCGTGAGCCAATACGGATCACTGTCCCCGCTACCGGTGAATGAACATGCAAACTCTTTTTAATTTTTCTGGTTTTTTCTAGCTCTCGAATTTGATGTTCTGGAACATCCAATAACAGCAAGCGTTCACGGGAACTCTTAACTAGACCCTCAGCACCTTTTTTGATTTCCTCAAATGGACTTTTTTTCAAAGCCGATAAATTATTCAGTGCCAATAAATATTCTTGTTGCGTAGACACTAGTTTGGGTGAATAAATACTCAGCAAGATATCGTCCTCTACGATATCTTGCCCGGTTTTATCTACCCTTATCTCCTCAATCCACCCCTCTACTTTAGGGTGCAGCCGCACCATACTTTCCTCATCATAATCTACCCGACCCAGGGCACGAATCGTTCGGCTTATTGCCGAATATTTTGCCACTGCGGTTCGAACACCAATATTCTGCACCACCACCGGATCAATTTTTACCGTACCGGGCACATCTCTGCTCTCGTTATCGGCATAAACCGGTACATAATCCATTCCCATGGAATCTTGCGCTGGCACTGGAGAGGTAATATCCGGATTCATGGGGTTGCGATAAAATAACGGCTGGTTTTCCTCCTCGACCATCATTGGAGAAGAACCATCATCACCAGACAACCAATAGCCCATGCCTACACCAACAGCTAACATCAGGATAGCAATCAATAAAGTATGTTTATTCATAAATAGATTCCTCACCAACAGCGGCTTCCAGACGGGCTAATGCTTGCTTCGCATCACTCAAAGCCTTCCAGTATTGAAGCTGGTAATTAAAAAGTGTTATTTGGCTACGAACCAGATTAAGGAAATCGACTTCACTGACTTGATAGCCTGCCAACATGGATTCCACGGTTTGCTGTGCTTGCGGCACAATGCCACTACCAAATAATGAGAGTTGCTGTTTAGCGCGATGATAATCAGTCACTGCTGATGAAATAGCACCCATCACAACACCCTTTTCATCGAGCAACGCATAACGGTTTTTTTGCAGCTCAGAGTTTTTTTGGCTAACGGCCTTCGATTGTTTTCTACCCGCGTACAACGGTATTTTTACGCCAACCATGACAGAAACAAAATCTGAGCGGGCACCACCTCTGGGTAATGGGTTGTCGCCAGTACGGTCACCATAGGTCATACCCAACTTAAAGTCGGGATAATAGTCCCGTTTAGCAAGATCAAGACGGGATTGCGCGGCATCTACCTGCACCTCCATTTGCCTCAATAATGGCCGCATTAACTCAGCTTTTAGGTACATTTCATCTTCACTAACGAGCGAAGGCATCTCCTTTGATACCTGCCCCGGTAATATCAGTTCATTGCTGGCCGGCCGGCCCATAAGAATATTAAGCTGGATGGCTTGATTCCGTCGTATCGCCTGCAACTGAATATCCTGGTCCATCAATTTGGATAATTCCAATTGCGATAACAACACATCCTGTTGCAAGCCCATGCCCGTTTCATATTTGGTTTTTGCAACAGTAATAAATTGGCGCAATAGTGATTGATTGATCTCCACCGTCTCTAACGCACGATCTAAATAATAAAGCTGCCACCATTTACTTTTCACATTCTTAATAAGCTGTAATCGAACTTCATCGACTGAATGCCCGGCAGCCTGTGCATCGTATTCCGCAGCCTCCTCCTTCAAGCCCAACTTCCCAGGAAATGGAATCTCCTGGCTAAAGCCAATCTGTAACTGTGTCATCGGTTCTTGAGATCGATCAAAGGTGTCAGTTGGAAAGTTCATCGCATTCATATTGACCATGGGATCAGGCAATGCACCTACTTGTGAAGGAACGTCAGCCAAGGCTTCATAACGCGCCTGCATTTCTGCAAGATTTGGATTGTCTCTTATTGCAATGTCAACGGCAGTCCGGATAGACAACACTTGCTCCTGTTCGCTGGCATAGGCCGTATTGGCGACCAAAACAAGGCTTATAACACCCGCAGTAAAAACACATTGACTGGTTTTTACCGCCCTATTAAGAAAAAATTTTGTAACCGCAAATTTCGGAAAATCTGCTTTTGTGAATAAGCGAGAAAGTCGTTTCATGCTTTTTCATACTCCATCATCAGAGAGCTGCTACCACTGGAGGAGGTATAAACTTTTAAAGAACACACCATTAGTGCGCGAAATAAACCTATACCTATTTATCGCTCACGTTCATTGGTGACAATCATTCGTCACAAACAATGGAAAACATGACCTGTTAACAAGTCAGTTACGTGAGGAATTACAGGTTATTTAATCCAGCCAGACACAAAGCCGTTTGTGGATAGGGGGACCGGGAGGGGGAATAAAGGAATAGTAATAGGTGTTGATTCTTCCTGCGGCCATTCCCCACAGAAAAAAGAAACTGCAAACTGCCGCAATAAGCGACAGATCAAATAACAAATCAATGAATGGGTTATGAATGACCAACGCACTGTCATCCAGAACATCACAACAATGCTGATCAACACCCGTAGCATTTGACTCTTCAGTCAAGCCATCGGTGTCTGGGGCCCCGTGGTGACTATGGGCTATTTGACTATGGGCTGTGGACATGTCTTCCATGCCCATATTCATCGCCATCTCCATGCTCATATCTACCGCCATCAATGGCATCATTCCACAGAGCAATAGCCACCCCACCAATAGAGAGGCAACAACGGAACGATTATTGGCAATGATTCTTTTCACAGTAGCCACTATAAACCTTCAACCTACAGTATAGTCAAGCTCAATAGCCATGTTCGATATCCAAGATCGATAGACAAGCACACTGATCCCCAATAACACTAGGGGCCTGCACCAACATCAAGAGCACGGGTACTAGCGCCGGCAATAAAGTCCCTGCAGTAGACAGTCACTTCCACTTAATATTACAACCCAAACTAGGTTTTTGTTTTTCCTCTACAGAGCCACCCGCCAACACGGCATCCAGAGCATCACGTAAGTCCTGACCTGTAACAGGTTCATCATTGCCCGGTTTTGCACCGTCCATTCTTCCCCGGTATACACAATTCAGCTGCGCATCAAACAGAAAGAAATCCGGTGTACAAGCAGCACCGTAAGCGCGGGCGACCGCCTGGGTTTCGTCGAACAGGTAGGGAAACAAAAACTGTTCCTGTGTAGCCCATGCCGACATTTTTTCGGGACTATCCTCAGGGTAGTTCCCCACATCATTGCTGTTAATGGCCACTACCCCGACACCACGGGGAAGGTAATCAGCCGATAGCGCTTTGATACCCTGGATCACATGTATAACGTAAGGACAGTGATTACACATAAACATAACCAGTGTGGCCCGCTCACCGCGCATCAGCTTGAGAGACTGGGTCTGCCCGGTAAGTGGCTCAGGTAAACTAAAATCCGGCGCTGTTGTACCCAATGACATCATGGTGGATTCAGTGAGGGCCATGGTTTTCTCCCGTACGGTGAAATACTGTGTCGTAAGATAGTGTGTCGTCAGTTTGTAGCATATTCGATATACACGCCAAGATTAACCATCCATTACGCCTACCGATAGTCCTACTGACATGAAACTCTGCTAGAATCCGCGCCTCTTCATTAGGGGCTGCGCACGCATCCAAATAACCCATGAGCCTAATCCGCCTCGACGATATATCCATTGAATTTGGCGATGTGCCACTGCTAACCCGCGCTAATTTTACCGTGGAGCCGGGTGAGAGAATTTGTCTGATTGGGCGTAATGGTGCGGGAAAATCGACGCTTCTAAAAATCATTACCGGGCAAATCAAGCCTGATAACGGCGAGATTCATTACCGCCAACACCTGCGTATCAGCCAACTGGAACAAGCTCTGCCCACCGCTATCGACCGTAAGGTTTCCGATGTGGTTAGAGATGGACTTGCCGACCAGCAAACCTTGATCGACCAGTTTAATGAACTGTCTCAACAGACCATGGATAAACAGGGGCTAAAAAACCTGGAAGCACTTCAAGCCCGGATTGATGCTGGCGGTGGCTGGCAGGTGGACAAGCAAGTAGAAACCATTATCAGCCAGCTGAACCTGCCCGCCGACAAAACTCTGGCTCAGCTCTCTGGCGGCTGGCGCCGCCGTGTCGCGTTGGGAAAGGCGCTGGTCTCCAACCCCGATGTACTGTTACTGGACGAGCCAACCAACCATCTGGATATCAGCACCATCGAATGGCTAGAACATAAAGTTCGCGGCTATCAGGGAAGTGTTATTTTTATTACCCACGACCGTAATTTCCTGCAAAAACTTGCCACGCGTATTGTCGAAATTGACTTGGGTAATCTCATCAGCTGGCCCGGCAGCTTCCAGAATTACCTCGTC
The DNA here is from genome assembly GCA_036960905.1 of Porticoccus sp. Lineage (GTDB taxonomy): Bacteria > Pseudomonadota > Gammaproteobacteria > Pseudomonadales > Porticoccaceae > Porticoccus. Next base: position 8,872 of record JBALWM010000051.1, read on the forward strand.
CTCAAAGAAAAGGCTATTGAGGAAGAAGAGACCCGTCATGCATTGTTCGACAAGCGACTGGCCGAAGAAGAAGTATGGATTCGCCAGGGTATCAAGGCCCGCCGCACCCGCAACGAAGGACGAGTACGGTCACTGGAAGCCATGCGGGAACAGCGCGAGCAACGAGCCAAGCGCCAGGGTAAAGCCAAGATCAGTGTGGAAACTTCGGAAAAATCGGGCCGCAAGGTCATCGAAGCCCGGAGCATCTGTCATGGTTATGGCGGTGAGCAACTCATCAACAACATTAAAATTAAAATTAGGCGCGGTGATCGCATTGGCCTGATTGGTAATAACGGCGTGGGGAAATCCACCCTATTGAAAATTCTGCTGGGCCAGATTGAACCAGACGAAGGTTCCGTCAAGCTGGGCACCAATCTGGAAATTGGCTATTTCGACCAAATTCATCGCGAATTGGAAACAGATAAAACCATTGCCGAAAATGTCGGCAATGGCAAAGAATATATAAAAATTAATGGCAAAGATCGCCATATTATCGGCTATCTTCGCAATTTCTTGTTCGCCCCCAAACGCGCCATGACGCCCGTAAGCGCACTTTCCGGTGGTGAGCGCAACCGCGTACTATTAGCCAAGCTGTTCTCCCAGCCTAGCAACCTGCTAATACTCGATGAGCCAACCAATGACCTCGATGTAGAAATGCTCGAAGTCCTCGAAGAACAACTAATGGAGTATCAAGGTACTCTGATTATCGTCAGTCACGACAGGGCATTTCTTGATAACGTGGTCACCAGCGTGCTGGTCTTCGAAGAAAATGGTCAAATTCAGGAATACGTGGGCGGTTACAGCGACTGGGCTCGTCGTGGCAAAGACCTAAAAATTGCCGACACCCAAGACCACCCCTCGGGGCACATTGTCGATCACGACACCACCCTACATGCAAAAAAAGCACCCGCAGGTAAACTCAGCTACAAATTTCAACGAGAGCTGGACGCACTGCCCAAACTGATTGATAAACTTGAAACTGAGTTAGCGATACTGCAAGAACAGACGGGCAATCCGGACTTCTATAATCAGCCCTTCACGGAAACCCAACCCATACTGGATTCACTGGAAGAAAAACAACACGCCTTGGATACTGCATCGGAACGATGGGTAGAGTTGGAAGAAATGAAGGGGGGTGGATAGGTGGCAGGCTACAGGTCCTGCCCTTCTATCGTTTGCCCTGCTTTTACCTGTTCTGC
>JBALWM010000052.1:0-10009 GCA_036960905.1 Porticoccus sp.
TTTCGGCATCGTAGGCTGCGGAGTGGGCCTTGTCATTGTTGAACTTTATTTCTGCTACATCGCAAGCCTTGGCTAGGACTGTTTGCCCATAAGCAAGCCCTGCAAGCGTTGCCGTATCAAAACAGGAGAATGGGTGAAACGGGTTGCGCTTGATATTATTGCGAGTCACGGCTGTATTCAGAAACCCGAGATCAAAATGGGCATTGTGGGCCACCATGATGGCTCGGTTGCAATGAGCTTCCTTGACGGCAGCTCGGATAGGTTGAAACAGAGACTTGAGTGCCTCTTCTTCTTCCAGGGCCATACGGTAAGGGTCGTCTGGGTTTATACCGGTGATGTCCAATGCAGCCTGTTCTATGTTTGAGCCCTCGAAGGGGATAACGGCATGGCAGAGGGTTTCATCAGGCATCAGAATGCCATCTTCGTCCATAGCGAGAGTCACAGCAGCAATTTCTAACAGCGCGTCAGTGTCTGAGTTGAAGCCACCCGTTTCCACATCAACAACGATGGGTAAAAATCCTCTGAAGCGATCCGAGATGGGTGGGTGCATTATTGGGTTACCTGCCAGTGTCGAGTTTCGCCGGCACCGAGTGGTGTCAGGGTGTTGTTGCCAAAGGGTAATACTTCTGGGCTTTTCCACGCTATTTTTTTCAAGGTGATCGTGTCGCTGTTCCGGGGAAGCCCATAAAAATCTGCCCCAAAATGACTGGCAAAACCTTCTAGCTTATCCAGAGCGTCCGCTTGTTCAAACGCTTCAGCGTACAGTTCAATGGCGGCATGGTTTGAATAGCAACCTGCACACCCACAGGAATTTTCCTTTTTGTCTGTGGCATGGGGGGCCGAGTCTGTGCCCAAAAAGTATTTGGGGCTGCCGCTGGTGGCGGCTGTGATCAGTGCTTCTTGATGTATGTTTCGCTTGAGTATTGGCAGGCAGTAGTAGTGAGGTTTTATGCCGCCCGCTAACATATGATTTCGGTTATAGAGTAAGTGTTGTGGGGTAATCGTCGCAGCCACATGGGTTGATGCCTCCGCGATAAATTGGGTGCCTTCACGGGTGGTGATATGTTCCAGTACCACTTTTAGACTGGGAAAGTCATGGACCAAGGTTTTCAGGTGGCGCTCAATAAAAACAGCTTCTCGGTCAAATATATCAATGTTCTGGTCGGTGGTTTCACCGTGTAAGAGTAAGGGTAGACCTTCTTTTTCCATCTGGGCCAAAACGGGATATATGTTGGCCAAACTGGTAACACCAGAGTCAGAGTTAGTTGTTGCGCCAGCTGGGTAATATTTACAGGCAAAAACGTTGCCCGAAGCCTTCGCTCGGATAATGTCTTGGGGCTGGGTATTGTCGGTGAGATACAAGACCATTAGAGGTTGCCAGTGACTACCGGTAGGTCGATGTTTCATGATGCGCTCACCGTAGGCCTGAGCCTGTTCTGTATTGAGAACCGGTGGTGCCAAGTTGGGCATGATGATGGCGCGGCCAAAATAGCGGGCGGCATCCGGTACCGTGTAGGCCAAGGCATCACCGTCTCGCAGATGTACATGCCAGTCATCGGGGCGAGTCATTGTCAGTTGTGTCATGTGTTCTGCTTATGTCTGAGGCTTGTTACATGGGAGATGCTACCGGAATATAGTGTGGCTTTATAGTCTGGCTTGAACGGTTGTGCTTCAAAGAATGTGTTATCTGCTTTTGTGGTTTAGACTTTTACGGGATTATTGGCGGGCATCTGCTGTGAAACTGGTCGCGGGCATATTAGAATGGCGAACCATTTTCATCCCTAACTTTTCCAATCAGGAGTTGTGTCGTGTCCGACATTAAGAAAGTCGTTTTAGCTTATTCGGGAGGTCTAGATACCTCGGTTATTGTTAAGTGGTTGCAAGAAACCTATCAATGTGAAGTGGTAACGTTTACTGCCGATATTGGTCAAGGCGAAGAAGTTGAACCTGCACGTGCTAAAGCTGAAGCATTGGGTGTTAAAGAAATCTATGTGGATGATCTCAGAGAAGAGTTTGTTCGTGATTATGTCTTCCCGATGTTTCGGGCAAATACGATTTATGAGGGAGAGTATCTGCTCGGTACCTCCATTGCTCGCCCGCTGATCGCCAAGCGACTTATAGAAATAGCCAATGAAACGGGTGCCGACGCTATTTCCCACGGCGCCACCGGTAAGGGTAATGATCAAGTGCGCTTTGAGCTGGGTGCCTATGCGTTAAAACCCGGTATTGAAGTGATTGCACCTTGGCGTGAATGGGATCTGACTTCCCGGGAAACGCTGATGAACTATTGTGAGACCCACAATATCCCGGTTGATTTTTCGGGTAAAAAGAAAAAATCACCTTATTCAATGGATGCAAACCTACTGCATATCTCCTATGAAGGCGGCAATTTGGAAGACCCATGGTGGGAGCCAGAAGACGATATGTGGCGCTGGAGTGTATCTCCTGAGAGTGCACCTGATGAGCCTACTTATATTGAATTGAGCTACTCCAAAGGTGATATCGAGGCGATTGATGGTCAGCCTATGTCTCCAGCCACAGTGTTGACGTATTTGAATAAGGTGGGTGGTGATAACGGTATTGGGCGATTGGATCTTGTTGAAAATCGTTATGTGGGAATGAAAGCCCGGGGCTGTTACGAAACACCCGGTGGCACCATCATGTTACGTGCGCATCGTGCTATCGAATCCCTGACTCTGGATAGAGAAGTGGCCCATTTAAAAGATAGCCTAATGCCAAAGTATGCCGAGATGATTTACAACGGTTACTGGTGGTCTCCAGAACGACATATGCTCCAAACCATGATTGACGAGACTCAGGACGTGGTCAATGGTGTGGTTCGCCTGAAGTTATACAAGGGCAATGTGACGGTGGTGGGGCGTCGGTCGGAAGATAGCCTATTTGACGAAAAAATTGCCACCTTCGAAGATGATGCAGGTGCTTATGATCAGAAGGATGCTGAAGGCTTCATTAAATTAAATGCATTACGCCTGAGAATCGCAGCAAATAAAGGGCGCAGCTTGAGTTGATTGCTATCGTGGCTATATCGAACTTGACGTAAATCAATATCTGTATCGAGCTGTTAAGGAATAATGCCGGCGGGGTAGAAGTGGGGAGATTGCTTCTACCCCTAAAGGATTTTTAATTACCGGACTAACTACGAGAAAATCAAAATGAGTAGCAATGTCACGACTACCGGAGATACGCCGGTTTATAACACCAGGGTGGTAAAGCAGTTTGCCCTGATGACTGTAGTTTGGGGGATTGTAGGTATGCTGGTTGGCGTTATTATCGCCGCCGAACTGGTATGGCCCGACCTCAATATGCAGCTGCCCTGGTTTCACTTTGGTCGCTTGCGCCCATTACACACCAACGCCGTAATTTTTGCTTTTGGCGGCTGCGCATTGTTTGCCTCTGTCTACCATGTTGTACAGCGGACTTGTCATACGCCATTGTTTTGCAATTGGTTGGCAGGTTTTACCTTTTGGGGATGGCAAGCCATTATTGTTTCAGCTGCGATAACTCTGCCTTTGGGCATGACTAGCGCTAAAGAATATGCGGAGCTTGAATGGCCCATTGATATTGCCATTACCCTGGTTTGGGTATCATTTGCAGTGGTTTTCTTCGGCACCATTATTAAGCGAACAACCTCACATATTTATGTAGCCAATTGGTTCTTCGGTGCCTTTATTATTGCTGTAGCCGTGTTGCATTTGGTTAACAGTGCTGCAATACCCGTAACTGCTGGAAAGTCCTATTCTGCTTACGGCGGAGCTATCGATGCGATGATTCAGTGGTGGTACGGCCACAATGCAGTTGGCTTTTTCCTCACAGCTGGCTTCCTTGGGATGATGTATTATTTTGTACCGAAGCAGGCTGGGCGTCCGGTGTACTCTTACCGCCTGTCTATTGTGCACTTCTGGGCTTTGATTGCCGTTTATATTTGGGCGGGTCCTCACCACTTGATGTACTCCGCACTTCCCGATTGGACTCAGAGTCTGGGTATGGTGATGTCACTTATTCTGTTGGCACCTTCATGGGGTGGCATGATTAACGGTATGATGACGCTGTCTGGTGCCTGGCACAAACTTCGTTATGATCCAACATTGCGTTTTCTTGTTGTCTCTCTTTCCTTCTACGGTATGTCTACTTTCGAAGGGCCAATGATGGCGATTAAGACAGTCAATGCACTGTCTCACAACACTGACTGGACTATTGGTCATGTGCATTCGGGTGCATTGGGCTGGGTGGCTATGGTGTCTATCGGGACGCTGTATCACCTCATTCCTGTCCTCTACAAACGTAGCCAGATGTACAGTATTCAACTGATCAACCTTCACTTTTGGCTCTCTACTATTGGTACCGTGCTTTATATTGCATCCATGTGGGTTAGTGGTATTGCACAAGGCTTAATGTGGCGTGCCTTTAATACTGATGGCACGTTGACCTATAGTTTTGCTGAATCGATTGAAGCCAGTTACCCCGGTTACTATGTGAGGCTATTGGGTGGTGTGATCTTCTTGTCAGGCATGTTGATCATGGCCTACAACGTATGGCGCACTGTTCGTGGTGACGAGCAGAAACAAGCGGCAAGTGCAGAAGCTCAGGCGGCTTAAAAGGAGAGCGGAATCGTGAAACACGAGATTATTGAGAAAAATATAGGCCTGATGATTGTACTAATTGTTGTCGCAATCAGTTTTGGTGGTTTGGCTCAGATTATTCCATTGTTCTGGCAGGCTGAAACCACGGAACCTATTGAAGGATTGAAGCCTTTAGATGCTATGGCTTTGGAAGGACGCGATATCTACATCCGGGAAGGTTGTCATGTTTGCCACACGCAAATGGTTCGTCCCTTCCGCGCTGAGACGGAGCGTTATGGTCACTACTCTGTCGCGGGTGAGCATGTCTACGAGCATCCATTCCTGTGGGGTTCCAAACGCACTGGTCCAGATTTGGCTCGAGTGGGTGGTCGTTATAGTGATGACTGGCATCTTGCTCACCTCTACAACCCAAGGGATGTGGTGCCTGAGTCCAATATGCCTGGCTTCTCCTGGTTATTTGAAAATACCCTGACGGGTAAAGATACAGCTGCCAAAATGTCCGCCCTGCGAATAGTCGGTGTTCCCTATACCGATGAAGATATCGCTAATGCAGCAGCACCATTTGCCAATGGCGACGTGAAGGAAGTGGATGCTCTGGTGGTTTATTTGCAGCAGCTTGGCACGCTACTGACGCGGAAACGATGATGGATCAGGGAACACTACAAGGCATCGGCACAATCCTGACAATGATTGCTTTTCTGGGTGTGTGCTGGTGGGCCTTTAGTAGTCATAAGAAAAAAGATTTTGATGAGGCAGCACAACTGCCGTTTGCCGATGAGAAAACGTCGCCGCAAAACGAAGATAAATAGAGGTAGGACCTGTTATGAGTACCTTCTGGAGTATCTGGATTATCGTTATCACTGCGATAACTATCGCCGGGTGTACCTGGCTGTTGTTTGCCAACCGTAAGATTGAGGCTTCTTCTGAGGAGCTTGAAGACGGTGAAGCACCAAAAACTGGCCACGTGTACGACGGCATTGAAGAGTACGACCATCCACTGCCTGGGTGGTGGTTCAATATGTATCTTGGCACTGTTATTTTTGCCGTGGTCTACTTGATTCTGTACCCAGGAATGGGTAGTTATGCTGGCGTATTGGGTTGGACCCAGATTGGTCAGTGGCAGGAAGAAGTGGATGCAGCTGAAGAAAAATATGCCCCTGTTTATGCTCAGTACGCCAATATGTCGGTCGAAGAATTGATCGCTAATCCTGATGCCATAAAAATGGGCCGCCGATTGTTTAATAACAACTGTTCGGTATGTCATGGTTCCGATGGTCGTGGTAGTTACGGATTCCCGAACCTAGCTGATAGTAATTGGTTGTATGGTGGAAGTGCTGCTGATATCAAGGCTTCCATTACTCACGGTCGCCAAGGTGCTATGCCGGCATGGGGTGCTGTTATCGGTGACGAGGGTGTGAATAACGTCGCTGAATATGTTTTCAATATCAGTGGTCGGGAGCACGATGCTGCCAAGTCAGAGAAGGGCGCTCAGGTTTATACGACGTACTGCGCGGCCTGTCATGGCGCAGATGGTACTGGAATGGCGGCTATTGGTGCACCAAACCTGACAGATGGTGTGTGGCTTTATGGCGGTTCACCCTCGTTGGTTCGACACTCTATCCGCAATGGGCGTAAAGGCAATATGCCTGCTCAGGCAGATAAACTTAAGGCAGAAAAAATTCACCTGCTAGCGGGTTACGTGTATAACTTATCTAAGAACCAGTAAAAGTTTATAGCCTCCAGGTGCAGTAGCGGAAAGCTTAAATGAGTGACGATAAAAAGCCTCTCAATCAGCATGACAATGCTGCGCATGAGGAAACTATTAAGGTTCTGGATCTCTACCAGACCCGAGAAAAAATTCAGACGCGAAAGCTGCCAGGATTTTTTCGAGATCTACGGCGCTGGACATGGATGCCCATGCTCAGTGCCTATTTCCTTTTACCCTGGATAAATCTTGATGGCCGACAGGCCATCTGGTTTGACCTTCCTGCACGAAAATTCCACGTTTTTTGGATTACTTTCTGGCCACAAGATTTTATGTTGTTGTCTTGGGCATTGATTATTTCCGCATTCGCCTTGTTTACAGCAACGGTTCTAATCGGTCGTGTTTGGTGTGGTTTTACCTGCCCACAAACGGTGTGGACAATGTTGTTTATGTCCATTGAAGATTGGTGTGAAGGCGATCGCAATCAGCGAATTAAATTGGATAAGTCCAGTTGGAATCTAAACAAGTTTAAGAAACGGGGTGGAAAATTTTTCCTTTGGGGGCTATTGGCTCTAGTGACATCTCTGACATTTGTAGGCTACTACAATCCGGTTAGGGAGTTAGTGCCAGAAATGTTAAGTTTTTCCGCTCACCCAGCAGCGGTATTCTGGACATTTTTCTTTGCCGTACTGACCTTTATGAATGCAGGTTTTCTTCGAGAGCAGGTGTGCATGTATATGTGCCCTTACGCTCGTTTTCAGTCAGTGATGTTTGATAAGGATACATTGATTGTTTCCTATCATGAAGAGCGTGGAGAGCCCCGAGGCCCTCGTAAAAAAACAGCAGATTATCGGGCAGAAGGTATTGGTGATTGTGTTGATTGCTCCTTGTGTGTACAGGTGTGCCCCACGGGCATTGATATCCGTGACGGCCTGCAGTACGAGTGTATCGATTGTGGTTTGTGCATCGATGCCTGCAATACGGTTATGGCTAAAATGGATTATGAGCCCGGCTTAATTCAGTTCACAACTGAACATGCTATGAAGCACGGAAAAACTCATATCTTAAGGCCTCGTTTTATTGGTTATGTTTTGGTGTTGGTCATTATGACGGGTGCCTTTGGTTATAATATTTTCAACCGTATGCCACTTGAAGTGAACATTATTCGTGATCGTAATGTCATGTTCCGTGAGAACTCTATGGGGTTGGTGGAAAATATTTATACTCTGAAAATTAACAATATGGACACCACGGATCACAATTATAGTATTCGGATTGAAGGTGATTATCCGTTTAGTTATAGCGGCGCTGAGCAGGTCGTTGTAGACGAAGGTGAGGTGATGACCATGCCTGTCAGCGTTGCATTGGACCCGGGGTTGATGAAAAGCCCCAACATTGATGTAACATTTATCGTAGAATCTCTAGACGATCCAACGATTAATACTATTGAAGAAAACCGCTTTATTGGTCCGCGTCTGCGTCGTTAATAGAGCAGGCTTGTCAGGTTAATATCCATTAACAGTTTTGTGAGGAATGCTCCTTGAGAGATGCTACTACCAAGGATAATGAGCCCTGGTATCGTCAGTTCTGGCCGTGGTTTTTGATGGCACTGCCAGGCAGTGTGGTTATTGCTGGTCTGGCCACTGTCTACATCGCATTTAATGGTGCAGATACACTGGTTAATGACAATTACTACCGGGATGGTTTGGCCATTAACCAGAGTTTAGAGCAGGATCACTTGGCCATATCAATGGGGCTGGCTGCAGAATTGCGGTTGGACAATGATAGTGGTGAATTATTTGTTATGTTGAAGGGTGCTGAGGTCAACGTCAGTCATCTGGTACTAGAATTACTGCATCCGACTGATGGGGAGCGTGATAGAGAACTATCGATGTCCCTAGTGGCGCCAAATTACTATCGCGTTGATTTGGAGCGCAACCTGCGCCACCGATACTATCTGAGACTGACACCTGCCCCAGATCATGAGTGGCGTCTGAGTGGTGAAATTAATTTCTCCAACAGTAGCCAGGTAACCCTGCGAGCTCAATGAGCTGCGATAGTTGTTATCACTGCGGTCTTCCCGTACCTGCTAATTCGAGCTTTTTTGTTGTCATTGATGGTGAGAACAGGGATATGTGTTGCCCTGGTTGTCAGGCGGTGGCCACCGCCATTTGTGATGGTGGTCTGTCGCGCTTCTATCAATATCGAGCAGCCAATGCCTCCCGTCCCGATCTGACCAAGCAAGCTGCACTTGAAGCATACGATTTACCTGAGGTGCAAGCTGATTATGTGGAGCTGTTAGCTAACGGTCACAGGCAAATCCAATTATTGGTGGGCGGCATTACCTGTGCTGCCTGTGCTTGGCTTATTGAGCACCACCTGAAAAAGCAGCCGGGAGTGGTTGCCGTGAGGGTTAATGTGACCAACCACCGGGCGCTGGTGGAATGGGACGCAGATCAGATCAAATTGAGTCAATTGCTCAGCGGATTTATGGCCATTGGTTATGACGCTAGACCTGCCAGCGATGAAGAGGCACGGCAGCTTCGTCAGCATGAGAATCGTCGTTTTATTCAGCGTTTGGGTGTCGCTGGCTTAGGTATGATGCAGGCGGGGATGCTGGCAGTTGGCCTTTATGCCGGGGCTTTTCAGGGCATGGACCCTGAGTGGCAAAATTACCTGCGATGGGTAAGCCTGATCATCGCACTACCGGTCGTATTTTTCTCAGCATTTCCTTTTTTTCAGGCCGCTTTTCGTAACCTGCGTTTTGCCCATCTCACAATGGACGTACCTGTTTCATTGGCTATCGGACTGGCCTTTTCTGCAAGTTGCTGGGGAACAGTAACGCGATCGGGTGAAGTCTATTTTGACTCAGTCGCCATGTTTACCTTCTTTTTACTACTTGGTCGCTATTTAGAAATGCGAGTGAGGCATCGCAATGACACTCATGCTGAAGGTATGGGGCAGTTGCTTCCTCCCGCTATTATCAGGTTGTCTGAACAGGGTGAAGAGGCTGTACCTGTCAAAGCACTACAGCCTGGCGATCTAATCAGAGTTTCTGCCGGAGATACAATCCCTTGTGATGGAGAAATACACGAAGGTGTGAGTAGTGTGGTTGAAGCCGTATTAACAGGTGAACAGTTACCTGTTTGCAAGCAGCAAGGTGATTTAGTCAGTGCAGGAACGGTCAATAGTGAAAGTCCGTTACTGGTACGCGTATCGGCTGTGGGTAATCAAACCAGACTATCCGCTATTTTGAAATTGGTTGAGAAAGCCAAGACAGAAAAGCCAGTACAGGTTGCATTGGCAGACCGGGTAGCGAGCCATTTTGTATTGGCTGTGTTGGTGGTGGCATTGGTGGTGGCTCTGTGGTGGTGGCAGCACCAACCAGAGCAGGCACTTTGGGTTGTCTTATCGGTGTTGGTGGTGACGTGCCCCTGTGCGTTATCACTGGCAACGCCCGCGGCAATGGCCGTGGCTACGGGTGAACTCCGGCGGCGTGGGTTTTTGGTCAGCCGCGGTCATGTGTTGGAAGTCTTATCATCTGCCGATCAACTGATTTTTGATAAAACGGGTACTCTGACGCTGGGGAATATGTCCATAGCCGATGTTGTTCCGCTGGCCGACATTACGGCGGAGCGGCTGCTACAGTTGGCCGCAGGGCTTGAAAGTGGTTCTCTGCACCCTATAGCCAGAGCATTTTCTG
>JBALWM010000053.1:0-9892 GCA_036960905.1 Porticoccus sp.
ATGAGCTGGGGCTGCAATTTGTCTATGAACACAAGCACCGCTTCAAACTCACCGACAGCTGGCCCCATCAGGATGTGATTGCCCACAGCGGTATCAGTCTTGGTAATGTGGCCACCTACCTCAACCTGGGTGGTGAATACCGCATTGGTTGGCAACTACCAGAAGATTTTGGCACCGCCGCGGTCAGGCCCGGCGGAGATAACAGTGCCCCCGGCAAAGGTGATGTAAGACACTGTGGCAAGATGATTTGCGGCTTACATGCCTTCATCTCTGTAGATTCCCGGGCGGTCGCACGGGATATTTTTCTGGACGGCAACACCTTTGAAGATAGCCACAGCGTAGATCGCCGGCCTTATGTGGCCGATGCGGCCGTGGGGTTCAGCTTTCTTATCAGCGGTTGGAAAGTATCCTATGCCAAAGTATTCCGCACTCGTGAATTTGAAGAGCAGGACAAACCCCATGAGTATGGATCGCTATCGATCTCTTATTCTTGGTGACTTCGCTATCGACTGATTAGTCGTGCTCTCTATAGCTTATAAAAGCCATATCAGGACTGTATTCTGGGTTAGAATACTCTGCGATCAATGATGTACAGGCCACAACTTTGCCCGCTTTACGCTTTCCTAACCGCAAGTTTCATCTTGAGCCAACTTGGCACAGCTATCGGCGTGTACCGGGTGCTGCTGTACCCATGCCATTACGAAACTGGCTCCTTGATCGAGGCTCACTCACCGAGCGACTTATCCATGCCAGTCATGGTCAGTTTCGTGTTGAAGTACTCCACCAACGTATGGCGCTACCACATTTATCCGAATGCCACGCGTTAGGTATTCCCTCCCGACAGCGAGCACTCGTTCGTGAGGTGATCCTCTATGGTCAGAATGAACCCTGGGTCTATGCCCGAAGCATTATTCCGGTGACCACCCTCGCTGGTCGCTTACGCAGTTTGCGTAAGCTGGATAACCGCCCATTAGGCGCGTTGTTATTCAATGATGTTTCCATGCAGCGTGGTCCAATCGACATTACCTGTACACATACAGACACCCTGAAATTACCCGGCCTATCAGCGGCTTTTCAGGGAATGGTTTGGGGACGCCGGTCAGTGTTCTACCTCGACCAAAAACCTCTGCTGGTCAGCGAGATGTTTTTACCCGGATTTAGGCCGTACAATAAGCCGCTAACACCACACTAATTTATCGCTAGTACCTGTATGAGTCATTTCAGAAAACGACGAACCGATTTTCTCCGATTAATGCGTGTGGACAAGCCCATCGGTACCTTGTTGTTACTCTGGCCAACACTCTGGGCCCTGTGGTTTGCCGCAGGGGGTGTGCCAGATACTAAAAACCTGCTGATTTTTATACCCGGCGTTATCTTGATGCGCGCTGCCGGTTGTGTGATTAATGACTTTGCTGACCGCAAGGTAGATGGCCATGTGGAGCGAACCAAAAACCGCCCCCTGGCCAGCGGGAGCGTCACGGCCAAAGAAGCACTACTGCTGTTTACCCTGTTATGTCTCGCCGCATTTGGCTTGGTGCTGCTCACCAACCCATTCACTATCAAGCTCGCATTTGTGGGTGTAGCGCTGGCCGCCTGTTACCCCTTTATGAAACGTTACACTCATCTGCCTCAGCTGGTACTCGGTGCTGCCTTTGCCTGGAGTATTCCCATGGCATTTGCCGCCCAAACTAACCAGTTACCCACTGAGATATGGGCGCTCTATGCGGCCGTCATACTCTGGACCGTAGCCTACGATACGTTTTATGCGATGGTTGATCGTGACGATGATTTAAAAATAGGTGTCAAATCCACCGCCATTTTGTTCGGCGATATGGATATTCCGATCACGGCCACCTTACAAATACTCGTACTTGTTGCACTTGCCATGACGGGAATGAATTTTGGCCGAGGCCTGTGGTTTTTCCTTTCTTTGCTGGCAGCCGGTCTACTGTTCCTTTACCAACAATTCCTGATTCGCCACCGTGAACAAGACAAGTGCTTTAAGGCATTTCTCAACAATCACTATGTGGGTGCGGTGATATTTATTGGCTTAGCTCTCGACTACCAACTTGCTACTGGTTAGGAAATCTATCATATGCCCGGTATTGTCATCTGTTTGTCACAACAGCGTCATGTAATAGGCTTTCCAAGTAACGCTTGTAAACAGGACTATTAACAAGGCTATGAGTAAGAAAACCATACTGGTTGTAGATGATGAACCCGCCATCCGCGATATGATCAGCACCGCACTTGATGTGGCTGGCTTCGACTGCCTACAGGCAGAGAATGCCCAACAGGCCCATGCCATGATCATTGATGAACACCCCGATCTGGTTTTGCTGGACTGGATGATGCCTGGAACCAGTGGCATTGAGCTGATTCGCCGATTACAGCGAGATGAACTGACTAACAACATTCCAGTCATCATGCTCACCGCCAAAGCTGCCGAGGACAATATGATTCAAGGGCTTGAAGTGGGTGCTGACGACTACATTACCAAGCCCTTTTCACCTAGAGCACTCATTGCCCGCATCAATGCCGTATTACGACGCGCTGAATCTGAGCTTCCACAAGAGCCCATTGAAGTTAGTCGGTTACGATTTGATCCAATCAGCCACCGAGTCACCATTGCCGATCAGCCCGTAACGATGGGGCCTACGGAATTCCGGCTCCTGAGTTTTTTTCTCACCCATCAAGAACGTGTTTATTCCCGAGATCAAATACTCGACCATGTATGGGGTGGCAACGTCTACATGGACGAGCGTACGGTGGATGTACATATCCGCCGCCTGCGCAAAGCGATATCACTTGAAGGGCACGACCGCTTCATTCAGACTGTCCGGGGCGCGGGTTACCGCTTCTCCACCAAGGTCGTTGAAGAATAGGAATCAGCCACTTGCATAGAGGGCTTCAAGCAGAAATACAGCGGATCGTTCTGCTCACTATATTTCTGCTCATTTTCGGATTTCTGAATGGCTACCTGCTACTTTCCTTGCTGGTGGGTGGTGGCCTCTACATGTTATGGACCTTCTACCACATCTCAAAACTGTATGACTGGCTTGATCATGGCTGCACTGGACTTCCACCCGAGGCCGGTGGGGTCTGGGGTGATATGGGCGATTCTCTTTATCGCATGCAAAAACGCAACGAACGTGCCAAGCAAAGCCGTAGAAACTTATCAGAGCGTGTCCGCAATATCACCTCGGCACTGGCAGACGGCATACTTACTCTATCAGTCGACAGAGTGCTCGAGTGGTGGAACCCCGCTGCCGAGCAACTATTAGGATTGAAAAAGAGTGATCGCGGGCAGTCGATTATCAATCTGGTTCGCGACCCCCGATTTGTCACCTTTATTCAAAACCAGGCACTGGACACGCCGCTGGAACTCACCTCTCCCGAAAATCCCAGTAAAACCCTGTTATTCACTGCGGCAGAATTTGGCGATGGCGACATCATACTGGTCGTTCAGGACATCACCCGGCTGCGCAACCTGGAACAAATGCGCCAAGATTTTGTGGCCAATATATCTCACGAACTGCGTACCCCCTTGACTGTATTGTCCGGCTATACAGAAACCCTTCAAGACTCTCTTCAAAGCGGAGACAAAGACCTTCCCGTCCACTGGAAAAAAGCTCTCGATCAAATGCAGCAGCAAACCGATCGGATGAATGCACTGACCAATGATTTAGTCATGCTCTCACAACTGGAATCTACCCAAGAGTCTTCACCCAACACACCAATACAAATAACACCTCTATTAGAGCAAATCGCTGAAGATGCCCGCATAATCGCCACCGATAACTACAAAATAGAACTGCAGTGCGCTGAAGAGATGGTGCTGAATGGCGACATGAAAGAACTTTATAGCGCCCTCTCTAACCTGGTCTTCAATGCCATCAAGCACAACCCTGTAGGAACTACCGTCCAGATTAAGAGCTACGCAACCAGTAACGCCAACTTCATCGAAGTTTCTGATGACGGCAACGGTATCGATCCGAAACATATCTCCCGTCTTACGGAGCGCTTTTACCGGGTGGATCAAAGTCGTGCTTCAAGTACTGGAGGTACTGGCTTGGGGCTTGCCATCGTCAAACATGTACTGATGCATCACGGCGGCACCCTCAGCATTACCACAACCCTGAGCAAGGGCAGCCGCTTTAGTTGCCGCTTCCCCATACTCAAACCATAATTAGTATGGCCCTCGCTGAAAAAGCCATGTGTATTCCGCGCCAAACCCCCTAAAGAAAAAACATGACCATCGATACCCGGATACTCTCATCCATTGACGAATGCCCCTCAACTCAGTGGGACCGGCTGTTTACCGATGACTACCCCTTCCTGCAACACCGCTTTTTATCGCTGCTGGAATCTTCAGGCAGTGTTTGTACTGAAACAGGCTGGGAACCAAGGCACCTATTGCTGGAACAGGCCGGTGAACCCATAGCCGCGTTACCGCTCTACCTGAAAAGCCATTCCTGGGGTGAATATGTATTTGACTGGTCATGGGCCGACGCCTACCAAAATCACGGCCTCGACTATTACCCCAAGCTATTAACTGCTGTGCCCTTTACCCCGGCTACAGGCCCTCGATTAGGGCTGGGATCAGGAATCGTGCCATCGGATGTACTGCCGAGCCTGTTCAACACCATTCAGGAAATAGCTGAAAACAACAATCTGTCCAGCTGGCATCTATTGTTCCCCAACCAACCGCTCGCCACCGCCGGGGCAGGGGCAGGGGCACAGATGATGTCTCGAACCGGCGTTCAATACCATTGGATTAACGCCAATTACAGAGATTTCGCAGATTTTACCGACACGTTCTCTTCAAGAAAACGGAAGAACCTGTATCGAGAGCGTCGCTCTGTTAGCCAACAGGCCCTTTCCATTCAGCGTCTGACGGGAGAACGCATCACCTCTGATTGGTGGGCATTTTTCTATCAGATGTATCAACGCACCTATTTGAAACGTAACGGCACTGGTGGGTATCTCACTGAGGCTTTCTTTCAACAACTCGGGCAAGTAATGGGTGACCAGTTAATGATGGCTGTCGCTCAAGATGAGGAAGGCAACAAAATTGCTGCTGCACTGTTTTTCTATGACAACCAAACCCTCTATGGCCGTTATTGGGGGTGCATTCGGGAGTGCGATTCCCTGCACTTCGAGCTTTGCTACTATCAAGGTATTGAATTTGCCATTGAACGTGGTCTGTCACGCTTTGATGCTGGCGCGCAAGGCGAACACAAAATTAAACGGGGCTTTGAACCGGTGGAGACCCACTCACTCCACTGGATTAAACACCCAGAATTTTCAGCGGCTATACGTCGTTTTCTGGCCCAAGAAAAACAACATATTGGGCACTATATAATCGAAGCAAAACAACAATTGCCATACAGGTCCGATAAGCAGTAATCTATATTGCTATGCTGTAAAAAATGGCCTCCAAGGACACCTCTCATGAAAACACTCAGATTTATCCCCACACTCAAATTAGCGGCACTAGTATTCATTGCCCAACTTGGGTTTTCTGCATCCGTCCAAGCTGACAGCAAGGTGGAAATCGATCTGTATGTAGAGGAGGCCTTAAAACAGTTTCCGAAAGAAACAACGGCTGGGGCCAAACTTGCCTCACAGGCTAAAGGCATGCTGGTATTTCCCAAAGTCTACAAGGCCGGCTTTGGCATTGGCGGAGAATATGGCGAGGGCGTCCTGAAAGTGGGCGGCTCCACCGTCGGCTATTACAATACTGCTGCAGCCTCTTTTGGCTTCCAGCTAGGCGCTCAGATCAAGTCACAAATTATTTTATTTATGACCGATGCCGCTCTTCAGCAATTCCAAAACAGTGAAGGCTGGGAAGCTGGTGTTGATGGTAGTGTTGCCATTGCGACCATTGGTGCCGGCGGACAAATTGATACCAATACCATTCAGCAACCTATTATCGGATTTATTTTTTCCAACAAAGGACTGATGTTCAACCTAAGCCTTGAAGGGTCAAAGATCACACGTATCGTTCGTTAAAATCCGATATTCTAGTTTTTGATTTTCAGATAAGCGTTTAGTCGGCTCTTGGTGAAAAGGCCGGCTAAATGGTTTGTGAGTTAACGCCTAGAAATTTAGGTCATTACTTTTAAAGCAATATACGGAACAAGATTGAAGATAAATATAGCGATTTTATAGCTACCTAAATACTGAAAATACACAGGCACAATATCATCCTGACGGACATTGAAAAGTTTGCTGTGAATACTCGAAATAGGCCCCTTCATTAAAACCAACATAATCGTCGAAAAAAGAAGCACACCAATATTGATCACCGAGCACCAACCCAAAAAAACAGTTAACGTATTCATATCGATCATGTCAGTTACTCCTTATATTTAAAGGTCTTGTAAGCAAAGTTTGGATGGCTTTTTGTGGTTACATTAAACCCAGCGCCGAACCTTTTCACAGTAATGAAAATACTCAACACCAAACTTTGCCCCCATCTGTTGTTCTTCAGGAATAATTTGAAGCTTAGTGATTAACCAGATAAACAGGGGCAACCCTACACAGGCATAAAGGCTGTATAAGTGAATATTCCAGGCGATGAGTATCAATAACAAACCCAGGTAGTTCGGATTCCGGGAATAACTAAATATTCCCACGGTGATCAACTTGCTCGTTTGGCTTGGGTCCCGAGGATCAATGGTTGTGCCCATTTTGTATAGCGTGATAATTGCTACGCAGATAATGGTAGCCCCGGCGGCAAGAAACAAGATTAACAATAACCCCTGCCATGTGGAGTAAGTCTCTCCCGTATCCAGCAAACGAGCGACCAACCACATCACTAAAGCTACAACTAACAGCTGCACTAATGGTGGCATCTTTAATGTGAGTAATTCGAAATTTAATCTTTTTTCCATACCAGTAACCTATTGTTAGCCGGCATGGGATTGTCCTCTACCAACGCTAACCCTATATTTTCTGCCAGAGAGTTTACCGCCTCAAAATCACGAATCCCCTGATGCGGCACTTGCTGCTTCAACCATAGGTCAAACCGGGCATTGCTGTCACTGGTGAACAGACCGTTGTAGTTAAAGGGTCCATAAATGGCCACTATGGCACCGGGTGCCAGTATCGAGTCTAGACCAGCAAACAAATTCACCACCGACTCCCAAGCCATGATATGGCAAGTATTGGCGGTGAAAATGGCATCTACGGCACCTACAGGCCAAGGCGAATGATCGGCATTGAGAGGAATAGGGCGACGGAGATTTTCTGCGGAGGATTCGTCTAACCAGATGTTGATCCCCGGGTGATTAGCCTCAAGGTCAGCCGTCTGCCATATCAGGTGTGGTAACCGGGGCGCACAATACACTGCATGTTGGCCCGTGCCACTACCAATTTCTAATACCTGCTTACGGTCAGAAAATACCCGCAGCAACGCCTCTAGAATAGGTTGCTGATTATTCTCACAGGCTTGGGAAAAAGGTTTTTCCGCCATTATTCTGATTCCAGCTATTCCGCACCCTCACGGGTAAACACCCATTCTCGGGCGGATGACATAGCAGGCTGATAGGCATAGTCAGCCACATCAAACTGCTTGATTTGCTCAGGGTCATCTATCTGGTTTTCGATGATATAGCGGCTCATTAAACCCCGTGCTTTTTTAGCATAAAAGCTAATGATTTTGTATTTGCCATTTTTCCAGTCTTTAAATACCGGGGTAATAACATCGGCATTGAGCTTGCCCAGTGTAACGGATTTAAAGTATTCGTTAGATGCCAGATTAATCAGCAGGTCAGTATTCTGCATCTTAATCTCTTGGTTTAAACCATCGGTAATTTTATCGCCCCAGAACTCATACAAATTCTTGCCTCGTCCGTTCACAAACTTGGTGCCCATTTCTAGCCGGTAGGGCTGCATTAAATCCAGCGGACGCAACAACCCATAGAGGCCCGATAAAATTCGCAGGTGATTCTGCGCCCACTGCAGTTGGTCTTCTGAGAGGCTTTCTGCGTCCAACCCGGTATACACATCACCCTTGAAAGCGAGCAACGATTGTTTAGCGTTGTCGGGTGTAAAGTCTGACTGCCAGTTAAGAAAACGACCAAAGTTAAGGTCGCCCAGCTTTTCACTGATACCCATCAAATTAGACACTTCCGGTGGCGACAGTGATCTTAACTGAGTGATCAGCTCAGCTGAATCTTCCAGGTAATCTGGTAGGGTATGACTAGCTGTAGTAGCAGGGGTTTCGTAGTCCAGTGTTTTCGCGGGAGAAATTACGATTAACATAGGTCATCCAATTGGGGGCTAAACCGTTTACACAAACAGATCGTTCATTATACTCATTCACCACAATCAGCCAGAAGGAATTTGCAATGTACCGGGCTCTTAAACTTTTTCTCACCGTAACCATTCTGACAGCTGCTCTCGCCGGTTGTTCGGTAAACCCGGTAACTGGTGAAACAGAGTTTTCTCTGATGTCTGCTGAGCAGGAAGTTGCTCTAGGCTCCAGTAATTACGGCCCTTCACAGCAATCTCAGGGCGGCCGCTACTACATAGACCCTGATTTGCAGATTTATATCAGAGAGGTGGGAAAAAAACTGGCTGCAGTGAGCGACAGACCTGGCCTCCCCTATGAATTCGTCGTCCTCAATAACTCCACCCCCAATGCTTGGGCACTGCCGGGCGGCAAGATTGCCGTCAACCGTGGGTTATTACTTCACCTGAGAGATGAATCCGAACTCGCCTCGGTATTAAGCCATGAAATTGTCCATGCCGCAGCTCGCCACAGCGCCGCACAAATGACACGGGGTACGTTCATAGGTCTTGGTGCCGCCGCCCTGGGTGCTGTTGGTGGAAATTATGGCCTGGGTGAAACCGGAGCACAAATGGCACAAATGGGTGCTGCTGCCTGGATGGCCAAATATGGAAGAGATGATGAGCTCGAAGCCGATGCTTACGGCATGGAATATCTCGCCAAAGCCGGTTACGACCCCTACGGCGCCGTTAGAGTGCAGCAAGCTTTTGTGAAATTGAGCGAAGGCCGCCAGCAAGATTTTATCAATGGCATGTTTGCCAGCCACCCACCCTCTCGGGCACGCGTGGAGGCCAACCGTACCAAAGCCGCCACCCTGCCAAAGGGTGCCACTAATCGAACTCGCTACCAGCAAAAAATGGCCCAATTGAAGCGTGATAAGCCGGCCTATGACGCTGAAGAAGCCGCTATCAAAGCATTGAATGCGAAAGATACCGAAACTGCACTGGCACAGCTCGACAAGGCCATCAAAATTCAGCCTAACGAAAGCTCTTTTTGGGAATTGCGTGGGCACGCATGGGAGATGAAGAAAAACTCAACCAATGCAGAAAAAGCCTTCACCACGGCCATTCGCAAAAACCCAGACTTATTTAGCGCCTACCTGTATCGCGGCCTGGTTCGCTTTGACCGGAATAATAAAACTGGCGCGAAAGCTGACCTGCAAAAAAGCTATCAATTACTTCCCACCCCTCCAGCCAGCTACTATCTCGGAGAAATCGCACTGGACAGCGGCGACAAACAAACCGCTGTACGCTATTTCCAAACTGCCGCTCAAGGTAACGATGAGTTGGCCAAGAAAGCCCAGAGTCGACTGGCCGTCTTGGAGCTTGCCACAGCACCCCATAAATATATCGCCAGCAAAGCGTATGTGGGCGACGATGGCTATCTGAGAATCGTGGTTCAAAACAACAGCCCCGTGACGGTCACATCCGTTAAGTTACAACTGGCGGAAATGGCCAATGCCTATATGGTCGAAAGCAGCACCAACCTGGATGGCCCAAAACAGCTGAAGCCGGCACAGAAAATGACGATAAAAACCCGTATAGGGCCATTCAAGGAAGCTGAGGAAGCCTCAAGATACCGGACAAAAGTAGT
>JBALWM010000054.1:0-2857 GCA_036960905.1 Porticoccus sp.
TAGCATGTACAGGTACGTGGGCATGATCCACCAGTGCCAGAATCGATTTCACATAAATTTTAGTGGGGGTGATCAGAGCTTCGCCTAGAGGTACACCATCGACCAAATCGTTGCGAACATCGGCACCAGAGACCTCGATGATTTTACGAATCAGTGAGTAGCCATTGGAGTGCGGACCACTGGCAGCGAGTCCAATCAGGGTGTCGCCAACGTGTACGGCACTGCCATCGATAATGTCTGTTTTTTCGACAATACCGACACAGAAGCCTGCGAGATCATAATCTTCGCCTTCGTACATGCCGGGCATTTCAGCGGTTTCACCACCCACCAGAGAGCATCCAGACTGAAGGCAACCTTCGCCGATACCCGCAACAACAGATGCTGCCATGTCTACATTCAGTTTGCCGGTAGCGTAGTAGTCGAGGAAAAAAAGCGGTTCGGCTCCACAGACCACCAGGTCATTGACACACATGGCCACCAGATCAATACCGATGGTGTCGTGCAGTTCCAAATCCATGGCCAGTTTTAGTTTGGTGCCAACGCCATCGGTACCCGATGCCAGCACAGGCTCATCGTAACCACTGGGTAGACTAAAAAGAGCACCAAAACCGCCCAGACCTGCTAATACCTCAGGTCGGCGTGTCTTCCTGGCAACGTGTTTAATACGATCCACAAGTGCATTGCCTGCATCAATATCGACACCGGCATCTTTATAACTGAGGGGGATTGGCTGTTGGTCGCTCATACGTTGCCTTATGGTTGCCTTTAATTATGGAACGGACTAAAAGAGCGGGTATTTTATATGAAAAGCAAAGAACTGGCAGTCAGATAATGGGTCTATTTACCCTCTGCTGTTACAATCGCGCCATGAAAAATCGCTTCATTACCATAAATGCCCTGATTTACCTGTTTATGATGGGTTTATTTTCATTGCCCGTGTCAGCTGAGCCGGTAACAGACCTTTATAAAACAGTGGTGCCAGTGTCTAACCAAGGGGCGGGTGAGCGATTGCGGGCCATGAGAGTTGGTCTGGGCAAGGTGTTGGTTAAGGTGACTGGTGACAGTCAAGTGCTGTCCAATATCAATACCACCGAAACCTTCTCTAATGCCGAGCGTTACGTGACTGAGTATGGTTACGTCCATTATCAAGACCCGCTGGAAAAGCGGTTATCTTCAGAACCGGGCACTGGTATGAGTCTGAGTTTTGATGAAGCATCGATCAATCGTTTATTGCGGCAAAATCAATTGCAGGTATGGCCATCGGACAGGCCCGGGTTATTGGTGTGGTTAGTCATTGATGATTCTGTAAATGGCAAAAATTTTGTTTCTTCTGAGATGATACCCAGTGCTGTAGACACCCTCGGGACACTCATGGGTGAGCGTGGGGCGCCGTTGATATCGCCCCTTCTGGATTTGCAGGATCGACAGATTTTATCCCCAGAGAGTGCCTGGAATTTTAATCAGGTAGCGTTGGCGGCAGCGACAGAACGATACAATACAGAATCATGGATGGCGTTGAGGTTTTACAAAAGCTCTACGGGTCAGTGGCGAGGAGCTCGTCTGTTGAACCTTAATGGCGATGATGATCTCAGGAGTATCGTAGCAAACAGCCTACCTGAGTTAATGAGCAAGGTTGTACCTGAGGTAGTCGATAGCTTGGCGAGTCGTTACGCCTATATACCCAAATCAATCAATGAAGAGTTGCTGGTTCAGGTTGAAAATATCAACGACTATAAAACCTTTGATCAGGCAACGACGTACTTTGCCTCGTTGGAGGTTGTGCATCGCCTGACGGTGGATTATGTGGATGCGGACCGTGTAGGGCTTCGGCTTTTTGTTGAGGGAGAGGTGCCGTTATTATTGGATACCCTGCGTAGGGATAAGCGTATGACGAAAATGGATGATATGAGTACTCCTATCCTTACTTCGGAAATCGCAGTTCCTTCTTCTGAGGCAGCTGCTTCTTCTGAAGCCAATGAGCCATCAGCTGAAACCAATCTACCTACACCCAATGTGCCTTCTTCAATCAAGAGTTATCGCTTTCGCTGGGGAGGGCAATAGTGCCCCGTCAACTCAGTCTGAGTATCAATCTTAATGACGATGCTACCTTTGAAAACTTCTTTCTTCTGGACCAAGACCATAAGAGCCAGGTTATAGCGCTGTTACGTCGTCAGCTAATGTCTGGGGAAGAATCCTTTGTCTACCTTTGGGGGCCACAGGATAGTGGGATCTCTCACCTTTTGCAGGCGAGCTGCCACCGTGCGGCGGCCAATGGGCTACAGGTACAGTATTTACCTTTGGCTGAGCTATTGGATTATCCGCCACATCAACTGCTCGAAAACCTGGAACACATGCCATTGATTTGTCTTGATGACATTCAATTGGTAGCTGGTCGTCCTGTTTGGGAGGAGGCCTTGTTTAGCTTGTATAACAGGGTAAGGCAGGCCAATGGTCGATTATTGGTAGGTGCAGACTGTGCGCCACGAGAACTTCCTTTGCAATTGCCTGATCTGCAGTCCCGTTTGGGGTGGGGGCCAGTCTTTCAGCTACAGGCATCCGATGATGATGTTAAAACGTTGATTCTCCAGTTCAGGGCTTCTCGCCGGGGTATGGAATTGGGTGATGATGTCGCCAGGTTTCTTATTAACAGAACGGCACGAGATCTCAGTGGATTGATGGCCTGTCTTGATACCTTGGAAGGCGCTTCGCTGGAGGCGAGACGTAAGCTCAGTATCCCGTTTGTTAAACAGGTATTCGACTGGTAGTTGTCAGGTGCTGATGGTCTTTATTTGCAGATAGCCTTTATTTACAGATAGCCTTTATTTCTAGATAGTCTTCAAACCCGTATTCACCCCAC
>JBALWM010000054.1:2957-9874 GCA_036960905.1 Porticoccus sp.
TTATTTACAGATAGCCTTTATTTCTAGATAGTCTTCAAACCCGTATTCACCCCACTCACGCCCATTACCAGACTGCTTGTAACCACCGAAGGGTACGTTGTAGCTGTGAGAGGCATGATTAATTCTTACCATACCAGCATGAAGTTGGTGGGCGATACGTTGACCGCGAGCGGTATCGCCAGTTTGGATGTAAGCGGCTAGACCGTAGGGGGTGTCATTGGCGATCTGAATAGCCTCTTCCTCATCCCCATAAGGGATCATCACCAGTACCGGTCCAAAGACTTCCTCTCTGGCAATGGTCATTTGATTGTTCACATCGGCAAATACGGTGGGTTTCGCGTAATGACCGGTTTCAAATCCCTCTGGTTTTCCCGGTCCTCCAGCGACCAATCTAGCGCCCTCATCAAGAGCAGACTGTATTAACTGTTGTACCTTGTCGTATTGCACTCGGCTCACCAGTGGGCCTATATGTCGTCCCTCTTTACTGGGGAGGTCTACCTGTACATGTTCTACAGCGGCTTTGGCTAATGTGACCGCTTCTTCATAGCGTGAGCGCGGTACCAGCATTCGGGTGGGTGCATTACAGGACTGCCCCGTGTTGTCCATACAGAGGAATACGCCTCGTTTGACGGCTTTTTCAAAGTCTGCATCGTCCAGTAGTAGATTAGGGGATTTCCCTCCCAGCTCCTGTGTCACACGTTTGACGGTGTTAGCCGCCGCTTTTGCCACAGAGATTCCTGCACGGGTTGAGCCGGTAAAGGAGATCATCTGAATATCAGGATGTTCTGCCAATACTGCTCCCACGGTGGAGCCATCACCATTGATTAGGTTAAACACGCCGGGCGGAAAGCCCGCCTGATCAATCATTTCAGCAAATAAGAGAGCACTAAGGGGCGCTATTTCACTGGGCTTTAATACGATGGTGCAACCTGTGGCCAGAGCTGGTGCCACTTTGCATACGATCTGATTAATGGGCCAATTCCATGGGGTGATAAGACCACAGACACCAATGGGCTCCTTAACAATCAGCGTATTGCCAAGGTGATGTTCGAATTCATAGTGGTGAAGCGTATCAATGGCGCTCTGGATATGGCCACGACCACAATCTGCCTGTGCTTTGTGGGAAAAACTGATGGGTGCACCCATTTCAAGATGAATAGCCTTGGCCATGTCGTCATAGTGGACCATATAGATAGCCAGCAATTCTTCGAGAAGTGCCAGCCGTTCCTGACGACTGGTTTGAGAAAAATGCTCAAAAGCAATACTGGCTGCAGTAACGGCGTTGTCTACATCGGCCTTTGTGCCCAGAGAAATAACGGCAATTTGCTCTTCGGTAGCAGGGTTTTCTACGGGGAAATCATTGGCCTTAATGGGATCAACCCACTCACCATCAATATAGAATTTTCGGCAGTTTCTCATCAGAATACCCCGGGTATTTGGTCGTTTCGGTCATGGTGGCTACGGCTACTTGAGCAGAATGGTATGACTGTATCAATCCAGTATGAACTCAAACATACCTCCTATGGGGAGGGTTCAGTCCTATTGACTAGGGGTGGATGGGTAGTCGGTGTCATCCGTAAGGTCGGCAACTACCTGCTTCAGGCCGCTAACAGTTTGTGGGCCAAGTAGCACTTTCTGAAACTGGCCTCTTTGGTCGATTACCAATGTTTCCGGGAGTGCTCCGCTGGGTGTTATGCCAAACTGCATACGAGGATCTTCGGTTAATATTGAGAACCCGATACCCATTGCTTTGGCTTGTTGTGCCAATTGCTCTCCCTGAATGCCATCATAGTTAACGGCCAGAACACGAACCTTGTCACCCAACACCTTTTGAAACTCATTGAGTTCTGGCATTTCGGTACGGCAGGGTTTGCACCACTCCGCCCAGTAATTGATAAAAACCATTTCCCCCTGTAATTCTGAAAACCGTATTTCACCGCCACTGAGTAGTGGGTAGCTCGGTTCCCGATCAGCACAGGCACTCAGTAATAGGAGGGAAAAACCAAAAAGCAGGCTAGCTATTTTGGTCATTAAGGTTCTCCTCTTTGAGGTTAATCGTTTCCTCGGAAAATAGCTGAGCAATCGTTGGGGAGAATGTTTCTTCAAGTTGTTGGTTGGCGCTATTTAAAATGCCGGATAATTTGTTGAACCAAGGGTATTTCTCTAATGTTTCCGTGGCATTGGTGCTGGGCAATATGCCGACACCCTGGCCGCTGAGACTGGCGAGATCGGCTAGACGAAGATGGTTGGGGTCGCGGGTTAGTACATAGCGTCCTGTGGCGGTCTCTGCCAATAGATGGTTTTCCAGCAGTAGGTCGCGCAGTCGCCGCCAGTGCTGTTCTTCGAGTCCGGCATCGATGATATCCCTATTTGAAAGGGAGCCACCGGATTGCTGCTTGCGCCAACATTCCCAAAGAATAATTAACACCGCGACCAGGTCGGGGTAGTCAAGTCCTTGCCATGCAGTTTTAAACGTTTCCATGGCGCGAATCAGTTCGGCACCACCGAGTACGATGATCCACATCAGATAAACCCAGATCAGAAAAATAGGGAAAACAGCGAAAGCACCGTAGACTGAGGTATAGCTTGAGTGTGCTATGAATGTCCCAAAGGCAACCTTGGCGAGTTCAAAGCAGATGGCGGTAACCAGCCCACCAATCAAGGCATAGCGGGTAGATACTTTGCAATTGGGAACCGCAATAAATAGCAAGGAAAAGGCCGCCCAGGTGAAGACCAGCGGCAAAACTTTAAATATCAAAGCAGTGATGCCGAGGACATCCACTTCGTCCACCAACAACTGGAAGGAGACGAGGTAGGTGTGCATCATCAGGCCAATGCCCAATAGTAGTGGGCCAAGACTCAGAATGCCCCAGTAGAGCAAGAAGCTCGATAATCCGCGACGACTACCCACGGTGCCCCATATGTTGTTAAAGGTCTGCTCAATATTAGTCAGCATCAGATAGGCAGTGAGGAGCAGAATAACCACACCCGCCACAGACAGTTTGCGAGCCTGGCTGGAAAATTCAGTCAGATACTGCTGTACTTCGGCTCCACTTTGAGGGACGAAATTACTGAAAATTAATTCCTGCACCTGGTTTTCCAGCCCTTGAAAGGCGGGGATAAGTGAGAACATGGAGTACATTAATGTCATTAAGGGTACGACAGCAAACAGGCTCATATAGGTAAGCGCTGCAGCGCTCTGGCGGCAGCCATCACTGACAAAACTCCTTCCCAGATAGAGAAAGAAATGTCCCGCCATTTGTAATTGTTCTTTTGGTGTTAACGACACTTGGTCACCTCGTCTGGCCCCGGTAGCTGGTTTCCAGCTAGAATACGTTTTTATCTTCAGAATTTTTCATTATCACTAAGGGTATTCTACACAAAGATTATGGTTAGCATTTATCACAATCCCCGTTGTTCCAAATCTCGACAAACACTGGCCCTATTAGAAGAGCGTGGTATCGAGCCAGAAATGGTGCTGTATCTGGAAACACCACCTGATGCAAAAGCCTTGAAAGAGGTTCTTCAGAAGCTGGATATCCCGGCTCGTCAGCTGTTGCGCAAGGGGGAGGATGCCTACAAAGAAAATAACCTGGCCGATGACAGTCTCAGCGAAGAGCAGTTGATTGATGCCATGGTGGCTAATCCAAAACTCATAGAGCGGCCCATCGTCATTAATGGTGAGAAAGCAGCATTGGGACGTCCACCTGAGCAAGTGTTGGATATTCTCTAATGCCGCATGTTCTAGTGCTTTACTATTCACGCTACGGAAACACTCGTGCTATGGCCGAACATATTGCCAGAGGGGTTGAGTTGGGTGGCCTTGAAGGGCGGCTTCGAACAGTTCCTGCGGTGTCACCCAATTCTGAGGCGAGTGAGCCGGAGATTCCTGTTGAGGGCAATATCTATTGCTCAGACGATGACTTGAGTGATTGTTCTGGTTTGATCCTGGGTAGCCCCACACGCTTTGGCAACATGGCTTCACCATTGAAGTACTTTTTAGACACGACGGGTGATATCTGGCTTAACGGTGGATTGATTGGCAAGCCAGCTGCGGTATTCACCTCCACAGGGTCACTTCACGGCGGCCAGGAAACGACGCTGTTGAGCATGATGTTACCGCTGATGCATCACGGCATGGTACTGGCGGGAATCCCCTATAGTGAGCAAGCATTGCATACCACCACAAGTGGCGGGACACCCTACGGTGCATCTCACCAAGCCGGTGATAGCACTCAAAATCTCAGCTCAGAAGAAATCGAACTTTGTGTAGCTCTGGGTAAACGTGTGGCGGGTCTGGCTATAAAACTATCGGATAAATAATGACAAAAGTAATTCCTAATCTCGGCAAAAAATTACGCATTGGTCGTCAGCTCACCTGGTGCAGCTTTTTGCTATTGCTCGTGGTTTTGTTGCTCAATGGTTTAACAACAGGCATGCCCCTTAGTCTGATGATTTTCACCTTTTTACCATTGTTGATCCTTGTTCCAGGGCTGTATGCCGAACGATATAAAACTATATCTATGCTGTGTTTTGTGACGCTACTTTACTTTGTGGTGACAGTTTCTAATCTGTTTAAGGCGGATGCCAACGCATTTGATGTGGCGGAAGTGGTGCTGTTGGTGGTGCTATTTAATGCAGCGATGATGTTCAGTCGCTGGAAGCAATATTCTCTTTATCAGGATGATATGACATGAGTGATAAACCTGGACTGATTCGACGTTTTTTCCGGTTGATTGGTGGCTTGCTGAGTGTTGTTAGGACTCTTATTAATATTGCTTTTTTGTTGATATTAGTTGGGCTGGCGCTGAGCTTTATTCAGGGTGATGTTCAGCCACTACCAGAGCAGGCAGCATTGAGAGTCGCGCCAGGTGGTTTTCTTGTGGAGCAAAAGACCTATGTGAATCCACTCACCCAGATTATGCAACAGAGCAGCCCCTCTGATGCCGAAACGCTGGTATCAGATCTGATTGAGGCCATTGATCGTGCAACCCATGATAATCGGATCACCAGCTTGGTTCTTGAGCTGGATTACTTGATTGGTGGTGGCATCAGCAAGCTGGAAGATATCGGTGATGCACTGGCTCGCTTCAAGAAAAGTGGCAAGCTCATTGTTGCTGTAGGTGATAACTACACCCAAGAGCAGTATTACCTGGCCAGTTATGCCGATGAAATTCATCTCAACCCAATGGGGACAGTATTGCTGACGGGGTATGGCAACTACCCCAATTACTTTAAGGAAGCGCTCGATAAGCTTCATATCAATCTACATATTTTCCGAGTTGGCACCTATAAGGATGCCATTGAGCCCTTCACCCGCAACAATATGTCCGCCGCATCCCGAGAACACACAACGGAGTGGCTCAGTACGTTATGGTCTGTTTATACCAGCCGGGTAGAAACCTTACGTGATTTGCCAGCTGATGCGATCAATGACTACGTCAACAATCTAGGCCAAAAGCTGGCTGGGCATGATGATGATGCTTCAGCACTAACCGTTGCAATGGGTTTGGTGGATAAGCTGTCAACACGGCCACAAATGCGGATTCGACTTCAACAGCTAGCGGGTATCAACGATGAGGGTGACTATCTGCATATTAATGTTGACCAGTATCTCGGTCATTTGCGTCGAGCAGATGCCTTACAGTTAGAGCCTGAGTCCTCCAAGATTGGGTTAATTGTCGCTAAAGGCATGATTCTCGATGGTGAGCAGCATGCGGGCACGGTAGGTGGTGATAGTTTGGCTGAGCTGTTTAAGCAGGCTCGTGATGATACTCAGGTTGAGGCACTGGTATTACGAATTGATAGTCCTGGAGGCAGTGCCTTTGCTTCTGAAGTGATTCGTCAGGAAGTGGCTCTCACCAGACAAACAGGCATCCCTGTCATTGTTTCTATGGGTTCCGTGGCGGCATCCGGTGGTTACTGGATTGCCATGGGTGCAGATCAGGTTTGGGCCAGTCCCACGACGATTACGGGTTCCATCGGTGTATTTGGGATTATTCCCACCTTTGAAGATAGTTTGACGGCTTTGGGTATCCACAGCGACGGTGTTGGCACCACAACGATGGCTGACTTTTTCCGGCTGGACAGGCCCATGTCACCCCAGGCAAAAGAAGTGATTCAATCTGGTGTCAATCATGTCTATGACCGTTTTCTTTCCCTGGTTGCTGAGGCCAGAAACCGGACACCAGATGAAATTCATAAGGTAGCACAGGGCCGGGTCTGGACTGGAGAAAAGGCATTAGCTCTGGGGTTGGTGGATAAGCTGGGTAGCCTACAGCAAGCCATTGTCGCTGCTGCTGAAGTGGCCGAGTTGGATAGCTATAAAGTTGAACGGATAGAGCCGCCATTGGATTTTTCAGAGAAGCTCATGCAAGAACTCGCGGGTGGTCAGGTGGGTGTGC
Source organism: Porticoccus sp. (assembly GCA_036960905.1). Classification (GTDB taxonomy): domain Bacteria; phylum Pseudomonadota; class Gammaproteobacteria; order Pseudomonadales; family Porticoccaceae; genus Porticoccus. The sequence continues at coordinate 9,362 of JBALWM010000054.1, forward strand.
TGGTCTCAGCATTGCCTGAAAAATGGTTGCCGACCAGTTTGGTATCGAGTTTCTATGGACTGTCAAAGAAATTAGAACTGCTGGTCAATTTCAATGACCCACGAGGTCTGTATTTGAATTGTTTCGAGTGTATGGATCAGTAGCTCCTAATTATTAGAAGTAGCAGCTACAAGAAATAGAAGGTACAAAAAAGGCGGCTTAAATAGCCGCCTTTTTAATGTCTGTGTTTGAAGTGTTAATGTTCCAGGTACTAACGTTCCAGATATTGTAGCTTGTCTGTTACACCATCCCACTCTTCCGCATCGGGAAGTGGCTCTTTTTTCTCGGTGATGTTGGGCCACACTTCTGCTAATTCGGTATTCAGCTCCAAGTAGACTTGCTGATCTTCTGGTAGTTCGTCTTCCGAGAAAATGGCCTCGGCAGGACATTCTGGTTCACAGAGAGCGCAGTCAATACATTCATCAGGGTGGATCACCAAGAAGTTAGGGCCTTCGTAAAAGCAGTCAACCGGGC
>JBALWM010000055.1:0-9313 GCA_036960905.1 Porticoccus sp.
TAGCTGCCGATATCTGTCTTGATGACGGAAAATGTGATTTTCTCAGCCATTGCTCCGCCTCTACCCCGCTCAGCTCATATTGTAAAACTAGTACACAGTCTCGCATTTTGGTACCGTGGTGGGAAGTCGCGGCTTTGGTCGCGAGGGGAAGCGCTCCTTAAATTAGGTTGAGGTTGACGGGTCCCGCCACAGACTCGGATAATTTTTCTCTGAGGGCTTACGAGTCAACCATCGTCGGTTGACACAATCAAGGAGGAACAAGGAAATCCATGAGCAATATCAAGAAGTATGCTCTGAGACTCCTGATCAATCGATCCCTTCCGAACAGGGACAGTAAAAAAGGGGGGGTGCGTTGGGGCGTCTCGTCGTAGTATCCAACCGGATTGCCAAGGCAACCGACAAGAAGGCAGCAGCCGGCGGTTTGGCTGTTGCTCTACAGCAAGCGCTTCAGGAAAAAGGGGGGATCTGGTTCGGCTGGAGCGGGAAGATCTCGTCGAATACTCCCGTAGAGCCAGAGATAACCAAGATTGGGCCGGTCACCTACGCAACCATCGATCTCTCGCGCAAGAATTACACTGAATATTATAACGGCTTTGCCAACAGGTCTCTCTGGCCCCTGTTTCATTACCGCCTCGACCTGACGGCATTCAGCAAACAGAACTACCAGGGCTATCTGCAGGTAAACACGATGTTTGCCGACAGGCTTTTACCCCTGATCGAGCCCGACGACCTGATCTGGGTCCATGATTATCACCTCATCCACTTGGGGGAGGAACTGCGCCGGGCCAACGTCAGCCAGCCTATGGGATTTTTCCTGCACATCCCGTTCCCGGCCATGGAAATCCTGACCGCCTTGCCATCCCATGACACGCTCGTACGTGCATTGTGTGCATACGACCTGATTGGCTTCCAGACCGAGAACGACCTGCGCGCCTTTCTCGACTACATCACCTTTGAGGCGAAAGGTCGCGTCATGGATGGTAACAGGGTCCATGCCTATGGTCGTACACTCCGTATAGGTGTCTTCCCCATTAGCATCGATACCGATGTGTATGAGGAAGCCGGGGCAAAGGCCGCCAAATCGTCTACCGCCAGGCGCCTGCTTGAGCACTATGGCGATCGCTCCCTGATCCTGGGCGTGGATCGCCTTGATTACAGCAAGGGTTTGCTGGAGAGGCTTCATTCATTCGAGCATTTCCTGGAAAGCTATCCCAGCTACCGCGGCAGGGCGAGCCTGATACAGATCGCACCGCCGTCACGTTCCGAAGTGCCGGAATACAAGGAAATACGCCATGAGCTGGAGGCCGAAGCCGGTTTTATCAACGGACGTTTCGCCGAATTCGATTGGCTGCCTATCACTTACCTGAGCAAGAGTTTCAGCCGTGAGAACTTGGCCGCCTTTTACCGGGCCAGCCGGATCGGGCTGGTAACGCCGCTGCGGGACGGTATGAACCTTGTTGCCAAGGAATATGTGGCCGCTCAGAACCCGGATGACCCCGGGGTGCTGGTGCTGTCCCGGTTCGCGGGCGCGGCACGGGAATTGGACGGGGCACTGATCATCAACCCCTTGGACTTCGACGCGGTTGCCGATGCCATTGCACGGGGCCTGGAGATGCCCCGAGAGGAGCGCATCGAACGCTGGTCCGCCATGATGGAGAAATTGCGGACAAACACGCTTAGCCGCTGGGTAGAAAGTTTTCTCGATGCCCTCCGTGAAACCACTCACTGAACTGCTCCCTTATGCAGGAAAGGTTCATGGTTGTTGCAAGCCATGGCCCATTCGCAGCCTGGCTTCCTGGCAATCTTGCTTTCACCGACTAAATGGCATGTAAGCCTTTGGTTTATATGGTAGCTACGGGTGGACTTGAACCACCGACCCCAGCATCATGAAATTGTCTGGTCATTATTTAATTGTATTAAATCAAATAGTTGTGGCGATTTCTCTATATAAGCAGCATTCAGTAACACCTGATTAATAGTTGGGTTTTACTGTATCGCTGTACAAGTGGGGAACAGGCTTTTATTACGAATAGGTCTTCCGGTGATGCCTAAGTGGTTCAATGGAGGGGCAGTTCACTCATCTTGCCTTGTAAACAGATAATCTACCCCAATGAAGTAGGAACAGCCAATTTTGGCTGTTCCTACTGAAAGGCGATCTAATGCCGTCCCAAAATGATAATTCTAGTGCCCCATGGGGGGGTAGACCCCAATCACCACCCGATATTGAGCAGGCCCTTAAACAGGCCATTGATAGATTAAAAAGTTTGTTCGGAGGAGGTGGCTCGGGAAAAACTCCAGACGGCAGTTTTGGTGGGTTGTTTGCCTTTGCCATCTTTTTGCTGATAGCCCTAAGCTTTTGGTCTGCCTATTACACCGTGCCCAGTGATTCAGTCGCTGTGGTACAGCGGTTTGGCATGTATCTCAAAGAAGTACCTCCAGGGTTACATTTTAAGCTTCCTTTGGGCATTGATAACGCCACGATTGTGCCTGTAAAACGGCAGTTGAAGCAGGAGTTTGGTTTTTCTACACCGGGTGCTCGTGATCCTTACCAAGGCGCGCGCGACGGTGGAAGGGAAACCCAGATGGTCACAGGCGACCTCAATGCCGCACTAGTAGAATGGGTTGTGCAATATCGCATATCTGACCCCGTCAAATTTCTGTTCGAGGTTCGCGAACCTGGTGAAACTCTCCGGTATGTATCCGAATCAGTGATGCGTGAAGTCGTCGGCGATAGAACCGTGGACGAAGTGATTACCATTGGCCGACAGGAAATTGAAGTGGAAGCGCTGGTCAAAATGCAGGAGCTATCGACTAAGTATGTGATGGGAATCAGTATCGATCAGGTACAGCTAAAAAATATTAACCCTCCACGACCCGTACAAGAATCCTTTAACGAAGTTAATCAGGCTCAGCAGTCGAAAGAAAAACTCATTAATGAGGCGCGGCGGGAATATAACAAAGTGATTCCCTTGGCTGAGGGTGAAAAAGATCAGCGCATCCGTGAAGCCGATGGTTATCGCCTCAAGCGTATCAATGAAGCCGAAGGTGATGTGGCACGGTTTAACGCATTGTTTACCGAATACCAGAAAGCACCAGAGGTTACTCGCCGTCGTATCTACATTGAAACCATGCAGACTGTTATGCCAAACATAGAGTCTAAAATTCTGGTAGACGATGATATGCCTGGTTTATTGCCGCTGCTTAATCTCGATAGGCAAAAGGGGCTACAACCATGAAAAGCATAAAATCATTTGCGTTATTGTTAATAGTGCTCGTAGGCGTGTTTGTCTTAGGAAGTTCGATTTATACCGTCGACGAAGTTGAGCAGGTCATCATTACGCAATTTGGTAAGCCTGTGGGAGAGCCTGTAACCGAAGCCGGTCTTAAATTCAAAACACCCTTTATCCAGGAAGTTAATCCCATAGATAAACGTGTACTGGAATGGGACGGTGCGCCATCAGATATGCCCACCAAAGATAAACTGTACATTTCTGTGGACTTGTTTGCCCGCTGGCGAATTGTCGATCCTTTACAGTATTTTTTGCGTTTGCGTGATGAGCGCAGTGCGCAGTCTCGGCTGGACGATATTCTCGGTAGTGAAACTCGCAATGCTGTGGCCAAACACGAATTAATTGAAATTATCCGTACTACTAAAAACCGTGTGCCACTTCTCGACACGACGGTTCTTGGTGATGCCATTTTGCCTTCCACGGAACAACAGGGTTCCACTATGGGTGCATTAGTGCCTATTGAGAAAGGGCGAAAATTGGTTGAACAGGAAATCTTTGCCGCTGCCGCTGAAAAAGTAGGCGTGTTTGGTATTGAGTTGTTGGATATTCGCTTTAAACGTATCAACTACAACGAAAGCGTACGGCCAAAAATTTATGATCGCATGATTAGCGAACGCAGGCAGATCGCTGAACGCTTTCTTTCTGAAGGTAATGGCGAGGCGGCGAGAATACGGGGCAATCGGGTACGCGATCTCAACAAAATTCAATCCGAAGCCTATCGCCAGGTAGAAGAAATACGTGGCCTGGCCGATGCCAAGGCGACCGAAATTTATACCAGCGCCTACAATCAAAATCCACAGGCCGTGGAGTTTTATGAATTCACCCGCACCATGGCTTCCTACCCCTCTATTATTGGAGAAAGTACTACTCTCGTGCTATCCACCGACAGCGATCTATTCAAGTTCCTCAAAGGCATGAGTCCTGGTAAGGAAAAACGCAACCAATAGGTGTAGAGATTTATGGGCAAAGAAAAGGGTTTGCAGGTGTTAACCGGCAAACCCTTTGAATATGGTAGCTACGGGTGGACTTGAACCACCGACCCCAGCATTATGAATTCGTAGCTATATCAGTAAGTTGTTGTTTTTATTAACCATTGATGCGTTCGCCCACAGCACATTTGCACCACAAAGCATAACAATGCGGGACTATTCCCCGCAAAACTCCCGCAACTAATATTCCGGCATCTCATGAAGCATTCTTATTTTGGGGTATTAAATAAATATAGATGGAGGCTTGCTTACAAAACTGTAAGCCATTTAATCAATTCATCAGATTATCCACAGGGCTTAATACGCCTTTGCCTCCGCGATTAACCACATGAGTATATATTTCGGTGGTGGTTATGTCGGAATGCCCTAATAGTTCTTGTATCGTTCGCAAATCATAACCCGACTCTAACAAATGAGTCGCAAAACTGTGCCGAAAACTATGGGATCTTGCCGGTTTGTTTATCCCAGCTTTTCGAACGGCTCCTGTTACTTATTTTCTCAGAGCTGATGGGTGTGAGTGATGGCGTCGTAATACGCCTGATCTTGGATCACGTCCAATTTTTGTTGACGGAAACAAAAACTGCCATGCAGTTTGTTTTGCGGCACTTGGGCATTTTCTGCTTAAAGCATCTGGCAAATAAACTTCACCAAAGCCATCTTCCAAATCATGAGCATGTAATTCTTTTACTCGATCGATTTGGCGCTCAAGAGCAGGGATCAACCGCATAGGTAGCATAGTTGTCCGGTCTTTATTACCTTTGCCGCCTCTTACAACGATGTTATTACTCCCAAAGTCTATATCTTTTATTCTTAAAGATAGTAACTCTGCGCTACGTAGACCTGTTCCGTACATCAATTCAACTTGAAGCCGATGCACACCACGGAGTTGTGAAAGAATGGCCGATATTTCGTCACGGCTATAAACAACGGGAACTCGTCGGTGAGTTTTGGCTGGGGAATACTGAAGAACACCAATATCGAGCCCAATGAAACGCTTGTAGAGATAAACAAGGGCATTTAGGGCTATTCGTTGTGTGTTAGGTGAGCAATTTCGGTTAATTGCTAAATGGTTTAAGAAAGCTTCAACCTCTGCCGCACCTAAATCTTTAGGATGTTTCTTTCCATGAAAATAAATAAATCGTTTGACCCAATGAATATAGGTTTGCTCAGTACGATATGCTAATCCAGATGATCTTATGTGGTGTCTGAGTTGATCAAGAAAGCGTGGTGAGTTAGCGGGTAATCTATGCCTGATGTCATCCATGTCGAAAGCCTTGATACTGTATGTATATACAGTATATTCAAGATTTGGTAGAAAGCAAATTCCCAAGATCAGCGGCCAATGGCACTATATCACCGAATGTAAGATCGTAAGTCCTTGATATTTATAGATACAGGAATATGATAGTAGGCCAAAGGGAATGGCGGAGAAAACCACAGGGAGGCACTATATATCTGTTATGAAAACCACCGTTTTTGTCTAGCACATTGATTTTAATCTGAAAAATCATAACTTTCGTGCCTGTGGGCTTTGGATAGCGAGCCAAAGTGATATAGCGCCATTGGCACTTGAATAAACTGTTATGCGTACAAGAAAAAACATGGATCGAAGCAATATAAAAAACTGGGTCAGAGAGCAATCGTTTCTAATTAAATAACGGGTGCGTAAATATGGATAACGATCCTGTAAAAGCAAAAGATGCCGAAAGTATCTCGCTCAAACAGTGGGCGGGTGTTGTTTTCGCTTATCTCCTTGTGCCGCTTATTCTTTTTGGTATCAGTCGCGATTTAGGCTGGTGGCAGGCGTGGGTGTTTTCCGTGATGGTTCTTGTCGTTGGTGTAGGTGGACGAGCCCTGGCGGAAAGAAACCATCCTGGCTTGATGGCCGAACGCATGAGCTTAGGGCGGGAGCAGGATGTAAAAAGCTGGGATAGGATATTGGCTCCCTTGTTGGGATTTGGCTTACTCTATCCTCATGTCATAGTCGCCGGCCTGGACCACTACTATGGGTGGACCACAGCCTTCCCGCTATGGGTCCATACAATAGCTTTTTTATTCATCCTGCTTGGATACTTATTAGCGGCATGGGCCATTTTTGTAAATCGCTTCTTTTCCCTGATGGTCCGTATCCAGAAGGATCGGGGGCATCAAGTGTGCGACACAGGGCCTTATCGTTATATACGCCATCCAGGTTATTCAGGTAACGTATTTTCCTCCTTCTGTGTTGCCCTGTTTCTGGATTCATGGTGGGTCATGATTCCGGCCGTAATAGCCCTAATCATTGCAGTCATACGTACAATCTTGGAAGACAGAACCCTGTTTGATGAATTACCGGGTTATCAAGCCTACGCATCCCGTGTGCGGTACAAGTTTGTTCCAGGGATATGGTGATAAGTGAGAGCACATAATTTGGGGGTCAGATGAAAAATAGCGAACAGTTATGGCCATAGACTCGGTGATTGTTGGCATATGTGAGTTTTTAATCCGACCCCTAATATTATGGGTTGGGAATTAATGGCGAGTCATGAAATGCATAACAATACATTCAAAAATGGACGCCGCGAACTGCGCGGCGCCCTTCAACTAACCGTTATGTGTAAAACCTTGTTCAATCTTAAGCAGCATAGATAGAGATTAGTGAATGATTGAAGTTTTAATTTTAGCTGTGGCGCTAAGCATGGGTGCTTTTGCAGTATCCATCGGTCTTGGTTCAAAGCATGAGCATAAAACTAGAACTCTTGCAGTCCAAGCCGCAATATACTTCGGCTTATTTCAAGCCTTAATGCCCTTAATTGGCTTCTTCGGAGGTAAAGGCGTATTGGGGTGGGTTGAAGATTACGCGCATTGGATTGCTTTTTCCCTTCTTTTGCTGGTTGGTGCGAAAATGATTTACGAATCAGTTTCTGAAGGTATAGAGGAGGATATCGCACAGATCACCCATAAGATGTTGCTAATTCTTGCTATAGCAACAAGCATAGATGCCATGGCTGCTGGATTTGCACTAACACTTATTGAAGTAAACCCATTCTTTGCTTGTGCAGTAATCGGAGTTACAACATTTATATTTAGTTGGCTCGGTGTATTTGTTGGAGCCAAAAGTGGTACATACTTAGAAGGTAAGGCAGAGCTTTTTGGGGGCATAATACTCATCATAATAGGTTTTAAGGTATTACTGTTTTGACTCCCTTTTATTATACAAACACACATAACAAGGCGCTGCTGTCGGACAAATTTTCCGCTGCGCTCAAAATTTGCCGCAGAGCGCAGCGTTAGAAGCATCTCGAGGAAGTTGAGTGGATATCGTAGTCGTTTCAATAGCGGCACTATTCGCCTCGGCATTGACCCTTTTCTCTGGGTTTGGCCTTGGAACATTGCTCATGCCGGTTGTAGCAATCTTCTTTCCTGCTGAAATTGCAATTGCGATTACTGCCATGGTGCATCTTGCTAATAATGTGTTCAAAGTTGCTTTACTCGGCAAGGAGGTCAAACGGTCTGTGCTTTTGAGCTTCGGCATCCCGGCGGTTGTTTTCGCATTCTTGGGTGCCTTGGTTCTCGGGTGGCTGTCTGGCGTTCCATCGCTACTTGAATACACGGCCTTCGGGAACAAATTGCAAGTGTCGCCAGTAAAGCTGGTCATTGGGAGCCTAATCCTGGCCTTTGTCATTCTTGAGTTGTCGCAAGGATTCTCGTCCATTGCAATCAACAAAAAGTACCTTCCTTATGGCGGCGTGATTAGTGGGTTCTTTGGTGGTTTGTCCGGCCACCAAGGTGCATTCAGAAGCATGTTCCTACTTAAAGCGGGATTAAACAAAAAGGAATTCGTAGCAACTGGTGTAGTGCTTGCTGTCATGGTCGATATGTCCCGAATGCTCATCTATAGTTGGGTGATGGTTGAGCAACATCGCAGCATTGAATGGCCACTTGTTATCGCAGCATCTGTGTCAGCATTTGTTGGCGCATATTTCAGCTCACGTCTGCTCAGGCAGCTCACTATTCGCTTCATACAGGCAGTTGTATCAGTATTTCTTGTCGTGGTTTCTTTGGGGCTAATTTCAGGTGCGCTGTAGTACGCGTCTAACAATTCGTTCCAGCGGACGGCCAAAAGCTGCACTTTTATCATCTGCAGAACTCAAACGTTAGGCGTCTTTATAATAAATCGAGGTGTAACATGAGCAATCAAGATATATGTCCTATGGCAGCAATGTGCAAAGGTATGGCAAAAAAACCGGTCTCTGGGTATCTGTTGATGATTCCTGGGCTCTTGTTAATATTGGTTGGCATAATAATTATTTTGGAACCAAAGATTCTAGTTTGGCTTATTTCTTTCATATCGATTTTGATGGGTGTTGTTTTGTTATTCTTTGCCAATTTCATAAGAAAGATGAACGTTCATTAATCAACATTAGTAGTAAATGTTCAGAAATGATTGTGTTCAAGGGCCGCCTAATTAACAGTTAGGCTAACAAGGAGAAACAATGAAGACGCTAGAAATAGAATGGAAGCATCTTGATGTGGAAGGCAAGACCTGTAATCGGTGTTCCGAAACAGGAAATTCACTCCAAGAAATCATTGGAGAACTAGCAGAAGAATGTAAACCACAGGGCTGGGAGATAAAGCTAAAGGAAACAAAATTAACGGCAAAGGATATATCGGAATCAAATGCCATTCTCCTTAATGGCAAGCCAATAGAAGAGCTTCTACCTGAAGCTCGCGCGTCCGAAAGTCACTGCGGATCATGTAGCGAGATCGTGGGTAAGAAAACTTCATGTCGGACTGTAGAAGTTGACGGTACTATCTATGGAGGAATTCCGACATCCCTTATTCGTAAAGCAGTATGCCAAATTACTAAGCGCTGTTAAGTAAATTGCCTAACAAGGTGCTGCTGTCGGACGCATTTTCCGCTGCGCTCCAAATCCGCCGCAGAGCACGGCGTTATATTTGGAGAGAACTTGAAACGCGAGGTTGCTCAAGAACAAAACCGCCCAAATAGTGCAAATGCCTATAATCATGACATGAACACCGAACAGCACGCCA
>JBALWM010000056.1:0-9282 GCA_036960905.1 Porticoccus sp.
AATCCCCGCCCCCACCTCTGACAGGAACGAGGCTTATGAAAACGGTCACTATTAACACCCTGAACACACTCAAAGAACAGGGCGAAAAATTTCCAGTGATTACCGCCTACGATGCCTCTTTTGCACGGCTCATTGAGCAAGCGGGTATTGACGTCGTTCTGGTGGGAGACTCGCTGGGCAACGTTATTCAGGGGCACGGCAGTACGGTGCCCGTCACTATGGACGATATGATTTACCATGTTGAGGCCGTGTGTCGTGGCAATAGCAAGTCACTGGTTATTGCCGACCTACCCTTTATGGCCTATGCCACGGAGGAGCAAACCATGGAAAATGCTGCCCTATTGATGCAGGCCGGCGCTCACATGGTCAAACTGGAAGGTGGTGCCTGGCTTGAGGAAACCGTACTCATGCTCAGCGAACGAGGTATTCCAGTTTGTGGCCACCTAGGCCTTACCCCCCAGTCTGTCAATAAACTGGGCGGCTACAAAGTCCAGGGTCGCGACGACCAATCTGCTGAGAAAATGGTCCTCGACGCTCACTTACTGGAAGAAGCCGGTGTCGATATTTTGGTGCTTGAATGTGTACCCACGGCCCTCGCACAACAAATCACCAACGAGCTGAGCATCCCGGTCATTGGTATTGGTGCTGGGCCAAATACTGATGCTCAAGTATTGGTGATCTACGATATGCTGGGGATATCATCCAGACTGCCAAAATTTTCCAAAAACTTCCTGACCGAAACAGGTGATGTGGAAACTGCTCTCAAGGCCTATGCCAAAGAAGTACGCTCAGGTGCTTTCCCACAACCTGAACACAGTTTTAAATAGCCGCAAACAAAGGCTGCCTATTCTGGAAATGACTGTATAGCGGCCCCCTCTTGCCAGACAGGACATTTTCCCATCACAGACAGAAATAAGTCTGAATTCAAAAAATACGCTAGCCAGTTCTGTACATTTGGGTATGGCGCCTGATCAAACCAGGTCTTATCCACAAAGGCGAACTGGCGAATAAAAGGGAAGATACCCACATCGGCAACACTTATTTTCTCACCCAGTAAAAACCGAGTCGTTGTTAACCGGGCCTCCAGAATTTGAAGGAAATCCTCTGCCTGAGTACGATAATATTCCATGGTGTGCTGAGGATTTTGAGGGTCCTGAGAGTACCGATCTACATATTTATAGTAATCCAAATGCGGCTTGAATGAAAAATCATTCTGCTCAATCAACCTATCAATCTCTGAGGCCACTGCTGAGTCCCACCAACAGTCTGGATCGTTAATATCCAATGCCCAACGCATCACGTCATAACTTTCATCCAAGACTGAGCCATCGGGTAACACCAGCACAGGAACGGTACCCTTGTTAGATACAGCCAACATTTGGGGCGGTTTCTCCCGCAATAGAATTTCTCGTAGCTCAACCTGCACACCGGCATACTTCAATGCCATCCGGGCACGAATGGCATAGGGGCAGCGACGGAAAGAATAGAGTATCGGTAACATGGTATCCAGGGCAGGCTAATGAGCCTAAGAGGTTAACAAATTCCTTACTGCCCGTACCAGGTAACCGATATAATCTATGGTTCCCATCCACAAGTTAAGCCACCAACGAGTCATCATAAGCCCCTGCCCATGAATCTCCTGCCCCGTATTGAAATTGAACCTTCCTCGCCCGCCAAAGCCTCGGTTATCTGGTTACACGGGCTGGGTGCCGATGGACACGATTTTGAACCGATAGTCCCGGAACTGCACTTACCTGAACAGATGGCCGTTCGGTTTATCTTTCCCCATGCACCAGAGATTCCCGTCACGATTAACGGTGGCTACATCATGCCCGCCTGGTACGATATTTTGGAGATGGACATTGACCGCAAGGTGGATGAAACCCAATTACGACAATCCGCCACTGCGATTCAAACGCTCATTGACCGGGAGATCGAGCGGGGCATTGATAGCCAGCACATTATTATCGCCGGTTTCTCCCAAGGTGGTGCCGTCGGCATTCATGCAGCATTGACCTACCCCAAACCACTGGCCGGGTTACTGGCGCTCTCGGCCTATTTTGCCACCGTCAATTCCATTGATATTCACCCCGCCAATCGACAACTACCCATCCAGATATTCCACGGCACCAACGACCCTGTTGTTCAGGAAATTCATGGCCAAAATAGTGTGAAATATTTAACCGCGATGGGCTTCAAGCCCGATTACCAAACATTTTCCATGGAACACGCTGTCTGCATGGAAGAAATAAAAGCTATTTCAACATGGCTGCAAACAATACTGGACTAGTAGTAAATCTATGACCGACTCAAAGGCTAACTCCAAGCCAGAATATCCCTATTCTCACCCCCCAGAACCGGGAAAGCTTACCGAAGTGGCAGATGGGGTTTACTGGTTGCGGATGCCCTTACCCTTCAGACTCGACCACATCAATCTGTGGGTACTGGAAGAAAGTGACGGCTGGACCATTGTCGATACCGGGCTGGCCACAGAAGCCACCACCGATATATGGGAAACGCTTTACCACCAAATGACCGATAAAAAGCCCATCAAGCGTATTATTGGCACTCATATGCACCCCGATCATATAGGGCTGGTCGCTTGGCTCTGTCGCCGTAGTGATGCAGTGCTATGGATGTCACGCAGTGAATATATGCACTGCCGAATATTATTGGAGGACAGCAACCGAGAAGCACCTGATGTGGCCGTTGATTTCTATCAAGCCGCAGGGTTTGATGAAGAACAGCTAAATTACTACCGCTCAAAATTTGGTGCCTTTGGTAGCCTGATTCGTGGCATGCCAAACAGCTATCACCGACTAAAGGAAAACGACAGCTTCACGGTTAACCATCGACAATGGCAGGTGGTGGTGGGTGAAGGGCATTCACCAGAACACGCATGTTTACTCTGCCCAGAACTTGAGTTGTTTATCTCTGGCGACCAACTGCTACCCACCATCTCATCCAATGTAAGCGTCTGGCCTATTGAACCCACTGGAAACCCCCTGAAAGCCTGGATTGATTCCTGCCACAAGCTGAAATCGGTGCTTCCAGAAAAAACCTTAATACTGCCATCCCATGGATTACCCTTCAGGGGGGCCACACAACGTTTACAAAAACTCATCGATGATCATGAAAGAGACCTTCAGGTTATCTACGAAAACGCTGACACACCAAAACGTGTTATCGATTTTTTCCCACTGATATTTAAATCAAACATAACCCACGCCACACTAGTACTTGCAACCGGAGAAAGCTATGCACACCTTAACTGCCTGATAGAACGTGGAATGATGACGGTAAAAAAAGACGCGGATGGTATTAACTGGTACCAACGGGTGTAAATACAGATTCAGAGACACAGATTTAGATAAGAAGGCGTAATGAATTAAGCGGTATCAAATTTAGTAACCTAAAAGCTAATCCACCTCCAACATTTGACAATGATGCCATTTACCCAATAACAACTGAGCCGTCATAGCACCGAGCAATGCCAGCATCATATCCCACTGTGCATCCCATACATCACCCTGGGTACCAAGGAATTCCAGAGAACCATCACCACCAATCACCGCAGACCACCACTCAAGCAATTCATAAAATGCACTGAAAGCCAAACAAAAACAGGTGACCAGAAAAAACAGCCAGCCTCCGCCTTGGTTACCTGACGACGAGTCTCGATGACCTGATGATGAAACATGATAATTCAGATTCAAAACCCGTTTACGCCACAAAATTTCACGAGCCAAAATGGCAGGGATAAAACCCTGGGCAATATGACCAATCCGATCGTAAGGGTTGCGTGAAAAATCAAACCAGTCTTGAATCCAGAACCCCAGTGGCACCCTGGCGTACGTATAATGTGCCCCCACCACTAAAATAGTGGCGTGGATAAATATCAGGTAATAACTTATACGGGTGAGAGGAAAACTCTCTCTGGTATACCAGAGAACAGGCAAAGCAATAATGACGGGGATGGTTTCAAGCCACCAGGTCGCCCTGTCGTAAGGTGTGATCCACGACCACAGCATTACAGCCAGCAAAAGTATCAGTAGGACAAAAAGTTCTTTAGTATTTGCCACGAACTACTAACTCCCCCAACGGGGCAATAAATTTTGCTCAATACCCAGATGGTCGAGAAGTCGAGCCACGACAAAGTCCACCAGATCTTCGATGGTTTCAGGATTTTGATAAAAGCCTGGCATTGCCGGCAATATCGTGACGCCCAGCCGCGATAACTTCAGCATGTTTTCCAGGTGAATTTCCGACAGAGGTGTTTCACGAGGCACGACGATCAGTTGGCGGTTTTCCTTAATGGCTACATCAGCTGCCCGTTCAATCAGATTATTACTCGCGCCACAGGAAATCGCAGACAGCGTGCCTCCACTGGCGGGGCAAATCACCATAGAACTCGGACAGGCAGATCCGGAGGCTACAGATGAGAACCAATCCTTGGCGCTATTAACGATAATTTGTCCCGGCTCAGCATCAAAATTTAGTGTGAGGAAATCTTCCAGGTGATCGTCATCTGGCAAATCCAGTTCGGTCTCTGTTTCCACCACAACCCGCGCAGCATCAGACATCAGAAACTGAACCTGGCAGTTGGCCTGCACCAAACAATCAAGCAACCTCAGGCCATACTGGGCACCAGACGCACCAGTCATCGCCAGTGTAATCGTACGATTAAAATCAACCATTAAAGTTAACCATTAGTTCGGTCCTCCAGAGCACGAACCAGCTTGCCATGAAAACCAGCAAAGCCGCCATTACTCATAATCACTATATGTGCCAAATTTCCAGCCTGCTTAAGTGTTTGCTCAACCAGTATATCAATATCATCCAATACCTCGGCAGGGACGGGGCCTACCGTAACCACATCTGCTAGGGACCAATCGATATTATCAGGCTGATACCACAGTACCTGATCTGCCAGTTTGGTGGACTCTGCAAGCTGGCTTTTGTGAATACCCAATTTCATCGTGTTAGAGCGCGGCTCAATCACAGCAATAATTTTTTCAGTACCTACCTTGTTACGCAGCCCTTCCAGCGTGGTGGCAATGGCCGTTGGGTGATGAGCAAAGTCATCGTACACAGAGACACCGTGGATGGATGCCAGTTTTTCCATACGTCGTTTCACACCACTAAATTGACAGAGAGCCTCACAAGCTACTATGGATTTCACTCCCACATGACGAGCAGCAGCAATAGCGGCCAAACCATTGGCAGCATTGTGTGCCCCGGTTTGCCCCCAACGAACCGTGCCCTGCCTTTTACCCTGAAAACTGACAGCAAAGGCAGAACCGTCGCTTTCAGTGAGGGTCATTGACCAATCACTATCGTTACCAAGGCCCTGCAATTCTGACCAGCAACCTCGATTCAGCACCTCTTGCAAATTGGCATCATCAGCTGGTGCCACAATCAGCCCCTGTCGTGGAATAGTCCTAACAAAGTGATGGAACTGCGTTTGAATGGCATTGAGATCAGTAAAAATATCCGCGTGATCAAATTCCAGATTATTGAGAATAGCGGTGCGTGGGCGGTAGTGAACGAACTTGGAACGCTTGTCGAAAAAAGCACTGTCGTATTCATCCGCCTCCACCACGAAAAAAGGTGAATCACCCAAACGGGCTGAAACGTCAAAGTTGGACGGCACACCACCAATCAAGAACCCGGGCTTCATACCGGCATAGTCTAGAATCCAGGCCAGCATACTGGAGGTGGTGGTTTTTCCATGGGTACCCGCCACCGCCAATACCCACTTCTCTCTGAGAAAATAGTCCCCCAACCACTGAGGACCCGAGGTATAAGGGATTCGGTTATCAAGCACATATTCCACCGCGGGATTGCCACGAGACAACGCATTACCAATGACCACTAAATCAGGTATCGGGTTGAATTGTGCAGGCTCATATCCCTCGACCAACTCAATACCCGCCTTCTCCAGCTGAGTACTCATGGGAGGATAGACATTGGAATCACTGCCAGTTACCTGATGACCCGCAGCCTTGGCCAGCAGAGCCAGAGACCCCATAAAAGTGCCACAAATACCTAAAATATGAATATGCATATTGCTATTAACGACCTGTTAAATCTGTTCCTGGTCAGCAGGTATTCTGCAAACCTGTGCTGAGAATAACATAGCTTAATTTCACCACCATGCAATCCTTAGTTTTGAAAACCATGGCTTCAAAAGCACCGTGTCGAAAATAGTGAAAAAAATACAAAGATATGACATAAAAATGAAATCTGGAATACTTTCCAGTATCATTCGCCCCCTTCAAAAGGGCTGCCAGTCGAGACAAACCATGCCTAGCAACACAGCGTCAAAAAAGAATGCATTTTATGCCCAGTCCGGTGGTGTCACCGCAGTCATTAATGCCAGTGCCTGTGGTGTGATTGAGGCGGCTCGTGAGAACAAAGACAAGATTGGCAACGTATACGCTGGTCGCAATGGCATTATCGGCGCACTCCGCGAAGACCTGATCGATACCAGTAAAGAATCCGCCAGCGCCATTGCAGCCCTGCGTCACACACCCTCTGGTGCTTTTGGCTCCTGCCGTCACAAGCTGCAAGATTACAATGAAAACAACGCGGAATATGAGCGCCTGATAGAAGTGTTCAAGGCGCACAACATTGGCTACTTCTTCTATAACGGTGGTGGCGACTCTGCTGACACCTGCCTGAAAGTTTCCCAGTTATCGAAAAAAATGGGCTACCCCATTCAGGCCATCCATATCCCAAAAACGGTGGATAATGATCTGCCCTTTACCGACAACTGCCCCGGCTTTGGCTCCGTCGCCAAATACGTTGCGGTCTCTACCAAGGAAGCCAGCCTGGATATCGCCTCCATGTGTGAGACCTCCACTAAGGTATTTATTCTCGAAGTGATGGGCCGTCATGCCGGTTGGATTGCTGCAGCCAGTGCTCTGGCCGCCGAAAAAGCGGGTGACCCGCCCCATATCATTCTATTCCCCGAAGTACCTTTTGTACGTGAAGACTTTATTACTCGGGTAGAAAAAGTCGTCGAGCAGCATGGTTATTGTGTGGTCGTTGCCTCAGAGGGAGCCCAATATCCAGACGGTGCATTGATCTCTGGCTCCATGAGTACCGATGCCTTTGGTCACCAACAACTCGGTGGTGTTGCCCCCACACTGGCCAGCATGATTAAACAAGCGCTGGGCTATAAATACCACTGGGCTCTGGCCGACTACCTACAACGCTCTGCACGCCATATTGCCTCTGCAACAGACGTGGAACAGGCCTATGCCGTAGGTCGTGCTGCCGTGGAATATGCTTTGGACGGTAAAAATTCAGTGATGGTGACCATTGAGCGTAACGAGGGGGAAACCTATTCCTGGCGTCTTGGTGAAGCACCGCTGGACAAAGTGGCCAATATTGAAAAGAAAATGGGCCCCAGCTTTATTACCCGTGATGGTTACGGTATTACCCAGAAAGCCCGGGACTACCTGGCACCATTAATCCAAGGCGAGGACTACCCTCCCTATAAAAATGGTGTTCCTCAGTATGTGCAGCTCGCCAAGGTACCGGTGAAGAAAAAGCTGAACACGCCTTTTGAGGTTTAAATCTGGAGGGCTTTGTTAACTATAAA
Organism: Porticoccus sp.; assembly: GCA_036960905.1. Classification (GTDB taxonomy): domain Bacteria; phylum Pseudomonadota; class Gammaproteobacteria; order Pseudomonadales; family Porticoccaceae; genus Porticoccus. The sequence continues at coordinate 7,610 of JBALWM010000056.1, forward strand.
TAAACAGAGCCTTCAGCCCTCCAGCATAAACGTGACGGGTCCATCATTGCACAGGGTGACCTGCATATTGGCACCAAAAACACCTGTTGCTACATAGGTAGCAGCGGGATTCTCTTTTGAATCCTGTTTCGCCTGGGAAACAAAGTAGTCATACAGCGTTTCTGCCAAATCTGGTGATGCCGAAGAAGTGAAACTTGGTCTCAATCCTTTTCCTGTATCTGCAGCCAAGGTAAATTGTGGCACGATCAGTAAACTGCCTCCAACCTGCTGTACATTGAGATTCATTTTTCCCTCATCATCGGGAAAGATTCGGTAGTGAAGGACTTTGTGTAATAGCTTATCAGCAGCACCCTCAGTATCTTCCCGCTGCACACCCAGTAGCAACAGAATGCCCCGATTGATTTCCCCAACGGTATCACCACCTACGCCAACTTTGGCATAACTGACACGCTGAATCAGACCCAACATAACAAATCACCCATCACAGATTAACTCCCCACCACATGACGGGGCTTTCCCGCCAGGAATGCCTGAATATTTTCAGCCACTTGATCAATCAATCGCTGGCGAGACTCTTGAGCCACCCACGCACAGTGTGGCGTCACAATCAGATTCGGAACTTCCGGGTTCAGCAGAGGGTTTCCGTTAGCCGGTGGTTCCTCCGACAGCACATCAATGCCGGCACCTCCAATAACACCATCCTCCAAGGCATCGACTAACGCCTGCTCATCCACAATGCCACCACGAGCACAGTTAATCAGCAGTGCAGTACTTTTCATCTTTGCCAACTCACCGTGGCCAATCAAATGACGGGTTTCCTCCGTCAGGGGGCAATGCAAACTGATCACATCTGCTTGATTAATCAGGCTATCGAAAGGGGTTCGCCCTGGATCATCCCCGTGTCGCCAAGGCAACGAAGCTATCTGCACATCCATACCAAAGGCTTTGCCAACCTCTGCCACTCTGCGGCCCAACTCTCCATAACCCACAATACCCAGCACTTTTCCGGCTAGCTCTTTAACCGGAAAATCTTGTAAACAGAAAAATGGGCTCTCTGCCCAACGCCCATCCAGCGCCGCCACATTATAATCTGGTAACCGTGTCGCCAACGCTAAAATCAAAGCCCAGGTGTGCTGTACCACCGATGCAGAACCGTAACCCACCACATTGCTGACCACGACTTTTCTCACACTAGCTGCCGCAAGATCAACGACATTAGTCCCTGTGGCCAACACACCGATATAACGTAACTTGGGAGCCATCGCTAATTCTTTTTCCCCAATAGGCACCTTGTTGGTCAACACCAGTTCCGCATCAGCGATACACTCGGCAACCTCTTCAGACTGACAGGTTCCATAAATAGTCCATTCAATTGGCAGTCCAGTGATCGGCCCGAGATTCACATCATCAGGGCCAAGGCTATCAATATCGAGTATTACACCTTTCATATTTGCTGCCTGAAGGCTATCTTGGGGCTATTGAATAGGGCTCAGTGAACTGAGTCCGTATTTCCCCAAACCCTGTTAATAAAATTTTAATATCTGACGTGGAAGTGTACCTTATGTCATCAAAACCTCGTATTTCTATCCTCTACTGTCCCCGCTGTAACTGGCTGCTGCGTTCTGCCTGGCTGGCTCAAGAGTTACTCACAACCTTCTCTGAGGATTTGAGCG
>JBALWM010000057.1:0-1378 GCA_036960905.1 Porticoccus sp.
AACGGTGAATCTGACGCCGCTGTTTTTTGTTTGGGCGTTGGTCCTGATATGAAAGAGATTGGTTCGCTGCTTTTCGTTCGGCAGTGCGTTGTTCACGTATAGCAATGCTTTGGGCCGTTTCGGTGTAAAGTGTAGCTGCTTCTGTAGCACTGCGGCGGTGGTCAGATATGTTGTCAACTACAACTGTTTTTTCATCCCAGCCTTGGCGAATTTTAATGGTTGCGCCCAGTATTGTTTCTTTGCTTGGTTTCGCTCTCTGACCATCAACGTGTATTTTTCCACCCTCGATAGCAGTTTTTGATTGGGCGCGGGTCTTAAAAAAACGGGCTGCCCACAGCCATTTATCCAGGCGTACTTGTTGATGGCTAAGGTCATGCTTAGCCATTGGGGAGAATCTCATCAAAATGGGTAATGGCCTGAAACCCATCTATTTTTCTTGAGCCCTGTTTGCTATCGGGTTGATTGATCCCAAGCAGGTGCCCAATGCCATATTGTTGTGCCGAGTGGAGAACATCTATTGAGTCATCGATAAACAAGGTTCGACTGGGGTCAAAATGCTGCTGTGCAGCCAGTGCGTGCCAAAACAGTTGTGATTCTTTAGGCTGGCCGAATTCGTGTGATGAGTATATGTGGTCCAATAGGTCTTCAATACCTGTGGCAGAGAGCTTTAGTTCCAAGCTGAGGGGGTGGGCATTGGTAACCAGTACTCGTTGCTTTCCGGAGGCTCCAAGTTGCTTCAGAAACTCCAGTACATAGGGGCGCTCTTGAATGAGGTGATCGATTTCTTCTTTTAACTGACGAATGTTGACAGACAACTCTCTGGACCAATATTCCAGACAGTACCAGTCCAGAGTGCCGCGTTTATCATTAAAGAGGCCATGAAGCTCCCCAGTCGCTTTATTTGGGCAGATATTGTGGTGTTCGGCATAACGCTTTGGTAAGTGGGTGAGCCAGAAAAAATTGTCAAAGTGTAAATCCAGCAGGGTACCATCCATATCCAGTAGAACGGTGTCTATGTTATTCCAGTCAATATTCACGATTATAGGCAATGCATCAGCTTTTTCGATGTTATCAAGTATGCCCACAAAACCTGTTAGATTGAAGGGATACCCGCTACGAGAAATCTCTGTAGGCTTTGGAGCAGAGCAGCTCCTTTTATATGGTCGTTCTTTTAGTGCTCAGTCATAGGCTGACTTCTCACCTAATAAAACAAGTCTTCGGGACGTGCTCCTCCAGAAGAAGTCTTTAAAACAAGTCTTCGGGACGTGCTCCTCCAGAAGAAGTCTTGTTATTAGTTGTGAATGGGTTGCTGTCGGCCATTTTCGGAACATGTTCCTTGCGGAAAATCTCAAACATGGCGTTGGCGTGTTCGGGTCCC
>JBALWM010000057.1:1478-9117 GCA_036960905.1 Porticoccus sp.
CGGAACATGTTCCTTGCGGAAAATCTCAAACATGGCGTTGGCGTGTTCGGGTCCCACTCTTAAGCCAGTATTGGGGTCTATTCGAACCATGACGACACCCTCAGGTTGTGGCCTGATAATTTCCTGTTTCCCTGCCAGAGCCGTTTTCATAAAATCAATCCAGATGGGAAGGGCAGCTGATCCTCCGTACTCCCCGCGACCAAGTAGTAGATTTTGATCAAACCCTAGCCAAGCAGTGGCTGCGATATGTGGGCTATAGCCAGAGAACCAAGCATCTTTTGGGCCATTGGTTGTGCCGGTTTTTCCTCCAATATCTGAGCGTTCCAAGACTCGGGCGCGCCTGCCTGTTCCTTTTCGGATTACATCCTTAAGAATAGAATCGATTAGATAAGCTACCCGAGGTTCAATCACTCTTGGTGCCACAGGTGGTTGTAGTTCTGCTGGTGATGGTTCGATAGGTTGTTCTTCGTCAGTCGACAGAGCTGGAGACAGCTGTGTTACTCCGAGTTCTGTGTTGAGGTCGTCCATTTTTGGGAGTGATTCTGATGTGGTCATTTCTTGTTCTGGTTGTACCGTTTCATTGGTTGCTAGGTTGTTATTTTCAGTGTTTGCCAAAGTCTGGTTGCAGGTGTGGCAAACCGTCAGAGGGGCTGCCTGATAGACTATGTTGCCTTCTGTGTCCTCAACCCGATCAATCAGGTAGGGTTCAACCCGGTAGCCACCATTGGCGAGAATGGCGTAACCGGTGGCAATTTTCAGAGGGGTGACAGCATGACTGCCTAGTGCAAGAGATAGATCTCGAGGCAGAGCCGATCCATCAAAACCAAAGCGCTCTAAGCCATCAATCGCCGGATTGATACCGAGGCTGCGCAATATACGTATGGATATCAGATTGCGAGACCGGTAAAGCGCCTCACGGAAACGAGTTGGGCCGTAGAATTTGCCACTATCATTTTCTGGGCGCCATGTGTTTTCTAGTAGTCTGTCATCAAAGACCACAGGGGCATCATTGATGATGCTGGCCGTGGTGAAACCATGTTCCAACGCGGTGGTGTAAATAAAGGGTTTGAAATTTGAGCCAGGCTGGCGTTTTGCCTGGGTGATGCGATTAAAGTGACTCTGGCGAAAATCGAAGCCACCTACTAAGGCTTGGATGCCACCATTTTGTGGGTTGAGTGCCACGATAGCTGCTTGGACCTTGGGGAGTTGGCTCAATTTCCAGTTGTCTTTAAGGAGTCGAACCCGGATGAGGTCACCTGCAGTGAAGAGCTCTTCAGCAGACTGAATAGGCGCTGAGCGGCTATTGGGGCTGTTAAATCGACGTAGTCCTTTAAGCCCGTTTTCCCATGTTATTTCTACGGACTCCCCCGATGCAAGCTGAGTGGTCAGGGATTGCTTGTTGACCTGAGTGACGATTGCTGGAACAAGGTTGCCATAGGCAGGAGTTCCTCGCAGTATTGATAGCCAGCTGTCTTTTTCTAAAACCTGATTCTCAGGGCCACGGTATCCATGTCGGCTGTCATAAGCAATCAAGCCATTCTGAACAGCATTTTGGGCGGTAAGCTGAAGCTGGCTGTTGATGGTGGTGTAGACGCGATAGCCATCCATATAAGCGCCTTCACCGATCATATCTAAAACTTCTTTGCGTGCAATTTCTGATACGTAAGGTGCATTCAGTTCGAGATGGTATCCATGGTAATTGGCTGTTACGGGTTCTGCCTTGGCTAAGGCGTATGTTTCATTATTGATATGGTGTAAATCCAGCATGCGTTTAAGAATCCAGTTGCGGCGAATTAGCGCGCGGTCTGGGTTGGCGATGGGGTTGTAGGCAGATGGGGCCTTTGGAAGTCCGGCAATCATTGCTAGCTGGGCAAGACTGAGATCTCTGATAGATTTCCCATAGTAGACCTGTGCCGCCGCCTCTATCCCATAGGCTCGATTCCCTTGGTAGATCTTATTGGCGTAGAGGGTGAGTATTTCTTCTTTACTGAGCTCATCTTCAATACGTAATGCCAGCAATATTTCATTAAACTTTCTAGTGAAGGTTTGTTTACGGGAGAGAAAAAAATTACGGGCAACTTGCATGGTGATGGTGCTGCCACCCGTTTTTATTTCACCGGCAGTGATGAGTTGAGATGCTGCTCGCAGTAGGCCTGCAATATCTACCCCACCATGGCTGTAAAACCGATCATCTTCTGCTGATAGCAGTGCGCTGATATATAAAGGGGGCATGTCGCTGAAACTGATGGGTGTTCGACGTTTTTCTCCAAACTCTCCAATTAGTTGTGAATCTTGTGAATAGATTCTCAAAGGTGTCTGAAGTTTTGTCTCACGAAGACTTTCAACTGAGGGTAATTTAGGGCTAAGGTATAGGTATAGGCTACCAGTGATAATAAGGGCACCACCTAAGGCTGCAAAAGCGATCCAAAGGGTATAGCTAAAAAGTTGAAGAGTTCTATTCATGGGTTAGCCAGTTTTTGTTAGCGTGCTATTATAAGATCAAAGGAAGCGTCGATACACTACTTGCAAACTTGCAGGAAATAGTTAAAGTTGTAGATTAGTTGCTTTGTGTAACTCGGGGAAAAGAAAACAAAAATGGGAATTTTCAGTTTTCTGGATCAGCAACCTAAAAGTCTGTTGGGCTTGGATATTAGCTCCTCAGCTGTAAAGTTGCTTGAGATCAGTAGAAGTGGCAGTCGCTACAAAGTAGAAAGTTATCTGGTAAGACCTCTCCCACCTAATACGGTGGTGGAAAAAAACATCAATGATGTTGAGGCGCTGGCAGATACGATCCGTAAAGTGGTTAGTCAGTCCAGAGCGAAAGCCAAAGATGCAGCAGTTGCCGTTTCCGGCTCATCGGTGATCACTAAAGTCATTGAAATGCCTGCAGAATTAAATGATCAGGCCCTAGAGGCTCAAATTGCATTGGAAGCGGATCAGTATATTCCCTACCCTCTCGATGAGGTGGCTCTTGACTTTGAGGTTGTCGGGCCTTCAGAAAATAATCCTGAGCAAGTTGATATATTGTTGGCAGCATGTCGTCTAGAGAATGTTAACTCCAGAGCAGAAGCGCTTGAGATGGCAGGATTAAATCCTAAGGTTGTCGATGTTGAAGTGTTTGCCGTAGAGCGCTCGTTTGAGCTGTTGGCTAGTCAGTTAGAAGAGCTCGGTGACCAGGTAATAGCCATTGCTGATGTGGGTGCAACCATGTTGACCCTCAGCGTACTGGTTAACGGTAAGACTGTTTACACCCGGGAACAATTGTTTGGTGGTAAGCAGGTTACAGAAGAAATTCAGCGTCGTTATGGTCTTTCTCTCGAGGAAGCTGGGCAGGCTAAGAAGCAAGGCGGCTTGCCTGAGGACTATGTTTCTGAGGTGCTTGAGCCATTTAAGGAGGCACTTGTTCAGCAGATATCTCGTTCGTTACAATTCTTCTTTTCATCGAGTCAGTTCAACTATATTGATCAGTTGATTATGGCTGGAGGTGTTTCGGCAATGGATGGACTGCGGGATGAAATTGAAGAAAAGCTGGGTTTGCCCACCATGGTTGCAAATCCATTTGCCGATATGGAAGTATCAAATAAAGTAAATGCTGTTGCACTCAGTAACGATGCGCCGGCAATGTTGATCGCGGCAGGGTTAGCTTTGAGGGGGCTTGAATAAGATGGCCAAGATTAATTTACTCCCCTGGCGCGAAGCTTATCGCACCGAAAAGAAAAAAGAGTTTCTGTCTCTGATAGTTGTTGTGTTGGTCGTGGCGGTGTTAGCGGCATTTGGTTGGGATAGAGTGGTTAACAATCAAATTGAATCTCAAAATAGCCGAAATCAGCTGCTCAAGTCTGAAATTGCAAAACTGGATAAGCAGGTTGCAGAGATACAGGAGCTGAAGAAACGTCGTCAAGATCTACTAGATCGGATGCAGGTTATTCAGGAATTGCAAGGGAACAGACCTGAAATTGTCAAGGTATATGATGAGTTTGTTCGGGCTGTACCTGACGGTGTTTATTTTACAAAGATGATCCGTAAAGGAAGTCAAATATCCCTAGTAGGTTTTGCTGAATCTAATAACAGAGTGTCTGCCCTGATGCGTCGACTTGATGCTTCGTATAAATTTTCTGAGCCAAATTTAACCAAGGTGCAGGATAATGATGCGCTGGGGGAAGATGGCAGCCAATTTGAGATGCGAGTAAAAATCACAAAAGCGCCAGTTGACCTTGTGTCAAGTGAATCCGCTGAAGGAGGTGCATGATGTCATTGGCCGAATCCTTACAGCAGATGAGGAGTTTTGAGTTTGGTGAACTGGATTATGATGGTATCGGTGTTTGGCCGCTGCCGATCAGGGTGTTCTTATTTGCATTGGCATTTACTTTGGTGCTGTCGGGCGCTTACTACTTTCACATTAAGGAGCTTGATGCAGAGCTTGACTTGGTTAAGGGTAAAGAAATACAGCTGAAGAAAACGTTTGAGGAAAAGGCATTTCAGGCGGCTAACCTTGAAAGTTATCGTGAACAAATGGCTGAAGTGGAAAAGCTCTTTGATGCGATGCTGGCACAACTGCCGAGTGATACTGAAGTGCCTGGGCTTCTTGAGGATATTACTGAAATTGGAAGCGGTTCAAGTCTTGATATTACCACTATTAGTCTACAGCCAGAGCGATCGGCAGAGTTTTATGTGGAGCTGCCCATCAAAATAGTGGCTCTGGGCGATTATCATGATGTTGGGGCCTTTGTTAGTGGTGTTGCTAGCTTGCCGCGAATTGTTACCCTGCATAATTACAGCCTGACATCAAAGGGAGACGGTGGCTTGCAGACACTTGAAATCGAAGCGAAAACGTATCGCTACAAGACGCAGGATGACTGAGTGATGACAAAGATGACTCGTTTATTTTTTGTGATTGTTGGGTTTGTTATCCTGTCGGGGTGTTCAGGGGGAGGCCAACATGAAGATCTTCAGCGTTTTATGGCAGATGCAAAGGCAAAGCCTGTGGGAGATATAGAGCCATTGCCAACATTTCGAGCCTATAAAACTTTTAGGTATGGCGCCATAGCCATGCGTAGTCCCTTTGAGCCGCCATTAGCTTTGGCCCTTACAGACTCAGTGACAGGTAGCGAAAAGGTACCGGCACCTGACAAGGGCCGTAAGAGAGAATACTTGGAAAGCTATAACTTTGCAGCACTCTCTCTGGTAGGCATCCTGTCTAAGGATGGTCAATTTTGGTCACTTATTAATGACGGTGGTGGTGGTATTCATCGTGTTACGGTTGGCAATTATGTGGGTAAAAATCATGGGCGTATCATCTCTGTGAGCAATTCGAAGGCAGATGTGATTGAGGTTGTTCCCGATGGTAAAGGTAGCTGGGTAGAACGTCCGCGTACCTTGGCCTTGAAAGAAAAGGACTAATAAAGATGTTTGGGGAAAGTGAGATGAAAAGGTATCTGAAAGGTGTTCTGGTACTGACAGGGTGGCTTGCTTGTCTGGGGGTTTCCTCACAAGTGTGGGCTAAAGTGTTGCTCGAAGATATTGATTTTGCAACATTGCCTGATGGTAAATTTGAGGTGCGGATGGCATTTTCTGACACCCCTCCCAGCCCCGAAGGCTACACTATTGATAACCCTGCTCGAATTGTTCTGGATCTTCCTGGTGTTGAAAGTACCTTGGAACAAAAAAAGCATGCTTTATCATTTGAAAATGCCAGAAGTGCTGTTGTACTGAGTACCACGGATCGCACGCGTTTGATAATAAATATGCTGGAAATAGCCCCTTACGAAACTCGGACCGAGGGAAATGTGCTAACAGTTCTGGTGGGAGGAGATGATGCTGTTGTCTCTCAGAAGCGGAATAAACTGACCGCTACCACCACTACTGAGAATAAAATTACCTCGGCAAAGTACAGTGTTAAAAATGTAGATTTTCGTCGTGGAGAACAGGGCGAGGGTTTGGTAGCCATTGAGCTTTCTGACCCCTCTGTCAGCGTTGATATTTCTCAAGCGGGAAGCGAAATAAGCTTAAGTTTTTACCGAACAGAACTGCCCGTGTCTCAGGACAGACGATTGGATGTGGTTGATTTTGCAACACCCGTAAAAGAGATTGATACCAGCTCCGATGGTTCAACAACTAATGTCGTGGTCAGTGTTGTCGGTGAGTATGACTATATGGCTTACCAGACAAATAACCAGTATGTGGTCAGTGTAAAGCCATTAACGGCAGATGCACTTACTGATAAACACTCCAAATTTGAGTATGTGGGTGAAAAACTTTCTCTCAACTTTCAAGATATTGAAGTTAGGTCTGTACTACAGTTGATAGCGGACTTTACGGAACTTAATTTAGTGGCCAGTGATACTGTTTCTGGCAGCATTACACTTCGCCTCGAAAATGTTCCTTGGGATCAGGCGCTCGCTATTGTTCTGAAAGCCAAAGGGCTGGATAAGCGTCAGGAAGGAAATGTTCTGATGGTTGCGCCAGCAGCAGAAATTGCTGAGAGGGAGAGATTACAGGTTGAGGCGAACAAGCAGTTGCAGGAGTTGGCGCCACTTCGCACAGAGTTTATTCGAATAAAATATGCAGATGCCAGAGAGTTATATGAGTTGTTCGATGTAGATGGCGGAGGCGGTGGCGATGATGGACCAGCTACGGCTAGTATTTTGTCAGAGCGAGGTTCAGCTATTGTTGACGAGAGAACGAATACGGTTATTTTGACCGATACTGATGAGAAAATTCTTGAGTTTAAACGCCTGATAGAAGAAATTGATATACCGATTAGGCAGGTCTTAATTGAAGCTCGTATCGTCATTGCGAATACAGACTTTAGGAAAGAAATTGGCGCTCGTATGGGGATTCAAGGTGCTCGTACTCCCAATGGTGATGACTTTGGTTTCGGCGGTACACTGGAGCAGTTTGAAAGCCCAAATAATCCTATTGAAATTTTCAACCAAGGAACGGGCACAATTTTAGTGAATGATGACGCTTTGAATGTGGATTTGGGTGTTACGAACCCTGCGGGTAGTTTTGCACTTGAATTCTTGACGGGTAATACTTTCTTGGATCTTGAATTAAGTGCACTTGAGAATGAAGGTAGTGGCGAGATTGTTTCTCAACCCAAAGTTTTGACGGGCGACAAGCAGCGGGCCATGATTAAAACAGGTACAGAGATTCCTTACCAGAATGCGACATCTAGCGGTGCAACCTCTACAGAATTTCAAGAGGCGGTACTTAAGCTCGAAGTAACACCACAAATCACTCCGGACGGTCGGATTGTTATGGATTTGCTCGTGACGCAGGACTCGGTGGGTGACCTGTTGCCTACAGGTGAGCCTGTTATTGATGTAACAGAGATTGAAACGCAAGCTATTGTTGGCGATGGTCAGACACTTGTTCTAGGTGGTCTCTTCCAAATGCAAACAGTGAAGGCTGTAGAGAAGGTCCCTTTGCTTGGGGATATCCCGTATTTGGGTCGACTCTTCAGGCATAATATGGATGATATGAAAAAGCGGGAAATCCTGATTTTTATCACACCAAAAATTATAGATGAAGCCCTGCTTGATTAATGCCTAAGACACTTGATTAATCACAATAAAAATCTCTTTCTTGTCGGTCCCATGGGGGCCGGCAAGACAACTATTGGTCGGTTCTTGGCCAA
>JBALWM010000058.1:0-9076 GCA_036960905.1 Porticoccus sp.
GCAATCAACAGACCGGCAACCAGAAAAGCACCCGGTGGCAGGACTGCCACAAGAAATCCGTAACCTTCACCAAAAAGGTGCAGAGTCCAATTTTCAGCAACAGGCCCAAAGATGAGGTGCATGTTGTCAAATAGCGTACCGCTGCCAAGAATTTCTCGAATGGCACCAATCACCAATAACACAATGCCAAAGCCTGAACCCATCATGAAGCCATCAAGGGCAGCAGCGCCGACATTATTTTTACAGGCAAAGGCCTCCGCACGACCTAGAATGGCACAGTTGGTGACGATCAGCGGGATAAAGATACCCAGAATCAAGTACAGCTCATAGGTGAATGCCTGCATCAGTAGTTCGGTACAGGTGGTGAAGGTGGCAATAATCATCACAAAGGCGGGTATTTTTACCGCATCAGATACCCGTTTGCGTATCAGTGATACCACAATGTTGGAACCCGTGAGTACCAGCATGGTTGCCAGACCTAATCCCAGTGCATTGACCACTGAGCCGGTAACAGCCAGCAGGGGGCATAGCCCCAGTAGTTGAACCAGAGCGGCGTTGTTCTTCCAGAGACCGTTAGTCGTGATTTCGCGATAGGAAATATCAGTCATTGGTCGATGCCTCTGCCTGAATCGGCTTGGGTGCTGACACAGGGGTTGAAGTAGGAGTCGTTGAAGTGGGAATAGTTTCAGGTGTTGCCTCTGATGGTACTACGGCGGATTGCTTTGCCGCTTTCAGGAGACGCTTCTGATCTTCCTTATAATATTGCAGGGTTTTCAATACTTGCTGTACCACGGCGCGAGGGGTAATGGTTGCTCCGGTGAATTGGTCAAAGGCGCCTTTGTCCTTTTTCACTTTCCAGCCTTCCGGTTTAGGGTTCGTTAGCGATTTTCCGTTAAAACCAAGAATCCAGTCATTCTTCTTGAGGTCTACTTTATCACCAAGCCCCGGCGTTTCACGGTGAGAGATAACTCTGACGCCGGCCACGGTACCATCGATATTACCACCTACATTGATCCCTATAATCATTTGGATATCACCGTTGTAACCATCGGGAGCCACGGTGGGAATAATAACAGCTACCAGTTCATCACCCTTTCTGGCGATATTAACCTGACCATTTTTAATACCCAGCGTAGGCCAGTAGGTGGGAGGGATGTCCAGTGTATCTACGAGTAGGTCATTGTTGTGTCGTTCGAGCGGCACAATTTCCAGCAGTGCTCGCTTGGCTACCTCACGCTTGGCTTCGGCAATACGATCTTTGGTGCCCAAATTTGTAGTGGCAAGCAATGCCGCCGTTACCAGAGCGAACAGGCCCAGTGCAATACTGTTAAAGCGAATGGATTTTCCCAGCATAATCTAGTCCTTTTTCTCCGTCGCTTTTTCAGTAGCCCGGCGCGATTTTTTATGACCATAGGTACGCGGCAGGGTGTAATTATCGATAAGTGGCGCGGCAAAATTCATCAGTAGTACAGCGAAGGCAACGGCGTCCGGGTAGCTGCCCCAACTGCGAATAATAAATATCAGTACACCAATTAATGCACCGTAGATCAGACGTCCGCGGTTACTCGTGGCAGAGGTAACCGGGTCAGTCACGATAAAGAATGCGCCGAGCATGGTGGCACCACTGAGCAGATGCATGAGGGGTGAGCCATGGCTTGAGGAACTGCCGCCATCGTAAAACAGGGCTGAACATACGACTAAGGCACTCAGCATGGCCACAGGGGCATGCCAGGTAAACACTCTGCGGTATAGCAAGAAGCAGCCACCAGCCAGAAAACCAAGATTCGCCCATTCCCAACCGACACCGGCCCAATTGGCCTGGCTGTACAGCGGATCTTTCTGGTAGAGCTGTTCCACCAGTAAACCCGTGTTGTGCTTGAAGGTGTCCAGCGGTGTAGCCGCAGTAAAGGCATCGATACCTTCAGCATGTAAGAAGGGCAATACCATTTGTAGTGATTGCCATAGACCGGGTGCGCTGGCACCGTCAGGGTATAGGGGCAAAGGTGCTGGCCAGGCAGTCATCTGAACAGGGAAGGAGATCAGCAGAACCACATACCCCACCATGGCAGGGTTAAAGGGGTTGTACCCCAGTCCGCCGTAGAGTTGCTTGGCGATAATAATAGCAAAGCCGGTGCCGACCAAAACAATCCACCAGGGCGCCAGTGGGGGTAATGCAAGTCCCAACAGCACGGCAGTGACAAGGGCGCTGTAATCCTTCAAATAAAACATCACAGGGCGCTTGCGTAGTCTCAAGACCGCAGCTTCACAACCGACAGCGACCATACACGCAAGCACGATATTGATCAGGGTGCCCCAGCCAAAGAAAACGGTGAGTGCTACCAACCCAGGAATAGTCGCCAGCAGCACTAACTGCATGACATTCGCCGTGCTCTGGTTTCTATGTGCGTGGGGCGATGTGAGTTTCAGCAAAGCCATGGGCGGTTTCCGTTAATGAGTCTCTTGTGCCAACTGAGCTTCAGCGGCAGTCAGTTTGGCTTGCAGTTTTTCTACACCTGAACGGAAAGCATCAATATGCTCCGAACCTTCTTCTTCCGCTGAGGTGAGCTTTTCCTGCGCTTTTTTCAGCCGGTTTTGTAGGGATTCTACAGTAGCCTTTAGTTTGTCTTCATCAGACATTGAAGCCTGCGCTGCGGCTTTGGCCTGTGCCTTTGCAATGGCAGCGGAGGCAGCGTCTTCAGTTTCAGGCGTGGCAGTCTGTGCCGCAGATTGATCAGGTGTTTCGGCCAACTGTTGTTCAGCATCTTTTAGTTTAGTCTGTTGTTTTTCCAGACCATTTTTCAGGGCTGCCGTTAAAGGCTCGTCATCTGCCTCGGCAATTTTTTCCTCGGTGACTGCGATGCGCTCTTTGAGTGTGGCTATTTTCTTTTCCAACGCTTCTTTTGGGCTGGCCTGAATTTTCGCCATCACTGCTTTTTCTGTACTTGGTTGACTACTATCAGGTGCATCACTATCCGTGGACAGTTTCAAATCAGCCAATTTTTGTTGGGCATCTTTTAGGCGTAATTGAGCATCTTCAACGGCAGCGAGTGCTTGTTCGCGCTGTTTTTCAGTGGCCTCTGGTTCCAGTCCATTCAGTCTTTTTTGTACGGACTCCACGTGGCTTTCGGCTCTGCTAATACCGCGTTTCAGTTTTTCACGTTGCTCTTCTGGTGAGGCTTTTTGTGCTGCGGCTCGGGCCATGGCTGCTTTGATAATATCATCAGCAGGAGAGCTTGCCGTCTTATCTGATGCGTTACCTTCTTTGCTCCCTTCCGTGTTACTTGCCGCTTTGGCTCGGGCTTGTTCGGCTGCTTTTTTGCGGGCTTCACGTTTGGCTGCTTTCGCAGCCTCTTCTTTTTCCTTGCGCGCTTTCTGGAACTCAAAGCGTTCCCTGGCTCTGTCGGAGTTTATTTTCTCTTGGGCCAGTTTGCGCATTTCACCTTTGGATGCCCTGTAGTATTGAACCAGAGGGATATTGCTGGGACAGACATAGGAGCAGGCTCCGCATTCAATACAGTCAAACAGGCTGTGGGCTTCCAGTCGTTCGTAATTTTGTGACTGGGCGTACCAGAACAACTGTTGTGGTAACAGGCTGGCAGGGCAGGCCTCTGCACACATGCCACAACGAATACAGGGTTGAGCCGGTGGCGGTGTTGGTAGTTCTTCGGCCGTGGGTGCAAGAATGCAATTGGTGGTCTTTACCACTGGAATGTTCAAGTCTTCCAGAGTGAATCCCATCATAGGGCCACCCATGACTAACCGGGGGCATTGGTTTGCATCGAAGCCGTTGTGTTCGAGCAAGTGGCTGATGGGGGTGCCAATTAGTACCTGATAATTTCTATTTGTTTGACAGGCTTTACCAGTCACGGTGGTCACACGGGAAATCAGGGGTTCGCCCTGTTGAATCGCCCGTTTTATGGCATGGGTTGTACCAATGTTCTGGCAGACAATACCGACATCTGCAGGTAGTCCTCCATTGGGCACCTCTTTGCCGGTGAGAATCTGGATCAGCTGCTTTTCACCACCGGAAGGGTAGCGAGTTTGGAATTCCACCAGTTCAATATTGGTATCCTTAAGGTAAGGTTCCAGTGCTTCGTAGGCTTCCGGTTTATTGTCTTCAATACCAATCAGAATTTCTTCGGGTTCACCGAGAATGTAAGACAGTATTTTTATGCCCTCAATAATCTCCTGAGGGCGTTCACGCATCAGCATGTCATCAGCCGTGATATAAGGTTCGCACTCGGTACCGTTAATGATGAGGGTGGAGATCGGTTGTCGTGCGCCCAGTTTTACGGCGGAAGGAAATCCTGCGCCACCCATACCCACTATGCCAGATTGGCGAATAATATTGAGTAGTTCTTCCGGGCTACGCTCACGATAGTTTTCAATACCTTTGGTCTCAATTCCCTTGGTTTCAACCCAGCGATCTTCACCATCGGGTATCAAAGTAATACAGCGTGCAGCCATTCCAGAGGGATGAGGAATAGGGTGGTCGCTGATCGCACTGATGACCCCTGACGTGGGCGCATGAATACCCACACTGACAAATCCTTTGGGTTCAGCCAGCACCTGACCTTTTAGAACATGTTCACCTTCAGCAACCAGTAGCTTTGGCGGTGCGCCAATATGCTGACTGAGGGGAATGACCAATTCCTTGGGCATTGGCAAGGTACCGATACTCGATTGTACCGATTGGTGTTTATTCTCGGGGGGGTGAACACCGCCGATCAGATCCCAGACCTTTCTCATGCAGCCTGATCTCCATCGGTCTTGTCACTGGCAATTTTGTCAGTAGCAATAATTCCGCTGGTGTCCAAACCTTTGATCTGATCTTCTGGAGAGACGGGCATATCCCACTTCCAGTCACCGAGCCCCTTGGCCACGGGAAGCATGTCGATGCAATCCACGGGGCAGGGTTCTACACAAAGATCACAGCCAGTACATTCACTGATAATGACGGTGTGCATCAGTTTGGCCGCACCGAGTATGGCGTCAACGGGACAGGCCTGAATACATTTGGTACAGCCAATGCATTCATCTTCTCGTATGTAGGCGACTGTTTTAACGTCACTCTCTTCCCCGTGCTCTTCATCCAGCGTGGGGGCTTCTACATCGAGCAGGTCAGCAATAGCATTGATGGTGGTTTGTCCGCCAGGAGGGCATTTGTTAATCGTGTCGCCGTTGGCAATAGCCTCTGCGTAGGGACGGCAGCCAGGATAACCGCATTGGC
This sequence comes from Porticoccus sp., assembly GCA_036960905.1. Lineage (GTDB taxonomy): Bacteria > Pseudomonadota > Gammaproteobacteria > Pseudomonadales > Porticoccaceae > Porticoccus. Next base: position 5,231 of record JBALWM010000058.1, read on the forward strand.
CACACTGGGTTTGTGGTAGCAGACTGTCGATTTGCTCGACAATCGGATCACCTTCCACTTTGAATTTAACGGCTGCATAGCCGAGCACTGCGCCAAAAATGACGGAGAGTCCGACCAGGGCTACTAATGCCGCGGACAGTGGGTTCTGGGCAATAATGTCGTACACGTTATTATTTGCCCCTATACCAATCCGCTGAAGCCCATAAAGGCCAATGACATTAATCCGGCGGTAATCATACCGATGGCTGCGCCCTTAAACGGGGCAGGTATATCGGCAACAGCGAGTCGCTCACGCATCGCCGCGAATAGTGTCAGCACCAAAGAGAAACCCAATGCAGCGCCGAACCCGTAGAGTGTCGATTCCACAAAGGTATGTGCTTTCGCCGTATTTTGTAGTGCAACACCCAACACAGCACAGTTGGTGGTGATCAATGGCAAAAAGACACCCAGCACTCGATAGAGAAGCGGACTACTTTTTTCGATAAACATCTTGGTGAACTGCACGACCACGGCAATCACCAGAATAAAGGAAATCGTTTTGAGGTATTCCAGATTCAGCGGAATCAGAACCCAGGTATTGACCAGATAGCTGGACATGGCAGCCAGGGTTAGTACAAAGGTGGTGGCACCAGCCATCCCGATAGCCGTCTCCAGCTTGCTGGAAACACCCATAAACGGGCACAGGCCTAGAAACTGGACCAGAACAAAGTTGTTCACCAGTATGGTGCTAATCAGAATAACGGCAAATTCTTGCATTTAGTCTTATCTCAGTGAGCTCACTATTATAGCGGCATGCAAATTCTGCTAATAAGTATAAAACGCTAACTTCTTAGTACATTTGGCCATAAGGCATAGCCAGAAGCCATATGGCGTCGGTAGTTGTTTGTCTAGGTGATTCTCTGCCCTGGTTCAGCGCCACTATCGGGCGAGAGTAGATAAATACCTTGTTTATCTCCCGCCGCTAGCACCATACCTTCCGAGAGGCCAAAACGCATTTTACGTGGTGCCAGGTTAGCGACCAATACGGTCAGCCGACCTTCAAGGTCTTCAGGCCGATAGGAGGACTTAATTCCCGAAAATACATTGCGGGTTTCGCCACCGATATCCAATGTCAGTTGTAGTAATTTATCAGCGCCCTCAACGTGCTGGGCTTTGGTAATAAGGGCAACTCGCAGGTCTACCTTAATAAAATCATCAAAGTTGATTTCGTCCGCCAGCGGTTCATCGCTTAAAGGGCTGGAAGCAGGAGTCCCTGATGTTGGTTGAGCTGTCGTCGTCAGGGCCTCTTTACTTGCATCTAACATGGCATCTACCTTGTCTTGTTCAACGCGCTGCATCAGCGGTTTGAACTTATTAATTTGGTGATCTTTCAGCGGGTGTAGTTCTCCATCCCAGCTGAGGTTGTCATTGAGGAACGCTTCGGCATCGTTGGCCATGGCGGGCAGAATGGGCTTCAGGTAAACCATCAGCGCCCTGAACAAGTTAATACCCAAGGAGCAAATATCCAAGACTTCTTGCTCGCGGCCGGGTTCTTTACTCAGTTTCCAGGGTTCTTTTGCGGCAATGTACTCATTGGCCGCATCAGCCAGTGACATGATTTCACGAACCGCTTTGCCAAACTCGCGATTTTCATAATGGTCGGCAATACCATCAGCGGCTCCAACCGCTTGCTGCCACAAGGCCTCATCAGCAATAGTATTGGATAGCACGCCATCGTTACCCTTGGTAATAAACTTGGCGCAACGGCTGGCAATATTAACCACCTTGCCGACCAAGTCACTGTTTACCCGTTGGATGAAATCATCCAGATTTAAATCGAGGTCATCCACACCTGAAGATAACTTGGCAGCAAAATAGTAGCGCAAGTATTCAGGGTTGAGGTTATCCAAATAGCTGCGGGCATTGATAAAAGTACCTCGCGACTTCGACATCTTTTTGCCATTGATCGTCAGGAAGCCGTGTACACAAACCTTTGTGGGAGTCCTGAATTTGGCGCTGGTCAGCATGGCTGGCCAGAACAGGGCATGGAAATTAACAATATCCTTGCCGATAAAGTGATAGAGCTCTGCTTCGGAGTCTTGTTTCCAGAAGTCATCAAACGCCAGACCCTGTTTTTCGCACAGGTTTTTGAAGCTGGCCATATAGCCAATCGGTGCATCCAGCCAAACATAAAAATACTTGCCGGGCGCATCAGGGATTTCAAAACCAAAGTAAGGGGCATCACGACTGATATCCCATTCGTGCAATCCACTCTCCAGCCATTCGCCCAGCTTGTTGGCCACTTCATCCTGCACATGGCCAGCACGGGTCCAGTCCTTTAGAAAGTCAGAAAACTCTGGCAGCTTAAAGAAATAATGAGTGGAGGCTTTTTCAATTGGGGTGGCACCAGATATGGCTGATTTGGGGTTGATCAGATCGGTGGGTGCGTAAGTGGCACCGCAGGCCTCACAGTTATCACCATACTGGTCATCAGTCTTACATTTCGGGCAGGTACCTTTGATATATCGGTCTGCTAGAAACAGATTTTTTTCCGGGTCAAATGCCTGAGTGATTTCCCGGGTAGCAATATGATCATTGTCGCGCAGACGGTTGTAGATGAGTGACGACATCTCCCGGTTCTCATCCGTATGAGTCGAGTGATAGTTGTCAAATTCAATCAGGAAATCGCCAAAGTCAGCCTCATGCTCGGCCTTCACCTGAGCAATCAGCGCTTCTGGCGTAATACCCAGCTGCTCAGCCTTCAACATAATTGCTGTACCGTGGGCATCATCGGCGCAGACGTAGTAACATTCGTGACCGCGCATTTTCTGGAAGCGTGTCCAAATATCCGTTTGGATGTACTCCACCAGATGGCCGAGATGGATCGATCCATTGGCGTAAGGCAGTGCGCTGGTAACAAGAATTTTTCGGCGTTCGGTCGTGCGTTCTGTCATGATCGTAGACTGCTAAGATTTGGTATTTGTAAAGGGGCGTAACCCTTGTAAAGGACGCCACCGTAGAGGGGCGCCACTATAACGGTTTTCCCTTGGTTTTTCATTAGTTTGTAAGAGGATGAGTGATGGCTGAGGCACCAGTTCAAGATGGTTTGAAAGACGTGAAACATATTATTGCGGTAGCTTCCGGCAAAGGCGGCGTGGGCAAGTCAACCACAGCGGTTAATTTGGCGTTGGCACTGGCTGCCGATGGGAGCAGGGTAGGGATTGTAGATGCTGATATTTATGGCCCCAGTCTGCCCATGATGTTGGGTGTTGCTGAAGGCACTCGGCCCGAAGTCGTTGATGAAAAGTATTTTGTGCCCGTGGAAGCTCACGGTATTCAATCTATGTCGATGGGCTATCTGGTCACAGAGCAGACACCGATGGTTTGGCGAGGGCCTATGGCCAGTGGTGCTTTGTTACAAATTCTTACTCAGACCCATTGGGGTGAACTCGATTATATGGTCGTAGATATGCCTCCCGGCACGGGCGATATACAACTGACCTTGGCTCAGAAAGCCCAGTTAGCGGGTGCAGTGATTGTGACCACCCCTCAGGATATTGCCCTGCTGGATGCACGTAAGGCTATTGAGATGTTCAATAAAGTGAACATTCCGGTGTTGGGTATTGTGGAAAACATGGCCGTTCACCGTTGTAGTCAGTGTGGCCATGAAGAACATGTCTTTGGGGAAGGCGGTGGTCAGCTTGTGGCCTCGGAGTATGGTACAGAGGTTCTTGGTTCTCTACCGCTCTCATTGGAAATTCGTGAGCAAACAGATGCTGGTACTCCACCCGTCATTACAGATTCAGGCAGTGTTACCGCGCAGCATTATCGGAAAATTGCCACACAGATAAAGGCCAAACTATCAGA
>JBALWM010000189.1:0-1570 GCA_036960905.1 Porticoccus sp.
TCCAAAGAACGGTTGCGTGGTGAAAAAGAGACACTAGGCCTTTATCTTACGGGTCACCCGATAGATGAGTATAAGGAGGAGTTGGCACACTTCGTGGGCGGTAGGATTGTTGATCTTAAACCCGATAGAAATAAACAGATGGCTGCGGGTTTGGTTATTGATTTACGGGTTATCAAAACTCGTCGTGGTGACAATATGGCCGTGGTTACACTGGATGATTCTAGTGGTCGGATTGATGTGGCCATCTTTGCTGATGCCTTTCAGGAGTATCGCGATAAAATTGTCAAAGATGCACTTCTTGTGTTGGAAGGTCAGGTTACAGAGGATGATTATACCGGTGGCCTTAAAATGCGAGCTGACCAAGTTAAAAGTCTCTTCGAAGCTCGTGTGAATTATCTCAAGGGTATTGATATTGACGCAAATGAGGAAAAGCTGAATGGCTCTGGCATTGAGCAGCTGGCAGATATTCTGGCACCTTATCAACAAGGTGATTGTCCCATACGTATTCATTACAACTCGGGTTCTGCTGTGGGTGAGATCGCGTTGGGAGAGCAATGGTTGGTAGCGCCAGAGGATGACTTGTTACATAAACTCCGGGAGTTATTTGGATTAGGTAGCGTGCATCTTAGGTTCTAGAAGAGGAGCTATTGGCTATGAATTACCATGCACTGTTAGTACAATTGATGGAATCCTAACGAGGGTTACAGGATAACCTTCACTTGGCTGCAAATACTATTGCTCGACAGTAAATATAGGGACAACAAGGCAATATGAACCTGAATTATCTGGATTTTGAACAGCCCATTGCAGAACTTGAAGCTAAGATCGAGGAGCTGCAGCTGGTTGGTAACGATAACCAACTTAATATTACTGATGAAGTCGCAAAGCTTAGGGTAAAAAGCCACAGGCTGACAGAAAAACTCTATTCTGATCTCACCGCCTGGCAAATTGTCCAAGTGGCTCGTCACCCTCAGCGTCCCTATGCCACTGATTACATAAGCCGTATTTTTACAGATTTTGATGAATTGCATGGCGACCGTCACTTTGGTGATGATAAGGCTATCGTGGGTGGTGTAGCCCGGCTTGATGGTAAGCCCGTGATGGTGATTGGTGAAGAAAAGGGTCGTGGTGTCAACGAGAAAGTCTATCGTAATTTTGGCATGCCAAAGCCTGAGGGTTACCGTAAGGCAATGCGGCTGATGGAAATGGCCGAACGTTTTAAAATGCCGGTTATTACCTTGATTGACACACCCGGAGCCTATCCTGGTATCGATTCTGAAGAGAGGGGTATTAGTGAAGCTATTGCTCAAAATCTGGCCCTCATGTCTCGTTTGAAAACACCCATGATCTGTACTGTGATAGGCGAGGGAAGTTCCGGTGGTGCACTGGCCATCGGTGTGGGTGATTATCTCAACATGCTGCAGTACTCCACCTACTTTGTGATTTCTCCAGAGGGCTGCGCCAATATTATATGGAAGACCTCGGACAAAGCGCCTGATGCGGCTGAAGCTATGGGTGTCACATCATCTATCTTGCAGGATTTGGGTATTGTTGATGAAACCATCCCCGA